>JABWBN010000047.1 GCA_013360485.1 Burkholderiaceae bacterium | reverse complement strand
TGCGCATGCGGGCGCACGCCGAGGGCGCGGCGATCGTCGCGGCCTGGCTCGAGCAGCACCCGCGGGTGCGGCGTGTCTACTTCGCCGGACTGCCCTCGCATCCCGATCACGCACTGGCGCGCCGGCTGCTGGCCAACCCGACCGGCATGGTGTGCTTCGAGCTCGACGGCACCGACGCGCATGCGGTGGCGCTGCTCGAACACCTGCAACTGGCCAAGAAGGCCACCAGCCTGGGCGGCGTCGAGACGCTGGTCAGCCTGCCGTTCAACACCTCGCACGCCGCATTCACCGCGCACCAGCGCGAGCGCATGGGCATCCGCCCCGGTTGCGTGCGCCTGTCGGTGGGCATCGAAGACCCGCGCGACCTGCTCACCGACCTGGCCCAGGCTATCGAGTGCGCCTTCGGCGCCTGACTGCACCCACACCCAAGGAGAGTTATCACATGCGCAATGGCATTCCGCTCGCGGCCGTCTCCGAGCTGGTCGACGAGATCCGGCGCGAGCCCGCGCAGGGCATCGTGCGCTACGGCGTCGATCTGAACTGGCAGAACGGCACGCGCACGCAGGTCGGCACGCTGCCGATGCAGTTCGGTGCGCACCGCGTCAACCGCTCGTTCCAGTGGCTGATCGACGAGCCGCGCCAGCTCGGCGGCGGCAACCACGGCGCTTCGCCGCAGGAGCACCTTCTGTCCGGCGTCGGCGCCTGCATCATGGTGGGCTTCACCGTCGGCGCCGCGGTGCAGGGCATCCAGCTCGAGTCGCTGCGGCTCACCGTCGAGGCCGAGCTGGATCTGGCCGGCTTCTTCGGCCTGGCCGAGCCGGCCGCGGTGCCGCTGAAGAACGTCCGCTTCCGCCTGCGCGTCAGCGGCGACGGCGACCGCGTCCGCTACCAGGATCTGCTGGACAAGGCGGTCGCGCACAGCCCGAACGCGATGTCGCTGGCCCGCGGCGTGGCGATCAGCGCCGAGCTGGTCGCCGAGTAGCCGCGCGCCCTCCCCTTCTTCCGACCGTGCCCGCCGGGCACACCCCCCACCCCCGACCGTCCGTCATCCGAGGAGACCCCACATGTTCAAACACAGCCTCATCGCCGTCGCCGCCGCCGCGGCGGCCCTGCCCGCGCTGGCGCAGGAAGTCGTCAAGATCGGGCATGTTGCCCCGATCACCGGTCCGCAAGGCCACTACGGCAAGGACAACGAGAACGGCGTGCGCATGGCGATCGACGACCTCAACGCCAAGGGCATCACGATCGGCGGCAAGAAGGTCAAGTTCGAGCTTGCCGCCGAAGACGACGCCGCCGACCCGCGCCAAGGCACCGCCGCGGCGCAGAAGATGTGCGACCAGAAGGTCAACGGCGTCGTCGGCCACCTGAACTCGGGCACGACGATCCCCGCCTCGCGCGTCTACAACGACTGCGGCATCCCGCACATCACGCCGGCGGCCACCAACCCGAAGCTGACGCAGAACGGCTACAAGACCACGTTCCGCATCATCGCCAACGACAACGCCCTCGGCGCGGGCCTGGCCATCTACGCCGCCAACGTGCTGAAGGTGCGCAAGGTGGCTGTCATCGACGACCGCACCGCCTATGGGCAGGGTCTGGCCGAGGTGTTCAAGAAGACCGCCCTGGGCAAGGGCATCCAGGTCGTTCGCGAAGAGTTCACGTCCGACAAGTCGGTCGACTTCTCCGCAGTCCTCACCAGCGTGAAGAGTTCGGGCGCCGAAGCGGTCTTCTTCGGTGGCATGGATCCACAGGCCGGGCCCATGCTGCGGCAGATGGCACAACTGGGCATGGCCGGCGTCAAGTACCTGGGCGGCGACGGCATCTGCACGAACAAGATCGTCGAGTTAGCCGGCAGTGCCACGGCCGTTGCCAATGTGGTGTGTGCCGAGGGCGGGACATCGATCGAGAAGATGCCGGGCGGCAAAGCCTGGAAGGAGCGCTATGACAAGCGGTTTCCCGGGCAGTTCCAGGTCTACTCGCCCTACGCGTACGACGCCGCAATGGTGCTCGTCGAGGCCATGACGCAGGCCGGATCGGCCAAGCCGAGGGACTACCTCCCGCAGCTTCAGGCCATGCAGCACAAGGGGGTGACCGGCACGATCGCATTCGAATCCAACGGCGAACTGCGCAGCCCGGACATGACGCTCTATTCGTTCAAGGACGGGAAGAAGACACCCCTGAACTGACCCAAACGGCTGAACTTCGCGGGCGGCAGCGCCGCCGCACGCTCACCGGGCGGGCGGCCGCGCCCGCCAGAAGGCCACCACGGCCAGCACGGCCAGCGCGCCCAGCACGAGCAGCAGTTCGTCGTAGCCGGGCAGCATCAGCAGCAGCCAGGCCGCCACCAGCGGGGCAGCGGAGCGCGACATCAACCCCAGCGCCGACATCGCGCCGCTGATGCGGCCGATGTGCGCACGCCCGAAGTACTGCGGCAGCAGCCCGCCGCGCACGATGGTCGCGAGCCCGTTGGCGGTGCCGAAGAGCACGGCAAAGACCATCAATGCCGCCATGGTGCGGCCCATCGCGAAGACCAGCAGCGATGTCGGCAGCCCCGCCAGTACCACGCATCCCAGTGCCCGCAGCGACCATCGCCGGCCGAGCGCGGCAAAGACCAGTCGCGCACCCACCTGTGCCGGGCCGATCGTCATCACGACCGCCAGGGCATGGGTGCGCGACAGGCCCTTGGCATCGAACGCCGGCATCACATGGGCCCACAGCGCGGCGCTGCAGAACGCGTACATCGTGAAGCAGGCCGTGAGCAGCCAGAACGAGCGTTCGCGCAGCGCGTCGTGCAGGGTCGACTCGGAGCCAGCCGCCGGCTCCAAGCGGGCCGCCACGATGGCCGGCCCTCGCAGCGCCCAGGCATGCAACGGCGCCACGCCGACCAGCAACACCGCACCGATGACGGCCAGCGCCGCCCTCCAGCCCAGCGCATCCTGCAGCATCGCCACAGCCGGAAAGCACAGGGTGCTGGCGAAACCGCCCACCAGCGTCAGCGCTGTTATGCCCTGTGTGTAGCGCTCCGGGTAGCGCTTGGTCAGGACGTTGAAGGCCGGCTCGTACAGTGTCAGGGCCATCGATGCGCCCAGGATGGCCCAGGCACCATAGAGCATCCACGGCTCGTGCACCTGCGACCACACCCCGAACCCCACACCGGCCATCGCGGCGCCAGCCGTCATGACCCGTCGCCCGAGCCCGCGGTCGATGGCAGCCCCGGCGGCATAGGTCGTGGCACCCCAGACGGCCAGGCCAAGCGTGAAGGCGCCCATCAAGGTGGGCTTGCTCCAGCCCAGCGCCTGCTGCATCGGCAGCACGAACGCCGAGAAGGCGTAGTAGAGGGCCGCCCAGCACAGCAACTGCCCGACCGCCATGGCCGCCACGGTGGCGCGAAATCCCGGGCCAGCGGCGCTCAATCGGGTTGACTCCACTTGCCGGATGCACCACGCAGGCGACGCAAGGAACACCCGGGGGTTGGATCGGCTGTCGCGGACATGTCGGGCGCCGATTATGGACGTCGGCGCCATCGCTCGAAGCGCTGCGGTCCTGTCACGGCAGGGACAAGGCAGCCGCGAACGGTCGTGCTAAAAACCTGGGTCCGACCGCTGTACCGACGACGTGGCTTGAATCGGTGGGCGTTCTTCCTCAGAACCGAGAGGCGTGCAAGATGGACCTGAACTTCACCCCCGAGGAACTCGCCTTCCGCCAAGAGATCCGTCAGTGGGTGGCCGAGAACCTGCCGCCGGACATCCGGCACAAGGTGCAGCACGCGCTGCGCCTTTCGCGCGACGATCTGCAGCGCTGGGCCAGGATCCTGGGCACCAGGGGGTGGCTGGGCTACGGCTGGCCCAAGCCCTTCGGCGGCCCAGGCTGGAATGCGGTGCAGAAGCATCTGTTCGAGGAAGAGTGCGCGCTGGCGGGAGCACCGCGCATCGTGCCCTTCGGCCCGGTGATGGTGGCGCCGGTGATCATGGCTTTCGGCACGCCCGAGCAGCACCAGCGCTTCCTGCCCGGCATCGCCAGCGGCAACGTGTGGTGGAGCCAGGGCTACAGCGAGCCGGGCGCCGGGTCCGATCTGGCCAGTCTCAAGACGCGCGCCGAGCGCCGCGGCAACACTTATGTCGTCAACGGCCAGAAGACCTGGACCACGCTCGGCCAGTTCGGCGAATGGATCTTCTGCCTCGTGCGCACGAGCACCGAGGGCAAGCCGCAGACCGGCATCAGCTTCCTGCTGATCGACATGAAGAGCCCGGGCATCACCGTGCGGCCGATCATCCTGCTCGATGGCGAGCATGAGGTCAACGAGGTCTTCTTCGACAACGTCGAGGTACCGGCCGAGAACCTGATCGGCGAGGAGAACAAGGGCTGGACCTACGCCAAGCACCTGCTGGCGCACGAACGCACCAACATCGCCGACGTCAATCGCGCCAAGCACGAACTCGAACGCCTGAAGCAGATCGCCCGCGCCGAAGGCATGCTCGATGACACGCGCTTTCGCGACCAGGTTGCCTTGCTCGAGGTCGACATCGTGGCCCTCGAGATGCTGGTGCTGCGCGTGCTGTCGGCCGAGAAGAGCGGCAAGCAGAGCCTGGACATCGCGGGTCTGCTCAAGATCCGCGGCAGCGAGATCCAGCAACGCTATACCGAGCTGATGATGCTGGCCGCCGGGCCCATGACACTGCCCTATGTGCACGAGGCGATGGAAGCCGGCTGGCAGGGCGACTTCGCTGGCGCCGCGATCTGCGCGCCGCTGGCGGGCACCTATTTCAACTACCGCAAGACGACGATCTACGGTGGCAGCAATGAGGTGCAGCGCAACATCGTGGCACAAGTGGTGCTCGGCTCCTGACCACGCCGCACGCGCCCCGATCGAGACCCACCCACACCTGCGCTGACGCCTGGGCTCACCAGGGCCTCAAAACCCCAAGGACACTGCGATGGACTTCGACTTCACCGACGACCAGAACTCGCTGCGCGACGCCGTGACGCGCTGGGTGGAAAAGGGCTTTGCCTTCGAACGCAGACATGCCCTGGCCAAGGCCGGCGGGCGCACGCGCGGGGTGATGAGCGAACTGGCCGACCTGGGCTTGGCCGGCCTGTGCGTGCCCGAGGCCCATGGCGGAATGGGGATGGGCGCCGTCGAGGCCATGGTGGTGATGGAAGAACTCGGCCGCGGGCTCGTGAATGCGCCGTATGCCGCCGCGGCACTGGTGGCGCCTGCCTTGATGCGCGAAGCGCCCGGCGAAGTCCAGGCCGACTGGCTGCCACGTCTGGCCGGCGGCGAAGCGCTGGTGCTGCCTGCACTGCAGGAGCGCGCCGCCCGCTACCGGCTGGCGCATGTCACGACCCGGGCTCGACAAGAAGGCGAGCGCTGGCTGATCGACGGCCACAAGAGCGTAGTGCCGGCGGCCGACGAGGCCGATGCGTACATCGTGCCGGCTCGTTTGGCCGGTGCGGCGGGTGATGAGTCGGGCATCGGGTTGTTCCTGGTGGAGCGTGCAACCAGCGGCGTGACCGTGCGGCCATACCCCACGCAGGACGGTGCTCGTGCGGGCGAAGTGCTGCTGACCGCCGCAGCCGCCACGCTGCTGACCGCCGACGGTTTCCAACTGCTCGAACATGCAGCCGACATCGGCATCGCAGCCGCTTGTGCCGAGGGCGTGGGCCTGATGGACCGCTACACCGCCATCACGGTGGAATACATGAACACGCGCAAGCAGTTCGGTGTTCCCATCGCCACCTTCCAGGCGCTGCGCCATCGCATCGCCGACGTGAAGATGCAGCTCGAACTCGGGCGCTCGATGAGCTACTACGCGACGCTCAAGTTGGGTGAGCCGCGTGCGGCACGACGGCGCGCGCTGTCGCAGGCCAAGGTACAACTCGGCCACAGCATGCGCTACGTGGGACAGCAGTGCACGCAGTTGCACGGCGGCATCGGTGTCACGGACGAGTACATCGGCAGCCACTACTTCAAGCGCCTGACCATGCTGGAGATGGCCTGGGGCGACACGATGCACCACCTGGGCGAGGTCTCGGCCCGCATGCAGGACACCGCGGGCGTGTTCGCCTGAGCCGCGAGGTCCTCAGCGCCCGTCGCCCAGGCCAGCCAGCACGGCCTGCAGCGCTGCACGCTGCTCGGCGGCTTCTCCGGTCAGCGGCATCGGCTTGCCGCCGAGGCAAGCGCCCAGCACGCGCCGCACCGTCGCGGGCTCAGGGGTGAGTGCCCCTGCGAACAGGAGAACCGTGCCCTCGGCGATGACCCAGGTGGGAAAGGTTTCGATGTCCAGGTCGCCGACGAGGTCGGCCTCGTCCTCGATGTCGATCCAGCGCCAGCGCAGCGCCACGCCCGGGGGCGAAGGCTCGGTTGCGAGCGCATCGAACACCGCGCGATAACCCTCGCACAGCCGGCACCATGCAGCGCACAGGCACAGCAGGTCGATCACGCGCGGCGGCACAGCGCTCGTGGCAATGGCATCGGCTGGCGGCATACGGGCATTGTCTCGCACCCCATGGGCCGAGCCCTTCAACGCGGTGTTACGCTGCGCCCGACCAACGCGACGCACCTGCCACGCATGTTTCCTGGAAGCCTCACCGACATCGCTGGCCTGAAGGTGGGCCACCACACCGATACCCGGCGACCCACCGGCTGCACGGTCGTGCTGTGCGAGCAGGGTGTGGTGGCCGGTGTCGATGTTCGCGGGGCGGCGCCGGGCACGCGCGAGACCGACTTGCTCGACCCGCGCAATGTGGTCGAACAGGTGCACGCGCTGCTGCTGACCGGTGGCAGTGCGTTCGGACTGGCCGCGGCGGACGGCGTGATGCGCTGGCTCGATGAACGCGGATTCGGGGTGGCTGTGGGGCCGGCCCGCGTACCCATCGTGCCGGCGGCCGTGCTGTTCGACCTGTGGGTCGGTGACGCCACCATACGACCCGACTGCGCATCCGGCTACGCGGCGTGCGATGCCGCGACCGCAGCCCCTGTCACCCAGGGCAGTGTCGGTGCCGGGACAGGCGCCACCGTGGGCAAACTGCTTGGCCCCGAAAGGGCCATGAAGGGCGGCATTGGAAGCGCCTCGCTGAAGGTGGGCGCGGTCACGGTCGCAGCGCTGGTGGCGGTCAATGCCGTCGGCGACGTGGTCGACCCCACCAGCGGCCGCGTCGTGGCCGGGGCACGCGATGACGGCGGAGCGACACCGCTGGACATCATGCAGTCGATCCGCAGCGGCCGCCTGCCCGAGCGCATGCTCAATGGCATGTCCACCACCATCGGCGTGGTCGCCACCGACGCGGCCCTGACCAAGGCCCAGGCCGCCAAGATGGCCACGATGGCACACGACGGCCTGGCACGCTGCATCCAGCCGGTGCACTCGCCGGCCGACGGCGACACCCTGTTCGCACTGGCCACCGGCGACAGCGATGTCGTCGGCGACCTGACCACCATCGGGGCATTGGCCGCCGAAGTGTGCATGCGCGCCGTCCTCAATGCCGTGCGCGCGGCCGAAGGCCTGCCCGCGCTGGGCCTGCCCAGCGCTCGCGATCAGGGCTGGGCATGACCCGCTTCACATTGGACACCCACGCTGCGCGGCGAAGCGCCCGCCGCCAGTCCGCAGGCACGCGCAGTCGGCAAACGATCCGTCGGCGTCCCGGGCTCCCGGTCTGCGGCCGCAGCGCAAGCCTGCACGCCTGGGTCGCCGTGCTTCTGCTCGGGGTGGCATGGGCCGGAGCCGCGCAGGGGCGCGATGGCGCCGACATCTACGCGCGCCGCTGCATCCAGTGCCACAGCATCGCGCGGATGACGAAACTGCTGCCCACCCTGGGTACGCCCGACACCCTGCGTGAGCGATTGAGAACACTGCTGCCGATCCACCACGCACCCGACCCCCGCGAGCACGAGCAGCTGCTCGACTACCTGATGGCATTGCGTCGTGAACCCTGATCGCGAAGGTCGCACCCTGGGCAAAGGGCGCCACACGCGGCCGCTGCCATGATCACCGTCGAACAACTGCTGTTCAGCCAGGGCTTCGGCACCCGCCGCGAATGCGCGGGTCTGGTCGCACAGGGACATGTGCGGATCGACGGCACAGTGGTCGGCGACCCGGGACACCGGGTGCGGCCGGATCGGCTCGAGTTCGACGTCGATGGCGTCACCTGGACCTATCGCGCCAAGGCACTGGTGATGCTGCACAAGCCCGTGGGCTACGAGTGCTCGCAGAAGCCGTCGGCCTGGCCCAGCGTGATGCTCTTGCTGCCGCCACCGCTGCGACGACGCGGCCTGCAGCCTGTGGGCCGGCTCGACCAGGACACCACTGGCCTGCTGCTGCTCACGGACGACGGCGCACTGCTGCACCGCCTCACCTCACCCAAGCACCACGTGCCCAAGGTCTACGAGGTCCAGACGGCTCGCCCGGTCGAACCCCGGCAGATGCAGCACTTGCTCGCTGGCGTGGTGCTGGACGACGACCCGCGGCCAGTGGCGGCGGCAGGCTGCGAGGCCACGGGCGAGCTGTCGTTGCGACTGACGCTGGTGCAGGGCAAGTACCACCAGGTCAAGCGCATGGTGGCGGCCGTGGGCAACCATGTGATCGGCCTGCACCGCAGCGCCTTCGGCGCGCTGACACTGCCGCCTGACCTGGCTCCGGGGCAATGGCGCTGGATCGATGACCCGGACTCGATCACCGGCTGAGGATAATCATGTCCATGCAGGTCTTTCGCGGCTTCCACCATCCCGGGCTGGCGCCGACCTGCGCGCTGACGATAGGCAACTTCGATGGGGTGCACCGCGGGCATCAGGCCATGCTGGCGCTGCTCACGAACGAGGCCCGACACCGCGGCCTGGCCAGTTGCGTGATGACATTCGAGCCGCATCCGCGCGACTACTTCGCCGCGCGCGGGGTCGGCGGCCCGCCCCCGGCACGAATCGCCACGCTGCGCGACAAGCTCTCCGAGCTCGAGCGATGCGGCGTCGACCAGGTCGTGGTGCTGCGCTTCGATGAGCGCTTCGCCGCGCAGTTGCCGCAGGCCTTCATCGAGGATGTGCTGATGCGCGGCCTGGGCGCACGCTACGTGCTGGTGGGCGACGACTTCCGGTTCGGTGCACGCCGCGCCGGCGACTACGCCATGCTCGACGCGGCAGGGTCGGCGCTGGGCTTCGATGTCGCGCGGATGATGAGCTACGAGGTGCACGGGCTGCGCGTATCGAGCTCGGCGGTGCGCGAGGCACTGGCAGCTGGCGACATGGCACGCACCGCCGCCTTGCTCGGCCGGCCCTACAGCATCAGCGGCCATGTCCTGCACGGTCGCAAGCTCGGGCGCGAACTGGGCTTTCGCACGCTCAACCTGCGCTTTGCCCACCACCGGCCGGCGGCGATGGGCATCTTCGTGGCGCGGGTCCGCGGCCTCACCGCCTCGCCGCTGGCCGCCGTGGCCAGCCTGGGCGTTCGGCCGACGGTCGAGGACGCCGGCCGGGTGCTGCTGGAGACGCACTGTCTCGAGTGGCCGTTGCAGCTCGACGCCGAAGCCGCTTATGGCCGGGTGATCACGGTCGAGTTGCTGCACAAGCTCCACGATGAACGGCGGTACCCGTCGCTCGATGCCCTGCGCGACGGCATCGCGCAGGACACCGCCGCGGCGCGGGCCTGGTTTCGCGCCAGGATGTGAGCCGCCGCACGACCGGCCGGATGTGCCGGGCGCGACGGCTTCGGTAGAATCGGCCCCATGGCATCGGGCGCATTCAGAGTCAAGGTCGATGGCCTGCGTGGATTTGTCGCCACGCGGCGCCAGACCACGCGCGACCGAATTCAGCGCTCCTTCGTCTGATCTGCCAGCCGCCGCGGCGTCGTGCGCATGCCGCTGCACCCCTCTTCCCACCGGACGAGCGCGCCGAATCCCTACCGGCGCGACAGGCCATGACCGATTCGATCAACCCGGACTACCGCAGCACCCTCAACCTGCCCGACACCCCATTTCCCATGCGTGGCGACCTGGCCAAGCGTGAGCCGGCCTGGGTCAAGCAGTGGGACGAGCAGGGCGTCTATCGCCAACTGCGCGCGGCGCGCTGCAACGCACCGAAGTTCATCCTGCACGATGGCCCGCCCTACGCCAACGGCCAGATCCACATGGGTCACGCCGTCAACAAGGTGCTCAAGGACATGATCGTCAAGGCTCGACAGCTGGCCGGCTTCGACGCCCAGTACGTGCCGGGATGGGACTGCCACGGCCTGCCCATCGAGAACGCCATCGAGAAAGCGCACGGGCGCCACCTCTCGCGCGACGACATGCAGGCCAGGAGCCGCGCCTACGCCACCGAGCAGATTGCGCTGCAGATGGCCGACTTCAAGCGGCTGGGCGTGCTGGGCGACTGGGACCGACCCTATCGCACCATGGACTACGCCAACGAGGCGGGCGAGATCCGTGCCTTCAAGCGCGTGATCGAACGTGGCTTCGTCTACCGCGGCCTCAAGCCCGTGTACTGGTGTTTCGACTGCGGCAGTTCGCTGGCCGAGTTCGAGATCGAGTATGCCGACAAGAAGAGCCAGACGCTGGACGTGGCCTTTGCCTGTGCCGAGCCCGACAAGCTGGCCGCCGCCTTCGGCACGGGTCCGTTCACGAAGGCAGCCTACGCGGTCATCTGGACCACCACCGCCTGGACCATCCCGGCCAACCAGGCGCTCAACCTCAATCCGGCGCTGGAATACGCGCTGGTCGACACGCCGCGCGGCCTGCTGGTTCTCGCAGCCACGCTGGTGGCGCGCTGCCTGGAACGCTACGGCCTGGAAGGCACGGTGATCGCGACCACGCTGGGCGAGCGGCTGGGCGGCATCGGCTTCCGGCACCCGCTGGCCCATGTCGACCCCGGCTACGACCGCACCAGCCCGGTCTACCTGGCCGACTACGCCACGGCCGAGGACGGCACCGGCATCGTGCACTCCGCGCCCGCCTATGGCCTGGACGACTTCCAGTCCTGCGTGGCGCACGGCATGGCCTACGACCAGATCCTGAACCCGGTGCAGGGCAACGGTGCCTACGCCGCCGAGTTCCCGCTGTTCGGCGGCCAGGGCATCTGGAAGGCGGTTCCGGTGATCATCGAGGCGCTGCGTGCCGCAGGCCGCCTGCTGGCCACCGAGGGCATCACGCACAGCTACCCGCACTGCTGGCGTCACAAGAGCCCGGTGATCTACCGCGCCGCGGCGCAGTGGTTCATCCGCATGGACGAAGGCGAGGGCGTGTTCACCCAGGACAAGGCACCGCAGACGCTACGCCAGATGGCGCTGCAGGCCATCGAGGACACCAGCTTCTTCCCCGAGAACGGCCGTGCCCGCCTGCGCGACATGATCGCCAACCGGCCCGACTGGTGCATCAGCCGCCAGCGCAGCTGGGGCGTGCCGCTGCCGTTCTTCCTGCACAAGGACACGGGCGAGCTGCACCCGCGCACGATGGACATCCTCGATCAGGCTGCCAGCATCGTCGAGCGCGGCGGCATCGAGGCGTGGAGCCGCGTCACCGCTGAGGAGATCCTCGGCGCCGCCGACGCCGCGCACTACACCAAGAGCAGCGACATCCTCGAGGTCTGGTTCGACTCCGGATCGACCTTCTGGCATGTGCTGCGCGGCACCCATGCGCAGGCCGAAGGCGTGCTGGGGCACCACGACAGTGGCCCCGAGGCCGATCTGTACCTCGAGGGCCACGACCAGCACCGCGGCTGGTTCCACAGCTCGCTGCTGCTGGCCTGCGCGCTGCAGGGCCGGGCGCCCTACCGCGGCCTGCTCACGCACGGCTTCACCGTCGACAGCCAGGGCCGCAAGATGAGCAAGAGCCTGGGCAACGGCATCGAGCCACAGAAGGTGAGCTCGTCCATGGGCGCCGAGATCATCCGCCTGTGGGTGGCCGCCAGCGACTACTCGGGCGACATCGCCGGCGACGACAAGATCCTGGCGCGGGTGGTCGATGCCTACCGCCGCATCCGCAACACGCTGCGCTTCCTGCTGGCCAACGTGAGCGACTTCGACCCGCGCACCGATGCCGTGGCACCCACGCAGATGCTCGAGATCGACCGCTGGGCAATGGCGCGCGCCGCCGAATTCCAGGCCGAGGTGCTGACGCACTTCCATGGCTACGAGTTCCACCCCGTGGTGGCCAAGCTGCAGGTGTTCTGCTCCGAGGACTTGGGCGCCTTCTACCTGGACGTGCTCAAGGACCGGCTCTACACCACCGCCGCGAAGAGCGTCGCGCGGCGCAGCGCGCAGACTGCGCTGTGGCATCTCACGCACGCGATGCTGCGCTGGATGGCACCGTTCCTGAGCTTCACCGCCGAGGAAGCCTGGGCCATTTTCGGCGGCACCGGCCGCAGCATCTTCGTCGAGAAGTACTGGAAGCTCGAGACGCCCGACGAGGGCCTGCTGGCCAAGTGGGCACAGATCCGCGAGGTCCGCGAGGCCGTCAACAAGGCGATCGAGACCGTGCGCAAGGACGGTGCGGTGGGTTCGTCGCTGCAGGCGCAGGTGACACTGACGGCACCACCCGAGATCCACACACTGCTGGCATCGCTGGGCGACGATCTGAAGTTCGTGCTGATCACGTCGGCGGTCACACTGCAGACCGGCGACGTGCTCGCCGTGCAGGTGGTTCCCTCCCCACATGCCAAGTGCGAACGCTGCTGGCACTGGCGCGACGACGTCGGCCACGACAGCACCCACCCGGGGCTTTGCGGACGCTGCACGTCCAACCTGCACGGCACGGGCGAAGCCGGCGCCGTGGCCTGACGACGTGGCCGGCCGCTCCGGAAGGGCCGGTGCAGCCCCGGGCCTGGCCCTGTGGCTGGGCCTGGCATTCGCCGTGGTGCTGCTGGACCAGTTCACCAAGGTACTGGTGCTGGGCGAGTTCCGCCTGGGCGACAGCCGCGTGGTCACCTCCTACTTCAACCTGGTGCGCGCGCACAACACCGGCGCGGCGTTCTCCTTTCTCCACGATGCCTCGGGCTGGCAGCGATGGTTCTTCGTCGGCCTGGGCGCGGCAGCCTCGGGCTTCATCATCTGGATGCTGCGCGCGCACCCGGGCCAGCGGCTGTTCTGCTTCGCCGTGTCCATGATCCTCGGTGGGGCGGTGGGCAACGTCATCGACCGCCTCGTTCATGGCTACGTGGTCGACTTCCTGCAGTTTCACTGGAGTTGGCTGGCACCGGTGTTCCACGGAGGCCATTTCCCGGCGTTCAACCTGGCCGACAGCGCCATCACGCTGGGCGCGATCTGCCTGGTGCTTGACGAAGTGAGGCGCGTGCGCCGAGGATGAGGCCATGCCGATCCTGCAGACCCTGCTCAACGCACGCGATCTGGGTCGACTGCAGCACATCGCCGCGGTGTTCGTGCGGCACGGCCTGGGCGACATGGTGCACCGGCTGGGCTGGGCCGATCTGCTCGACAAGGCCGGCCATGCACTGCGCATCGAGCACGCTGCGCACCTGGCCCGGCTGACCCCGCCGGAGCAACTGCGAAGCGCACTCGAGGAGCTCGGCCCCACCTTCGTGAAGCTGGGTCAGATCATGGCCGGCCGCGCCGACCTGCTTGGCCCCGAATGGATCGCCCAGCTCGAGAAGCTGCACAGCAGCGCGCCACCGGTCGACATCGAACGGCTGCGGGCACAGCTCACCGAGGACCTGGGCGCACCGCCCGAGGAGGTGTTCCGCGACTGGGAAGACACCCCGCTGGCGGCAGCATCGATTGCCCAGGTTCATGCCGCCACGCTGCCCGACGGCACCGAAGTGGTGGTCAAGGTCCGCCGCCCCGGGATCGAAGCCACCATCGATGCCGACCTGCGGCTGCTCGAACGCCTGGCCGGCGCAGCCGAACGGCAGTGGCCCGAGCTGCGACCCTACCGGCCCATCGAACTGGCCAGGCAACTGGCCCGCTCGCTGAGGCGCGAGCTCGACCTGGCCAGCGAGTGCCGCCACGCCGAACGCATTGCCGCGTCTTTCGAAGGCCAGACGGACATCATCATCCCGCGGGTCGTCTGGGCGCACACCAGCCGCCGCGTGAACGTGCAGCAGCGCGTACGCGGGGTGCCCGCCGAAGATCAGGCCGCCATCGACGCGGCTGGTCTCGATCGACACCTGATCGCCCGCCGCGGTGCCAGCGCGGTGCTGAAGATGGTCGTGCACGACGGCTTCTTCCATGCCGACCCGCACCCCGGCAACCTGTTCTTCCTGCCTGGCAACCGCATCGCATTCGTCGACTTCGGCATGGTGGGCCGTGTGATGCCGCAGCGCCGCGACGAACTCCTCATGCTGATGCTGGGTCTGGTACAGCGAGATGCCGGCGCGGTGGCCGAGGTGCTGCTCGAGTGGACCGGCGACGACAACGAGATCGACGACAACGCGCTGCGCACCGACATCGAGTCGTTCGTCGACCAGTACCACGGCGTACCGCTCGCGCAGCTCAGCCTGGCCTCGATGCTGGGTGACGTGACCACCATCTTGCGGGCCCATCACCTGGCTCTGCCGTCGGACCTGGCCCTGCTGATCAAGGTTTTCGTGACCCTGGAGGGCCTGGGGCGCAGCCTCGACCCCGAGTTCCACATGGCCGCCGAGGCGCTGCCGCTGCTGCGCCAGGCCTTGCACGAGCGCTATCAGCCGCGCGCGCTGGCCCAGCGGGGCTGGCAGGCCGTACGGCAGGTGGCCGGCTTGCTCGGCGGACTGCCGCGTGATCTGGCCCGGCTGTTGCGCACCGCACGCAAGGGCCGCATACAGGTGCAGATCGACGTGACCGACCTGCGCGCGGTGGCCGACCAGCTCGACCGCGCGGCGCAGCGGATCGCAGTCGGACTGGTGGTGGCAGCGCTGGTCATCGGCTCGTCCATCGTCATGACGGTGGGCGGCGGACCGCAACTGTTCGGACTGCCGGCATTCGGCCTGCTGGGCTTCGTGGGCGCCGGCGTCGGGGGACTGTGGCTGCTGTGGAGCGGGCGACGGCGGCCCTGACCACTCGTCGCGCGCCGGCTCGTGCGTCTGGCGGCACCCACGAAAGACCCATCGGGGTCGTGGGACAAGTGCTGCGCCGTACATTGGTCCGCAATGTCACACACGAGCGCTCCGACCCCGGCACCGTTTCCGTCGCCATTCCCGGCGCCTTTCCCCTCGCCGTTTCCGGCGCCCGCCTTCCCGTCACCCTTCTCTTCGCCTGCGGTGAACGACAACAGCGCCCCGGGACAAGACGACCCGCGCAATGGCCAGTCCGTGACACGCCGCGCGCCCGCGCCTTTGGCGGTGGAGTTGCGCACGTTGCGCCTGACCGACCCGCTGCGCTGGCTGGCAGCGGGTTGGGCCGACTTCTGCCGCTGCCCGGGGCTGGGCCTGTTCTACGGCACCTGCTTCTTCCTGATGGGATGGTCGCTGGTCAAGGTCTTCGAGCATGCCCCGGCGTGGGTGCTCGCGTTGTCCGCGGGCTTCCTCCTGATGGGGCCGTTCATGTGCCTGGGCCTTTACCAGGCCAGCCTGAGGCTGGAGCGCGGGGAGCGGCCTGACCTGGGCGACTCGCTCCTGGCCTGGGACCGGCGCACCGGTTCCTTGGCCATCTTCGGGTTCGTGCTGCTGGTGCTCGAGATGTTGTGGGGGCGGGCGTCACTGATCGTGTTTGCGGTCAGCTTCGATGGCATGCCGGATTTCAAGGGCTCTCTGCTGGCACTGCTCGACCCCGCCAATGTCGAGTTCATCGTGGCCTACGTGTTGGTCGGCGGTGTATTCGCAGCACTGATCTTTGCCGTCAGCGTGGTGTCGATTCCGATGATCCTCGACCGTCCGGTCGACGCCATCACGGCTGGGCTGACCAGCGTGCGCCTGGTCCTTGCCCAGCCAGTCGTGATGCTGTGGTGGGCCGCGCTGATTGCGTTCACGGTCTTGCTGGCGATGCTGCCGGGCTTCCTTGGATTGCTGGTGGCCGGTCCGGTGCTGGGACACGCCAGCTGGCATGCCTACCGCGGTGCAGTGGTGCAGTCTTCGTCAGACTCGGTATGAGGTGCGGAAGCAGCCGCGGCGGTAGCATCGCGGTGTGCCGATTGACGCCCCCCCTCCAGCACCCAGCCCGGCGGCCGAGTTGCCCCTGCTCGATGCGGCAGACCTGCGGCACTACGACTGGCTGAACGTCCCGATCTGGGTCTTCGACATCGATCTCCCGGGCATTCCATGGGCCAACCCGGCGGGGCTGGCTTTCTGGCATGCGGCGACCGTCGACGAGTTGAGGCAACGCGACTATTCCGACATCTCCGCGGCCGCGCGAACGCGGTTGATGGCCAGCATGCAGCAGCATGCCCAGGGGCGGCTGGTGCGCGAGCCCTGGACGCTGTACCCCCACGACGAACCGATGACGTCCGTGCTGTTGTCGCGCGGAGTCCGCCTGGCCGACGGGCGGCAGGCCATCCTGTTTGCGTCGGAGCCACTGGCCGCCAGCTACGACCCCGGCATGCTGCGCGGCATCGAGGCGCTGCGACACACACCGCTGCGCGTGGCACTGCACCGGCTCGACGGCGGCGCTGCGCTGATGCGCAACCCGGCTGCGCTGGCGGCATTCGGCCCGGTCGAGGACGACGGTGGCACGACGGACTTCGTGGGTCTGTTCGTCGATCCGGGGGTCGGTCTGGCCATCCTCGACACCGTCCGCGGTGGCCATACCCACGACGGCGAGGCCTTGCTGCGCACGCGCCAGGGCGAGCGTTGGCATGCGGTGGACGGCCGCGCCGTGCGCGATCCGGTCACCGGTGCCGCGATGCTGCAGTTCAACGCCCGCGACATCAGCGACCTGAAAGCGGCGCTGGCCGCACTCGAGAACGCCCGCGATGCAGCCGAGGTCGCGCATCGGGCCAAGAGCACCTTCCTGGCCAACATGAGCCACGAGATCCGCACACCCATGAACGGCGTGGTCGGCCTGACGCGGGTGTTGTTGGACACCCCGCTGAACGCCCGACAACGTCACTTCATGGAGCTGGTTCTCAACTCCGCCCAATCGCTGATGCAGGTCATCGATGACGTGCTGGACATGTCGCGCATGGAGGCCCAGCAACTGGTTCTGCATCCGCAGCCGGCGAATCTGCGCGACTTGATGCGGCTGGCCCTCGGACCCTTGCAGATTCAGGCGCAGGGCAGGCAACTCGAGTTCGAGTGGTCGATCGATCCGACCGTACCGGCCATGGTGGTGATCGACGGCCCGCGCTGGCGACAGGTGCTGCTGAATCTGGCAGGCAACGCGCTGAAGTTCACGGAGCGCGGCCGCGTGGACATCCAGGTGTCGGTCACCGCGCGCGAAGGCCCGCAGCTGCTGCTGGCCTGCACAGTGCAGGACACCGGCATCGGCATGACGCCCGAGCAGATCGACGTGGTGTTCCAGCCGTTCACACAGGCCGACAGCAGCGTCACGCGCCGCTACGGCGGCACCGGCCTGGGCCTGTCGATCGCTCGCAACCTGGCCCATCACATGGGCGGCAGCATCGACGTGCGCAGCGAGCCGGGCCGCGGCAGCGTGTTTCGCTTCGCCGTGCCCGCCGAAGCCGCCTGAGCGCTCAGCAGATCAGGGCGCGCTGATCTGCAGATAGCCGCTGGCCGCGCCGTTGCGCGCTCCGGTGATGACGGTCAGGTGCGGTGCCTGCGACAGGTAAACGCGTGCCTGATCGGAGCTGCGCAAACCGCTGCGCACGCCGGTCGGACCTTGCGGTGCTGCAGCGAGCGGCGCACTCACCGAGTAGGACTCCCCCAGCGCGTTGACGCCGCTGAGCGTGAGCAAGGTGCTGTTCACGGTGACGGTGTCCCAGGTGCTGTCGGTGCTGGCACCGTAGCTTGTCGCATTGCCAAACACGCCCGTCTCGACCAAGCCAATGCGGAACGACGCGGCTCCGCTGTCGACGGCGTCGCCCGCGCTGAGCAACGTGAGCTGCTGGCCGCTGCGCGCGGCATAGAACGTCTGGGTGTCACCGTGCACCGAGTCGACCGCGGTGTACACGCCGTTGGCGACCGTCAGAGAGTACGTCCAGACGCTGCCGCTGGGGCAGTTGGCCATCGAGTAGAACTGCGAGACATCGTTGCACAGGCGCAGCCCGCCCTCGGCGAACTGGGCTGCGTACACGCGCGAGCCCGGTGCCGAACCCACCTGCAGCGACAGGCTCGAGACGTTGAACGTTCCCGTCAGTTCCTCGACCGTCGTCGCGAAGCGGCGAACGGCCACGAAGGGGCGCACCCCCGATCCGAAGTCGAAGCCGCCTACCACCATGTCTTCGGCCAGCCGCCAGCGCTGGTTGCCGGAAATGGTGAATCCACCACCGCTGGCATCCGCTGTGAATGACCCTGCGGCCACCAGACCGTGGCCCTGCACGGTGTAGGAGCCGGCATCGAAGTCGAGCACCATGCCGTACTGGCGCCCGTCGGTCGAGAACAGCTTGTAGCCACCGTTGCGCGGGTCTTCGGCAATCGTGGCGGCCAGCGCCAGGTTGTTGCTCGTGTCGCTGTCGCCCTCGCCGCTGGCGCTCCAGCTGGCTTCGATCAGGCCCCGCGCATTCGAGGGAACCGCCACCGGAATGGTGAAGACCAGCTTGCCACCCACCGGCAGCGATGGCACGGTCATCGTGGTCGACGGGCCCGCGGGGCAGACGGCCGTGCCGTATGGCGCGCACGACACCACGCCGGCGCTGTACCCGGTTGGCAAGGTGAACACCAGTGCCACGTTCTGCGACAGGTTGGGGCCTGCATTGGCCACCGTGGCCACGAAGTAGGCTGTCTTGCCTGCCGCCACGCGCTCAGCCACGGTGACCGAGACGCCCAGGTTGGCCGTGCTGGCCGATGCCGACGCGGTGGCCACGTTGTTGCCGGCCTTCGGGTCGCCGATGGCGACCACTTGCATGGTGTTGCTCACACGCCCGACTGTCCCCGCCGTCACGGTGTCGTCCACGGTGAACACCAGCGAGCCGCCCGCCGGTATGAGCGGCGCGCTCATCTCGGGGCCCAGTTCCGGTGGACAGATCGCCCCGCCGCTCTCGCTGCAGCGGATGGTCGTCAACGTGAGCGCATCGCTCACCTGGTTGGTGATGGCCACGTCTTGAGCCGCATCCGGGCCCAAGTTGGACACCGTCATCGTGAAGGTGGCGAGGCTGCCCGACTTCACATTGGTGGTCGGACCGCTGGCCTTCACTTCCAAGTCGGCCGCATACGTTGCACCGCTGGCGGTGTACAGGTTGTTGGTGCGGTCCGGGTCGTTGGACAACAGCGCCGACATCGTGTTCTTGACGGTGCCGCCGCCGGACCCCAAGGACACTTTGGCAGACACGACGAAGGTGAGCACGCCGCCGACCGGAAAACTGCTTACCTGCATCGACGGGCCCAGCGCAGCGGGGCAGGTGGCGCCACCGGCAGCCTCGCAAGTGAGGCCGCTGAGCACCGCTCCGGCGCCCACCGAGTTGACCAACTGCATGGTACCCGCATCCTGCGGACCGGGGTTGGTCACCGTCATCTGGAACGACGCCGTGCCCCCGACGGCCACCGGCGCGGCCGGCCCGGTGCCCGTCACCACGACGTTGCTGCCCGATAGGTTCGCACTGTCCGCCGTGCCGGAGGCCGTATAGATGTTGTTCGTCTTGTCGGGATCCTTCTGAACCGTCGCCGACATCGTGTTGTTGATCGGCCCGTTGTAGCCGTTGGCCACGTTCAGACCGACGGTGAACGTCAGCGCACTTCCGGCCGGCATCGCGCTGGCCAGCATGATCGGGTTCAGCGACGGCGGACACGTGGCGCCGCCGCTGGCGGAGCAGGCCAGGCTGGCGAGGCTGCTGCTTGCGCCGGGCCTGTTCTCGATCAGCACGTCGCCGGTGGCCTGCGGGCCGCCGTTGGTGACCACCATTGTGAACGTGGCCACACCGCCACCGGGCACCGGATCGACCGGCCCGCTGCCGCTGACCACCACATTGCTCTGCAGGCTGTAGCCGGTGCCGCTGATGGTGGCAAAGTCGTTGCTGCGGTCGGGATCGCCGCTGGCCGACGCACGCAGCGTGCTGCTGATCACGCCGTCGACCTGTTCGCCCACCGGTCCTGCCACGGTGAAGGTGAGCGTGCCGTTGACCGGCAGTGTGGCCACATACATCGAAGGACCGACATCGGCGGGGCAAGAGGCGCCACCACTGGCCTGGCAGGCATAGGTCACCGAGGTCTGAACCAGGCCGCGCACCGTGCTGGTCAGGGAGACATCCTTGGCCTCGAGTGGGCCACCGTTGCGCACCGTCATCGTGAACGTGGCGGTCTCCCCACCAGCCACCGGCGCCGTCGGGCCAGTGCCAGTCACCACCAAGTCGTTTCCAGTGGGCGGCACACCGCCACCGCCGCAGGCCGCCAACCACAGGACCAGTACGGGGGCAAGCCAGTGACGTAGCTTCACGAACGCAACTCCAGACAGGGTGGCCGCCGGGCAGCCGGAAGCGGGCGATCTTACTTGGCGAGGACGACGCACCGGGGCCACGCAGCCGCCACCCCCCATGTCTGGAGGCGGTGCAATTGCACGATCGGCAGCACTTGCGCTTCGTTCAGTGGCTCGGGCCGGGGTCCGCACATGAGCCGAGGCGCAGCCGACCTGGGCCCAGCCTGCTGGCATCCACCCCGGCGTCGGCCACCCACCGCGGCAACGGCTCACCGGCGGCCAGCGCCGCGCAGGCCATGCCCATCGCCGGCGAGGTCTGGATGCCGAACCCTCCCTGTCCGGCCAGCCAGAAAAAGCCTTCGGCTTGCAAATCGAATCCGCCGACGATGTCGCCATCGGGCACGAACGATCGCAGCCCGGCCCAGCGCCGAGTCGGCCGCACCACCAGGGTGGTGGCCTGCTCGATGCGGTGCACACCCACGGCGATGTCCAGTTCCTCGGGCTGCACATCCTGTGGCGGTGCCGGATCTTCGTTGGCCGGCGAGCCCAGCAACTGCGCGGCATCGGGCTTGACGTACCAGCTGTGGTCCAGCGCCACGCACGCGGGCCAGCCGGTGGCGCCGCTGCCTGCCGGCGCCGCGAAGGTGAATGCCGACCGCCGCTTGGGTTGCAGGCCCAGCGGGGCGATGCCG
>JABWBN010000305.1 GCA_013360485.1 Burkholderiaceae bacterium | reverse complement strand
ACCGACGGCCGTGCGCTGGGCGATGCGGCGCTGGAGCAGGCGCAGCGCGCCCTGGCCGCGCACCTGGGACCGATCGCCCGCGTGGTGGTACGCAAGGCGGCCGAAAGGACCCGGCAGCGGGATGCGCTCTTTGCGTTGTTGGCCGATGCAGTGACCGAGCCGGTGGCGCGGCAGAAGCTGCTGGCCGAGCTTGCGAGGATCGGGTGATGGGCGCGCCGGTGCCGGAGCATGGCATCACGGTCCTCTGCGCCGAAATGCTGGCGCGGCTGAAGCAGGCGCTGGCGGAACCCGATGAGGCGACGCAGGCGTTGTGCGACGAAACCGTGCGGCAGCTGGCCGGGCTGCCCAAGGGCGTGGCCGTGGACCTGCACATCGAGTGCCTGCTGACGGTGGCCCACATCCACTACATTGCCACGCGTTCGGCGCTGGCGCGGGGCCCGGTGGGCGAGGCCGTCGAACTGGCCAGAAGCGCCGGCGACGATCCGCTGCTGCGCAAGGCACTGACGTTTCAGGGCGTGATCGAGATGGAGAGCGGCAACCTGCCCGCGTCCACGACCTGCTTTGCCGAAGCCTTGCAGGTTGCCGCACGGATGCCCAGCCGATCGGAGGCTGCGGTCGTGTGGAACAACCTGGGGCTGGCCCTGCAGCGCAGCACCTTGCATGCCGAGGCCCAGCAATGTTACGAGCAGGCGGTGGTGCTGGCCGACGGCATCCCGTCGCTCGCCATCGTCCACCGCGGTGCGTTGAACAACATCGCCAGTTGCGCGTTGTACTCGGGTGATCTGGCTGCAGGCGTGCATGCCGCGGAGCAAGCCGTCGCGATGAACCCTGCACCGACGCAAGCATCCGACCGGTTGTCGCGGGCCATTTCCGAGGCCAATCTGGCGCGGCTGTTGCTGCAACTCGGGCAGACCGATGCCGCTGCCGGTCATGCGCAGGCATGTGTCGAGCAGGCCGAGGCGCTGCCGGCCGGCCGGTGCGAGTTCCTGTCGACGCTGGTCAACGGGATGGTCGCGGTGCACCGGGGCCGGGCCGAGGCGGGGCTGGTGCAACTCAAGCGCGCGCTGGAGCTGGCGCGCCGGCATGTTCCCAGCGAGGTGGGCGAGACGCTGCTGGCCTGCGTGGACGGCTACCGCAGGGCGGGGCAGGCCGATGTGGCACTGGTCTACCTGCACGAACTGCTGGCCTTGAATCGACGGGCTCGCGAGGATCAGGTGGTGCAGCAGCACCGCGAGCATGTGGCTCGGCTCGAGGCGTCCGGTTCGCCGCACGCAGTGGCTGCTCCAGACCAGCACATCCTCAGCCACCGGCTGGCGCTGTCCGGCGTGCTGGGCGATCGCGATCAGGTGCGCCAGCACATGGTGCTGCTCGAGCAGCAGTCGGTGGTGGCGGAACTGCACGACGACGTCACCGGCGAGCATTGCTATCGAGTCGGCCGACTGGCGTCGCTACTGGCACGCGAGATCGGGCTCGAAGAAGACGTCTGCTTTCTGATCGACCTGGCCGCGCGGCTGCACGACATCGGCAAGCTGGCCGTTCCGCAGACCATCATGCTCAAGCCGGCGCGCCTGGACGAGCAGGAGCGTGGCGTGATGCAGACGCACACCCTGGCGGGGGCGGAGATCCTGGCGCGGCTGCAACTGCCGCAGATGCACATCGCCGAGGAGATCGCCCGGCACCACCACGAGTACTGGAACGGGAAGGGTTACCCCATGGGACTGGCCCGCGACGCCATCCCCATTGCCGCGCGGGTCACCGCGCTGGCCGACATCTTCGATGCCTTGACGCATGCCCGGCCGTACAAGGCGGCGTGGTCCACGACCGATGCGCTGGCCGAAGTCAGGCGGCTGCGCGGTCAGCAGTTCGATCCCGATCTGACCGATGTCTTCCTGGCGCTGGTGCCGAGGTTGCAGCGCGAGGTGGGCGACCTGGACACCTACCTCGCGGCCGGAGCCCGCAACTCGCCCTTCCTGGCCGCCCGGCGCCAGATCGCCGCGGCCATCGGCGTTGCGCAATCCACCACGGAGCTGCTGGGACTCAGGCGTTGAAGCACGGGCGTGGTCGGCGCACCCGATCGACACGCGTTGCGGGCGTGCCGCCTGCATCACAGGTGCGCATCGCTCACCGTCGGCACGATTTGGTCGACGCCCAGTTCGTCGGCAAAGCCTGAGCGCCGGATCAGGCTCAGCGGCTGCTCGTTCACATTGGCCAGCACCACGGCGATGCCCTGGCGGCGCAAGGTGCGATACAACTGACGTATGGCATCCAGGCCTGATGTGTCCATGGAGATCAGGCGGTGCATCTCGAGCACCACGGCGCGCGTGCCTTCGGGAATCTGTTCGGGCAGCGTCTCGATCTTGCCGACAGCGCCGAAAAACAACGAGCCGAACAGCTCGAACACCATCACGCCGGGGGGCAGTTCGCCTGAATCGGTGTGCTTGGGGTGGGGCTGCACCCGGAAGAGCTGGCTCATGCGGTAAATGAAGAAGCCGCAGGCCAGCAGCAGGCCCACTTCCACCGCCACGGTGAGGTCGAACACCACCGTGAGCAGGAAGGTGCCCACCAGCACCACCCGGTAAGGCAGCATGAAGTGCTTGAGCCGCGCGAACTCGTGCCACTCGCCCATGTTCCAGGCCACGAACATCAAGATGCCCGCCAGTGCGGCCAGCGGCACATGCAACGCCAGCGGCGCGGCCACCAACACGATGGCCAGCAGCGTGAGGGCGTGCACGATGCCAGCCACCGGTGACGTGGCGCCGGCGCGCACGTTGGTGACGGTGCGCGCAATGGTGCCGGTGGCGGGTATGCCGCCGAAGAATGGCGCCACGAAGTTGGCCGCGCCTTGGGCGATGAGCTCCTGGTTGGGGTCGTGGCGCTGGAACTGCGGGGTCATGTTGTCGGCCACGCGGGCGCACAGCAAGGACTCGATCGCCCCCAGCAGCGCGATGGTGAATGTGGGAATGACCAACAGGCGCACGGTCTGCCAGCTGAACTCGGGCAGCGCAAAGGCCGGCAGTGCCTGCGGTATGCCGCCGAACCGGCTGCCGATGGTCTCGATGGGCAGGTTCAGCATGCGCACTGCGACGGTGGCCGCCACCAGCGCCACCACGGTGCCCGGCAGATGGGAAACCAGCCGCCGCAGCGTGCTGCGCCAGCCCTGGTGGGCCTCGGGCATGGTGTAGCCCTTGGGCCACAGCACCACGATGGCCAGGCAGGCCAGGCCCACACCCAATGCCGACACGTTGAAGCTGTCGGCATGCGCCGCCAGAGCGCCGACCTGGCCGAAAAAGTCGGCCGGCATCTGGTCGATTCGCAGGCCGAACAGGTCCTTCAGCTGCGACAGTCCGATGAGCACCGCGATGCCATTGGTGAACCCGATCACGATGGACACCGGGATGTAGCGCACCAGCGCGCCCAGCTTGAGCCAGCCCATCACCATGAGCAGCACGCCGGCCAGCGAGGTGGCGATCAGCAGGTTGGCCAGGCCATAGCGCTGGACGATGCCGTAGACGATGACAATGAACGCACCGGCCGGGCCGCCGATCTGCACATGCGAGCCGCCCAGTGCCGAGATCAGGAAGCCGGCGATGATGGCGGTGAAGATGCCCTGCTCGGGCTTGACGCCTGAGGCGATGGCAAAGGCCATGGCCAGCGGAAGCGCCACGATGCCCACCGTGAGCCCGGCACCGAGGTCGGCCAGGAAGCGGGAGCGGTCATAGCCCGACAGGGCGTCGAGCAGGCGGGGTCTGAATCGATGGAACTGGTCGGGCGAGAGCATGCATCCTCCGGAACACGGCATCGGGCGGGGTGATGCGCGGGCATGGAGGGCCGCAGTGGTGGCGCAGCGCGATGAAGCGCCGCCGCCGCGTGGGCTGTGCCACGCGCGGATCGTTCAACATCGCCAAGCTGAGCATGCCCCTATGATGCCACCGAAGCCGTGGCGCGCCGGGTTCAGCGCCGCGGATCGGGCGACAGCGGGTTCCAGATCGGCGTGGCATCGAACGGCTGGGGCGCCTGCGCCGACCGTACGGTGACACGCACCGCATGCATCTGCGGATCACCGAACACCTGCAGGCGCCACAGCCGGCCCACCGGCTGACCATCGGGTTCGGTGAACGGTTGGTCGAAGCGGAAGTGGTGGCTGTCGCCGTGCACCAGCAGCACCGGCACGCGATGGGCGCGCGCCAGCGGCACCAGCGTGCGCTCGATGCTTCCTTCGAAGCCGCGACGCACGCGCCAGGGGTCGCTGCGCCGTTCGCGCGTGAGCGGGTCGCCCTGGGTGGCCACCACGCGGCCGTCCTTGACGCCGATGAGCA
>JABWBN010000304.1 GCA_013360485.1 Burkholderiaceae bacterium | reverse complement strand
AGATCAACCTGAAGGTCGAGTGCGACGTGCGCGGCGCCGACGTGTTCGTCGTGCAGCCGACCTGCCCGAACGTGCACGAGCACCTGTTCGAGCTGTTGTCGTTCGCGGACTGCCTGCGCCGCGCCTCGGCCAAGCGCGCGGCGCGATGAAGGTGCAGCCGACTGCGCCCGCCGTTCGATCATTGCCGCCGGCGGGCCGCGGTGCGGTACTGCTGGATACGGGCTTTCTGGTTTCGCTGATCGACGACCGCGAGCCGCTTCACGCAGCAGCGGTGCGCTGGTTGTCCAACCACCACGGCCAGCTGTGGTCCGTGCCATCCGTGCTTGTCGAGACGGCCCGCTTCGTTCCCGGTTGGCTGCGGCCGCAACTCGCCCGCGCCGCGGCCACCGGCCTGGTGCGCGTGTCGGCGCCCGATGCCGCAGGCTACGCCCGCATTGGCTCGCTGCTCGAGAAGTACGGGGACGCGAAGCCCGATTGGGCCGACATCGAGCTGATCTGGCTCGCCGAAGCAGCCGGCATCCACCGCGTCGCCACGTTGGATGCGGCGGACTTCGGCGTCTACCGCATCCACGGCCGGCGCGCGTTCGACATCGTCTGGCCGCCCGGCACGATCACGTAGGCCGGATCCGCGATGGCCCAGAACGCCGGCTTCGGTGCGCCGGCGGTGTTGAACAGCAGCGGGCGGTTGGTGCGGTTGTCGGCCGGTGGCAGGTAGTGGCGCCAGATGTAGGTGACCCCGCCGGATCCCCAGGATCCGCTCACGGTTCTCGGCCCCGATGCCGCGGCCGATGCCAGTGCAGCGGTGCGCGAGGGCGAATCGCTCGACAAATGCGCCGCGCCTTCGCAAGCGCACACAGCGTGACGCCGATCGTGGCGGCCTTGAAGTGATCAGCTCGGTCGTGCCTGGTCCGGCCGGCTGTAGTCGCACACCCCCGACGGGAAGATCTGCTTGAGCTGGGTCACCTCGTCGGGCAGCGGGCTCCACGGCGCGAAGGTGCCGTCCGCCAGCGCCTGGTCGACACCCTTGAGCGCGCAGCGATAGATGGCACCTTCGAAGGGTGCGCCGGCGACGATGCGCGACGTGCTGTACAGCGGGAAGGCCTGCGTGCAGGTGCCGGCCGCCTGGTTGTCGAGGATGCCGGCCCAGGCGTCGCTGCCGCCGTAGATCCGCGCGCCCGTGACGTCAAAGCAGCTGTCGACGGCCTTGGCCGGACGGCTGGCGGCGATGCTGCGCCCCGGGTTGGACTGGAGGCTGGTCATCCACTGGTCCATCACGTCCAGCGCCTCCAGGCTCTGGCTGAACTTGCTCTTGCCGGGTTGGGTGTCGGTGAACCAGATGACGAGGTTGTCGCTGTGCCCCATGGCCTGCAGCATGCGCTTGCGCACCACGAACGACTGGTGCGAGTTGTGCATGTCGAGCTCGCGCTCCATGTACTGGCGGTGATCGATGGCAGGCACGCCGATGCGCCCGGTGAACACATGACCCGAGGTGTACGCGGCCCGCATGGCGGCCGGATCACCAGCGGTGCGCGGAGCCGGGTTCTGCGCATCCGGCGCCAGCGTCATGTTGCGCCGGCTCCAGGGGTCGAAGGTGTCGGGGCTCGCACTGCCGAGGAAGGGGAAGCCCTCCTGCACCATCTGGCTGGGGTGCTTCCAGCCGCCCACGTGCCAGTTCAGGTGCAGGAACTGCGCGCCTGAGATGCGGCCGTCTTTCAGCGCCTTGAGGCCGTACATCACGCCGACGTTGTCCCAGGCGAAGCGTGCCGCGCCGCTGCTGTCGGTGCCGTAGATGTTGCGCAGATCGTCGTAGTGCGTCCAACGGATGGCGGCGATGTCGCTTTGCGGCTCGTATTGCGCCTGGTTGGGTGCCTGGCCGTACCACGGGTTCATCGCCAGCGGCGTGAGGCCGCGCCAGGCGGGCACGCACTCGGTGCTGCCCGCGGCCGTGCTGTAGCCCAGCTGCGTCTTGGCGGCCGCCAGTGGGTCGTTGACCTTGGTGTTGGGGCCGCCCGGAGGGTTCTCTTCGGCGTTGAAGCCCACCAGCCATGTCCGGTTCTTCGTGGTGCGCCAGGTCGCGTTTTCGCGGTCGGTGGCGTCCATGTAGTGTTCGAGCAGTTCACAGTCGCCCACGTGCAGCGTCTGGGTCACCATGTCGGGGTAGCTCTGCACCGGCAGCAGTGCATCGAGCACGCCGGGGTAGTTCTGGGCCAGGTGGTACTGCTGGATGGCGCCGCCCGAACCGCCCAGGCCCACCGTGTACTGCGGCACACCGTAGCGCTCGATGAAGCGCTCCTTGGTCATCATCGCCGTTTCGCTGGCCAGCGTGAGGTTGTAGTGGGTGCCCGTGTTGTTGCCG
Organism: Burkholderiaceae bacterium; assembly: GCA_013360485.1. Classification (GTDB taxonomy): domain Bacteria; phylum Pseudomonadota; class Gammaproteobacteria; order Burkholderiales; family Burkholderiaceae_C; genus Pseudaquabacterium. The sequence goes on along the minus strand of JABWBN010000304.1, from coordinate 1,964 downwards.
CTGCTGTGGGCAATGGCGTAGCCCTTGGCCAGGATGTCGGCATTCATCGAGCCGCCGTGCACCGTGCCCTGCGTATGCCCCACCGCCACGCCGCCCTGGAACCAGTACAGCAGCTTGCGATTCCAGCGCGACAGGTCGGGCTTGGAGGGGTCCTCGCCGAAGGGCGCGAGCATCGCGAAGCTGTAGAGAAAGCGGTTGATCGAGCCGATCTCGCGGCGGATGACGAAGTCGACGGTGCGCCCGTCGGGCAGCGTTGCCGTGGCCATGTCAGCCGGTCGGCTGCCGTCGGTGGGCAACGCCTTCACACTGCCGCTGGTGGTGCGGTAGTGGTAGGCCACGAAGGTGTCGATCGAGCAGTTGCGGCTGTAGCCGATCACCTGCCCGCTGCCGTCGGTCACCTTGTAGCCCGGCGCCGATGCGCTGTCGACCAGCGGCTTGCGGCCTACTGCGCCCTGGACGGTGGTGCAGACGAAGGGCGTCTGCTGCGGGCCGCTGAACATCGGGCCGGTGATCGGGTGGCTGGTGACCTGCAGCACCTGGCGTGCACCGGTGCCGCGGTGGCGAACCTCGAGGGTGTTGCTGCCGTCGACGAAGCCGCTCACCACGCCCTCGAGCTGCCGGCCATCGGCCTTCAGGGGCGCGGTCAGCCTGGTGCCGTTGAGCCACAGGTCGAGATCGGCATGCAGCATCGGATCGGCGGTCACGCGTACCCGTGCATCCCCGCCCGAGACCTGCTGCGGTGCGCTGGAGACCACTTGCAGCGACAGGCTGTCGTGGTCGGGCGTGTCGCTGCTGTTGCAGCCGGCCAGCAGCAATGCTGCCAGGCCGCACAGCCAGCCGGGCCGCGCCGCGGCGCGATGGTTCAGGTGAAATGAGGACGACTGCCGATGGACGACCTGCATGACCGCCTCCCCGGGGTCAGGTTGGAGCGACCGACGCTATGCCTGTCGCTGGCGCCACGCATCAGGGCTGTCACGGATGACGTGGATCCGCCACCGCGATGCGGCAGTGCAGCAAACACCGCGCGAGGGCATCGCGCGTGACGGTCGTGTATCGGTGCCTGCTGCACCTGCACACCAATCCGCACTCAACAAACCGGCCGTGCGGGTCGATACTCCATCCAGGACCGACTCGGGAAAGCGCATCGCCATGGCCACCTCCACCTCCAAGGACCCGGTCTTCGACTCGGCCAATCCACATGCGCTGGCCGTGATCCTCGACGCCAGCGAGACGCGCGAGATCATCGCCGCGCGCGACATCTTCGACATTTCGGGCATCAAGCTGTGGGCCCGCGACCAGCCGGTGTCGCGCGACCTGCAGCGCAAGCTGATGGACCGCCGGCTGCGCGATCCGCTGGAGACCAGCCTGGTGGCGGCCGATGGCCTGACGCTGGCCAGCCTGGCGCAGGCGCTCGAGCAGCGCCTGGCCGACGAGAGCCACCTGTTCGCGCCGCTGTGGCGGGCGCATGCGGCGCGGCTGCTGCGCGAGGTGCCCAACCTCACGCTGCATCCGGTGGCCCAGTTGCTGCTCACCGCCAGCCAGACGGCACGGCCCGAGGCTTGGAGCCACGCGCTCGACGCCATGGCGCTGGCGGGCACCCTGGCACTGGAACAGCGAAGTGACCCGGCCGGACTGAAGCTCGCGCTGACAGCGGGACTGCTGCACGACCTGGGTGAGATGTACATCGATCCGCGCTACGGTGAGGCCGATGCCGATCGCGAGCTCGACGCCCTGAGCTACCAGCAACTGGTGGTCCATCCGCACGTCGGTCACCTGGTCATCGCCCAGCTCACCACCTATCCGCCCAGCATCGCGCGCGCCGTGGCCGAACACCATGAGCACATGGACGGCTCGGGCTATCCGCACCGGCTCGGGCGCGACGCCATTTCGCCGCTGGGGCGCATGCTGGCGGTCGTCGAGGCGGCGCTGCGCAACGGGATCGACCCGTCGGTGGTCGAAGCCGC
>JABWBN010000303.1 GCA_013360485.1 Burkholderiaceae bacterium | reverse complement strand
CAGGGCCGCCTCGGTGCCCGGCCCGGTGCTGCCGGCCCAGGTGCCCGCTGGCCACGGCGGCTGGCCAGGTGGCTTCAGTGCGAAGAAGCGCTCCACCGCATTGGGGCTGACGAACATGACCAAGGCATGCCGCTGGAGCGCCCGCCAGGCCCGCTCGACTTCGTCAGGCCGCGGCGCCTGGGCAATCGACAGCAGCGGCAATGCACGGGCCCGCAGGCCCAGCGCCTGAAGCCGCACCACCCACTGACTGGCCTGCGGCTGCGGCCGGGTGACGATCACGCACGGGCGCATGGGGTTGACCCTGGGCGGGCAATCGTGTTCGGGCGGTACCGCCGCCATGACGCGTGGCCAGCGGTCAGGCCGCGGTGGACGGGCCGGTGAGGTACGCTGCAGCGCCCAGGGCCTGAAGTTGTGCCGCGGCCGCCTCGCCCAGCGAACTGGCCTGCCGCGCATCCGACGGACAACCCCGCACCTGTGCGCGCAGCAAGGGGCGTTCGGTGTGTTCTGGATGGCCCAGGGCGGCCTCGACCCGAAGGTCGTTGCCCGCCCAGACGGCATGCGCCGCCAGCGGCATGCTGCAACTGCCCCCCAGCGCGCGCGACACGGCACGCTCGGCATGAGCGGCCAGCCAGGAGGGCCCATGGGTGATTTGCGCCAGTTGTTCGCGCAAGGCGCCCGCACTGGCCAGCACCTCGATGCCCAGCGCGCCCTGGCCGGCCGCGGGAATCATGCGGTCGACATCGAAGGTGGCCCGGATGCGCCCGGACAGCCCCAGGCGCTTGAGGCCCGCCGCCGCCAGCACGATGGCGTCGTAGCTGCCTTCGTCGAGCTTGCGCAGCCGGGTATCGAGGTTGCCCCGCAGCGGCTCGATGCGCAGGTCGGGCCGCAGGTTGCGCAGTTGCACCACCCGCCGCAGGCTGGACGTGCCCACCACCGCACCCTGCGGCAGCGCGGCCAGGTCGGCATGGTGGTTCGAAACGAACGCATCGCGCGGATCCTCGCGCTCGAGCACGGCGGCCAGCACGAAGCCCTCGGGCAGTTCCATGGGCACGTCCTTGAGCGAGTGCACGGCCAGGTGCGCGCGCCCTTCCTGCAGCGCAAATTCGAGCTCCTTGACGAACAACCCCTTGCCACCCACCTTGGACAGCGCGCGGTCGAGGATCTGGTCGCCCTGGGTGGTCATGCCCAGCAGGCCGACGCGCAGGCCAAAGCGCTGCTCGAGCAGTGAGCGCACATGCTCGGCCTGCCACAGGGCCAGACGGCTCTCGCGGGTGGCGATCAAGGTGGTGTCGTTCATCGTGCCGCGGATTATCGCCGCGACCCGATCCGGCCCCGGGGCTGCTACCATCCGCGCAGCGCTCGCTGGTAACTTGGTTACACGATTTGAGGCCCGTCATGTCTTCTGTCTCACCCGCTCGCCGCAGCACTCGGTCACGCCGTACGAACCCACCTGCGGAGCAGCCCGATGCAGGGACGATTCCCCCGCACCCGCTCGACGCGCACGATGCCGCGTCGAAGAACAAGCCACTCGTCGAGGACATCCGGTTACTCGGGCGCATCCTGGGCGACGTGATCCGTGAGCAGGAGGGCAAGGACGCCTATGAACTGATCGAGCGGGTGCGACAGCTGTCGGTCGCCTACCGACTCAAGAACGATGCCTCGGCCGGGCGCGTGCTCGACCGGTTGCTGAAGAACCTGTCGGGCGACCAGACGGTGAGCGTGATCCGTGCGTTCAGCTACTTCTCGCACCTGGCCAACATCGCCGAAGACCGCCACCATGTGCGTCGGCGCCTGCACCACGAGCGTCAGGGCCATCTGCAGGAAGGCTCGCTGGCCATGTGCTTCGAGCGCCTGCACCGCGCCGACGTGCGCTCAGCCGACGTCGCCGCGATGCTCGAGCGCGCCTACATCGCACCGGTGCTCACCGCGCACCCCACCGAGGTGCAGCGGCGCAGCATCCTCGACGCCGAACGGGCCATCGCCGAGCTGGTGGGTCAGCGCGACGAGCTGCACACCGAGCGCGAGCGCCACGACAACGAAGCGATGATCCGCGCTCGCGTCACCCAGTTGTGGCAGACCCGCATGCTGCGCTACACGCGCCTGACGGTGGCCGACGAGATCGAGAATGCCCTGAGCTACTACCCGAGCACCTTCCTGCGCCAGATCCCGCGCCTGTACCGCGACCTGGAAACGGCGCTGAACGGGCATCCCGTGCCCACCTTCCTGCGCATGGGCCACTGGATCGGGGGCGATCGCGACGGCAACCCCAACGTCACCGCCGCCACGCTGCGACACGCGTTGGCACGCCAGGCCGAGGTGGCGCTGCGCTTCTACCTCACCGAAGTCCACGAACTCGGTGCCGAGCTGTCGATCAGCGCCATGCTGGCGCCGGTCTCACCCGACATGCGCGCGCTGGCCGAGCGCTCGCCCGACCGCAATGCACACCGCGAAGACGAGCCCTACCGACGCGCGCTGGTGGGCATCTACGCCCGCCTGGCCGCCACGCTGCATGCACTGACCGGCACCGAGGCCCTGCGGCATGCGGTGGCGCCACAAGACCCGTACCTGCAGCCCGAAGAGTTGCTGGCCGACCTGAGGGTGATCGAGTCTTCGCTGCGCTCGCACCATGCGCAAGCGCTGGTGGGCCCTCGGCTGGCGCCGCTGATCCGCGCGGTGCAGGTGTTCGGTTTCCACCTGGCCACGCTGGACCTGCGCCAAAGCAGCGACAAGCACGAAGCGGTGGTGGCCGAGCTGCTGCGCGTGGCACGCATCGAGCCCGACTACGCTGCGCTGGACGAGGCGCACCGACGCGAACTGCTGCTGCGACTGCTCAACGACGCGCGGCCGCTGCGGGTGCGCGGCGCGGCCTACTCCGATCTGGCGCGCGGCGAGCTCGAGATCTTCGAGACCGCGGCACAGATGCTCGTGCGCTTTGGCCGCGAGGCGCTGCGCCACTGCATCATTTCGCACACCGAGTCCGTGAGCGACCTGCTGGAGGTGCTGCTGTTGCACAAAGAGTGCGGCCTGATGTCCGGCACGCTCGATGACGGCGCCACGCAGTCGCTGATCGTGGTGCCGCTGTTCGAGACCATCGGCGACCTGCGCCAGGCCGAGCCCATCATGCGCGAGTACTACGCGCTGCCGGGCATCGCAACCCTGGTGCAACGCAGCGGCGGCGAGCAGGACATCATGCTCGGCTACAGCGACAGCAACAAGGACGGCGGCTTCTTCACGAGCAACTGGGAGCTCTACCGCGCCGAGCTGGCACTGGTGCGGCTGTTCGACCGGCTCGACACCGAACACGGCATCCGCCTGCGCCTGTTTCACGGGCGAGGCGGCACGGTCGGGCGGGGCGGCGGCCCCAGCTACGAAGCCATCCTGGCGCAGCCACCGGGCACCGTGAAGGGGCAGATCCGCCTGACCGAACAGGGCGAAGTGATCGGCTCGAAGTACGCCCACCCGGAAATCGGTCGGCGCAACCTCGAAACACTGGTGGCCGCCACGCTGGAGGCCACGCTGCTGCACCCGACCAAGAGCGCGCCCAGGGCCTTCATCGAGGCCGCCGAGCAGCTCAGCCAGGCGAGTTACGCGGCCTACCGGCGCCTGGTCTACCAAACCGCGGGCTTCACCGACTACTTCTTCGATGCCACGCCGATCCGAGAGATCGCCGAGCTCAACATCGGCTCGCGCCCCGCCGTTCGCCCGCGCGAAGGCAAGGCCTCGCGCGCCATCGAAGACCTGCGCGCCATCCCCTGGGGTTTTTCATGGGGCCAATGCCGGGTGGCGCTGCCGGGCTGGTGCGGATTCGGCAGTGGCGTCGAGACCTACCTCGGCAGCGGCGCCGAGCGCGCACAACGCCTGGAGCTGCTGCAGCGCATGGTGCGGCAGTGGCCCTTCCTGCGCACGCTGCTGTCGAACCTGGACATGGTGCTGGCCAAGAGTGACCTGCGCATCGCGGCGCGCTATGTCGAGCTGGTGAGCGACAAGCGCCAGGGGCGCCGGGTGTTCGCCGCCATCCGCACCGAATGGGAGCGCACGCACGAAATGCTCTCGTTGATCACCGGGGAAAGCGAGCGGCTGCAGAGCAACCCGACGCTGGCGCGCTCGATCGAGCACCGGTTCCCCTACCTCGACCCGCTGAACCACCTGCAGGTCGAGTTGATGCGGCGCTACCGTCATCGCCGCGAGGGCGACCCCTCGATGGCCCGCGTGCAGCGCGGCATCCACATCTCGATCAACGGCATCGCAGCCGGCCTGCGCAACACCGGCTGACCGATGGCGCGGCCAGGCGCGGCTCAATCGCCCTGCCGCGCCAGCACCTCGCGCACGGCCGCCACCTGCCGGCGCGACACAGTCAGCCAGTCGCCGTT
>JABWBN010000302.1 GCA_013360485.1 Burkholderiaceae bacterium | reverse complement strand
ACCACCGCGCTGGCCACCTTCGGCCGCGCCAGCAGCGGCGACAGCGCCGCCATCGAGCCTGCAGCCGAGCAACTGGCGCGCCTGGCCGATGCCGAGCCCACCGACCCGGTGCTGCGTGCCTATGCCGGTGCCGCCACGGCCATGAAGGCCAGCACCACGATCCTGCCCTGGAAGAAGATGGGCTATGCCGACGACGGCCTGGCGATGCTGGACAAGGCACTCGCGCTGCTGACGCCCGCCCACGACGCGCCGCACTATCGCGGCGTGCCCGCCAGCCTGGAAGTGCGCTTCACCGCAGCGCGCACCTTCCTTGCCCTGCCCTCGATGTTCAACCGCCAGCCGCGCGGCGCCAAGCTGCTCGACGACGTGCTCCGCAGCCCGGTGCTCGACGGCTCGCCCATGGGCTTCAAGGCCGCGGTATGGATGCGAGCCGGCCTCGAAGCCGCGCGCGCGGGGCAGAAGGAGCAGGCCCGCCAGTGGCTGCAGCGTGTGGCCGACAGCGGCACGCCCGAGGCCACCGCCGCGCAGGCCCGCCTCAAGGAACTGTGATGCGCGGCGCACTCGCATTGCCATCGGCCGCTGCGGCAGCCCCCATCGTTGCCGGCCGCGACATGCCGGCCAAGCCCGCGCTCGTGCTCAATGGCGTCCGCAAGACCTACCGCCTGGGCACGCACGTGGTGCCGGCGCTGCAAGGCGTCGACCTGCAGCTGCAGCCCGGCGAGATGCTCGCGCTCACCGGCCCGTCGGGCAGTGGCAAGACCACGCTGCTGAACCTGGCCGGCCTGATCGATGCACCCGACGAAGGCCGCATCGAGCTACGCGGACAACGCGTGGAGCGGCTGTCGGACGGCGAAGCCACGCGTCTGCGGCGCGATGCCATCGGTTTCGTGTTCCAGAACTTCAACCTGGTGCCGGTGATGACCGTGGCCGAGAACGTGGACTACCCGCTGTTCCTGGCCGACGTATCCGCCGCCGAGCGCCGCGAGCGCGTGCGGGCCATGCTGCAGGCGGTGGGGCTGCACGAGCACGCCGCCCATCGGCCGGACGCGCTGTCGGGCGGGCAGCGCCAGCGCGTGGCCATCGCCCGTGCGCTGGTCAAGCGCCCGGCGCTGGTGATCGCCGACGAACCCACGGCCAGCCTGGACACGCTCACCGCCACGCAGGTGGTGGACCTGATGCGCGAGCAGGGCCATGCCCACGGCGCAGCCTTCCTCATCGCCACCCATGACGCGCGCATGCTCGACCGCTGCGACCGCGCCATCTACCTCCAGGACGGACGCATCCAGTCATGAACCCGAACCATCTGATGCGCTGGCTGAGCTTCGCCGCGCGCAACACGCTGCGCAACCGGCGCCGCTCGGCGGTGACCGCCACCATTGCGGCGCTGGGCACAGCGGCCATCTTGCTGGCCGGCGGCTTCGCGCTGTTCACCTACGAGTCGCTGGCGCAGGCCGCGGCGCGCACCACGGGTCATCTCATCGTGGCCCGCGCCGAGCAGTTCAGCCGCGACGAGGACACGCCGCTGCAGCACGGGCTGGACGACGCCGCCGGGCTGCGCGCCCGCCTGCTGGCCGACCCCGCCGTGCGGCAGGTGCTGCCGCGGGTCGAGTTCAGCGGCCTGATCAGCAACGGCGAGAAGTCCACCGTGATGATGGCCGCAGGCATCGACCCCGACGCCGAGTTCGCGGTCAAGGGCCCGTTCCTCACGGTGCAGCACGGCCAGGTGCTCACCAGTGGCCAGACCTTGCAGGTGATGCTGGGCGAAGGCCTGGCGCGCAGCCTGAAGGTGGCCCCGGGCGGCGGCCTGACGCTGATGGCCAGCACCACCGAGGGAGTGCTCAATGCACTGGACGTGACGGTGGCCGGCGTGTTCTCCACCGGCATTCCCGACGTCGACAAGCGACTGGTCTACACCGACCTGGCCACGGCGCAGAAGCTGCTGGTGACGCAGCGCGTGTCGAGCCTGGGCGTGTTCCTCGACCGCATGGAATCGACCGCACCGGTGCAGGCGCGCCTGCAGGCGGCCATGCCCGCGCTGCAGGTGCAGACCTGGCTCGACCAGGCGATGTTCTATCGCAGCGTGAAGGACCTCTATAACCGCATCTTTGGTGCGCTTGGTCTCATCATCGGCGTGATCGTGGTGTTCGTGGTCACCAATGCGATGGCCATGGCCATCATCGAGCGCACCCGCGAGGTGGGCACGCTGCGCGCCCTGGGCACATTGCCCGGCCAACTGGTGCGCAGCTTCGCACTCGAGGGGCTGCTGCTGGGCGGTGCAGGGGCCGGCGTGGGCGCGCTGCTGGCGCTGGGCGTGACGGGTGCGCTGCTGGTGTTCCCGGTGCAGATGCCGCCGCCCCCCGGGCGCAGCGTGGGCTACCCGCTGCAGATCACCGCCGATGCCGGCCTGATCGCGGGCACCGTGCTGGCCATGCTGCTGCTGTCCACGCTGGCCTCGGCCGTTGTCGCCCGCCGCACCGTGAACAAGCCGGTCGTCGACGCGCTGGCGCACACCTGACCCCATCGAATCGAAAGCTCCCATGATGATTGCCCAACCCTGGCGCGCCCTGCCCTTGCTGGCCGCCGCCGCCGCCCTGTCCGGGCTGCTGGCACCGGCGGCCGCTGCCGCAGCCGACAGCGACGTTGCCGCCATCCTGCGCGCCGCAGACCGCTTCCGCAGCGGCGGCGGCGAGAACCTGCAGGTCGAGACCGAGGTGCGTGTCTACGCCCGCGATGGTTCGCTCGACAAGGAACGCCGCTACACCGTGTTCACACAGGCCGGCCACAAGTCGCTGGTGCTGATGCGCTCGCCAGCCGAAGCCGGCCAGAAGGTGCTGATGCTGGGCGATGACTACTGGCTGCTGATGCCAGGCAGCCAGCGGGCCGTGCGCATCACGCCCACCCAGAAGCTGCTGGGCGACGCCTCCACCGGCGACATCGCCACGCTGAGCTGGGCCGAGGACTACACCGGCACGCTGGCCGGCGAGGACACCTGCGGCCAGCGCAAGTGCCTGCGGCTCAGCCTTCAAGCCGCGCGCAAGGGCTTGAGCTACCAACGCATCGAGCTGTGGGTGGGCGCGCAACGCCATGAGCCGCTGCGCGCCGAGCTGTACGTTCAGTCGGACAAGCTGGCCAAGCTGGCGTCGTTCGGGTTCGACTCGGCCACAGCGCCGCGGGTGGTCGACGAGATGGTGCTGAGCGACCGCCTGGGCAACCACAAGGAGACGCGGGTGCGCTATGTCGCGCGCCAGCAGCGCCAGGTGCCGCAGGAGTGGCTCAATCCGATGTTCCTGGCCCGCAACCCGGCGCTCGACTGATGAAACCGACCCCGCGATTCCAGTCAACCTGCCGATATGCCGCGGCGGCGGTGCTGATGGGGCTGGCCACCATGGCGGCGCCCGCACGGGCCGGCGACGCCGGGACCTCCGGCGGCGAACTGCGGCTGCAGGCGCAAGGGCGGCGCGTCAACGACCAGGGTCCGCTCGCCCAGGCACGATCGCTGCAGCCAGGCGTGGCCCCCACGTCCAACGGCCTGCAGGACGCCGAGTTGGAGTGGCGTCACCTGTGGCGGGGGCGCCCGGGTGGGCATGGAATGGCGCTGGCCACCAACGTGCTGGGCTGGCTGCACCACGACGACAACGCCCACGACGCGGGCCTGCGCGTCAACGAGCTGCACCTGGCACTCGACGCCGGGGCCTGGCAGTTCAGCGCGGGCAAGAAGGTGCTGGGCTGGGACGTGGGCTACGGATTCCGGCCCAACGATGTGGTGCAGCAGGAAGCCCGTCGCACGCTGCTGGCCTCCACCCCCGAGGGCCGACCGCTGCTGCAGGCCGAGTACTTTGGCGCCGAGCATGCGCACACCGTGGTGTGGGTGCAGCCTCAACACGCACGCCGATCCGCCGACGCCAGCCGCGGTGCCGACGAGAGCGCCTTGGCCTGGCGCGGCTACTGGCGCCAGGGCGCACTCGACCTGTACGGCTTTGGTCGATGGGGACGGCACACCTGCGCAAGCGCCGGCGTGGCGATGGCCTGGGTGGCCACCGATGCCTGGGAGGTTCACGCCTCTGTGCGGGCGCTGCGCCACCACGACGGCTGGAGCCAGCGGGCATCGGACCTCGCAGCCAATGCCTGGCAGCGGGCGACGCTGGGCGCAGCGATGCAGTCGCTGGTGGGCGCACAGTGGACGGGCACCGAGCAGCACAGCGTGCTGATCGAGTACTGGCACGATGGCACCACGTTGTCCGACGACCACTGGCAGGACTGGAACCGGCGCAACGCCGCACTCGCCCATTCCGCCGCCACCGGCCTGCCCGCACCGGCGCGCGCCGGCCTGCTGGCCGGGCAGGCCACACCCATGACGGCCAGCAGCTTGCGCCGCAACAAC
>JABWBN010000301.1 GCA_013360485.1 Burkholderiaceae bacterium | reverse complement strand
TGACCGCGTAGAAGAACATGAACCACCACGCGTCCTTGTCCCTGAGCACCGCCAGGTACTCGGCGAAGCGCTTGGGCGGCGGCGCGCCGGGCGCGTCCTCGGCCATGAAGCAGAAGGCCACCAGCACGATCACGAGCGGAATCAGCGCCAGCCCGAACACGTTGTGCCAGCCGAAGGCCATCGCCAGTCCGGGCGCGAACAGCGCCGCGAACGCGGTCCCCGAGTTGCCCGCCCCGGCGATCCCCATCGCCGTACCCTGGTGCTCGGGCGGGTACCAGCGCGAGGCCAGCGGCAGCGCGGCCGCGAACGACGCCCCCGCCACGCCGAGGAACACGCCCAGCACCAATACCTCGTTGAAGGAATGCACGCCCGCCACCCAGGCATAGGCCAGTGCGCCGATCACGATGAGCTGGCCTATGATCGCCGCCTTTTTCGGCGACAGGCGATCGACCACCACCCCCATCAGCATGCGCAGGATCGCCCCCGCCAGCACCGGCGTGGCCACCATCAGGCCCTTCTGCGCATGCGACAGCCCGAGGTCGGCGGCAATGCCCACCGCCAGCGGACCGAGCAGCACCCACACCATGAAGGCGAGGTCGAAATACAGGAAGGCGGCGATCAGCGTAGGCGTGTGGCCGGCCTGCAGGAAGGATTTCTTGTCCATGTCGGGCTCCAGAGTCGTACATCGTGCGTCGTACGCACCGCGGATGCGGGGCGTTCCAGCGCATGACTCCGTTGCCAAATCGACCTGCCGGCGCTGGCGGGTCGGACGCTGTGCTGATAAGTCCTCAGCAAGCGTCGTGCCACGTTTGAAATCGTTCTAAATCAGGCAGTTGGAATTACCGCTTGAGGGCGCTCATGCACCAGCTTGGTGTGCAGTGCACAAGCGCGGTGCGTGCGGCGCTGCAGCGCGGTCCGCATCGACTTGAAGAAAATGCCCGTCGTCACCGGTGAGCATGAAGCGGGAACGAAGCGGATATTGCCCACCGACCTGCCGCCGACGTCCGCAACGCCGCGGTCGCGCACAGGCGCTGAGGAGACATTCCGGAATGTCCGCATTCGTTTCATTGCAGGTCAATTCCCTTTTCATCAGCGAACTGTTTGAGTTCGTCGAGCGCGCCACCGAGGTCGAGGTTCTCGATCGCTGCAGCGATCTTCGGGTAATGCTCACCGAGCGCAGCCCGAAGAAGGGGGTTGTTTTCGTGCAGTGTCTCGACGCTGGCGTATTCGTCATTGGCGAGTTGTCCGGCGAGTTTGCTGCACACTTCGCGCTGCAGCTTCAGGTCGTCGGGCGACACTGGCAGCGCTGGCGCATCGGTCGATGAGTGCGCCTCGATTGCGTGAATGAGGGTTGCGAGCTGCTCCGCCAAGGCGGCGGCCTGCTCCTGCAAGGGCCGCAGCGAAGAAACCGGTTCATGCTGGGCGATAATTGATTCGAGGCGGGCGGCCAGGGCCGCCAGCTCGGTTGCACCGATCTGCGCGGCGGCGCCCTTGAGCGTATGGACGATACGGCGTGCGCCGGTCCAGTCCGCATTGGCCAGGGCCAGACCCAGTTGCGCACGAAAATCCCGCTGCCCCGAGACGAACATATCCAGCAGCGAGCGGTAGAGGGCATCACGCCCCATTGCAAGACGCAATCCCAGATCGGCGTCGAGCCCCGCAATGTGATGCTGCGTGAGGGTGCTTCCAGCCCGGAGCGGCGGCGGCGTCGCGCCGGCGTCGATCACTGCGGCCGACCCCTCGCGGCTTCCGATCCAGCGCTGCAGCGTGGCAAATAGTTCATCCGGAGTAATGGGCTTGGCAAGGTGATCGCTCATGCCCGCCTCGAGGCACCGCTCCCGGTCGCTGGCCATGGCGTTGGCGGTCATGGCCACGATAGGGAGTTCCGCGAATTGCGGCAGCTTACGGATCTCGCGCGTGGCGGTGACCCCGTCCATCACCGGCATCTGCATGTCCATCAGCACGCAATCGTAGTGCTCGCGAGCCAGTTGCTCGATGGCGATCTGGCCGTTGGCGGCAATATCGACCACCAATCCGGCTTGCCGCAGCATTTCAGTGGCTACTTCCTGATTCAGTTCGCTGTCCTCGACAAGCAGCACGCGCGCACCGGCGAGGCGGGCCGGGTCGAAACCCGGCGTCTCGCCATGCGACGCCTCGCCCGCCGCCAAGGGCTTGCCATCCAGGAGCTGCATCGCGGCATCGAACAGGCTTGATGCGCTCAACGGCTTGGTCAGTATCACTTCAACGCCCACGCCCGGAACGGCTTCCAGGAATTCTTCTCGGCTGAAGGCGGTCATCATCACCACCTGCGGCACCTTCGTCACGTCCAGCGCACGCATGGCCTTGACGGTGGCAACACCGTCGAAATCGGGCATCTGCCAATCGACATAGGCCAGGTCAAATGCTTCGCCAGCCTCGTCGGCGCGCCTGATTTCGGCCAGGGCTTCGGCACCCGAACCGACGCTGGTCACCAGGAAACCGATGCTGTCGAGCATCTTGCTGATGATCCCGCGCGCGCTGGTGTTGTCATCCACCACCAGGACACGACGCCCACACAAGTTCGCGGCGGCAGGCGGTCGCGATCCGACCGCCGCACCGTGCCCGAAACGGGCGGTGAACCAGAACTCGGAACCGACTCCGGGCTGGCTGTTCACCCCGACCTTTCCACCCATCAATGCCGCCAGATTCTTGGAGATCGCCAGGCCCAGTCCGCTGCCGCCATAACGCCGGGTGATCGAAGCATCGCCTTGTTGAAAGCTCTCGAACAGGTGCTCGCACTGCTCAGGCCTCAGGCCGATGCCCGTATCGAGCACCGCAAAGCGCAACTCGACGGTCTCGCGGGAGGCTTCGGTCACGGTGATCTGGATCCTGATTTCGCCCTGCTCGGTGAACTTCACCGCGTTGTTGAGATAGTTGATCAGAATCTGGCCGACGCGTAACGGATCGCCAATCAGTTGCTCGGGTACGTCGTCGGCAACGTCGAGAACCAGCTCCAGCCCCTTGGCCGCCGCTTTTTCGCCAACCACCAGGGGCACGTTGCCGAGCACCCGGGAGAGATTGAAACGGGTTTGCTCGGTCCTCATCTCGCCAGCTTCAATCTTGGAGAGGTCGAGGATGTCGTTGATGATGCCGAGCAGATGCTGCGCGGAGGCCTGGATCTTCAGGATGTAGTCACGCTGGCGTGGCAACAGCCCGGTCTTGAGGGCCAGATAAGCCATGCCGGTGATGGCATTCATCGGCGTGCGGATCTCGTGGCTCATGTTGGCGAGGAACGCACTCTTGGCGACGTTGGCGGCCTCCGCCTTCTGTGTGGCGACCGCGAGCTTGGCCGTGCGGTCGTCGACCATCGACTCGAGCCGCTGTTGATACGTCAACAGCGCTTCCTCGGCGCGCTGGCGGCGACGATTCTGAACCGCCAGAGCGACGACCAGGATCGACAGGACGAGAATTGCCGCCGACGCGGCGATGACCGCGTTCCGGTACTCGCTCCAGAGCGTCCGCGGGCGATTCAGGAACAGGGTGTTCTGGGGGAGCTTCGCAGGCTCAGCGCCCCAGCGCCGGAGCTGTCCCCAGTCGAACATGGGGGTCGGCGCCACGGAGGCATCGCCGAGGCCGGCGCCGGGCTGGCGCACTCCCGTCAGGACATCGAAACCGATCTCGCCGATGCGCCGGCCGACGGTCGCGGTGACCAATACCGAGCCGCCTGCCACGCCGCGCTGGATTTGTGTGTCGTACAAGACGAATACCGGCGCATTGGCCCGCTTCGCGATTTCGGCGACGACTTCGACCGGCACAAAACTGCGCCCCGTACGATCCTTGAAGTACGACCCCAGAAGAATAATGCTGTCGGCGGGCAAAGATGAGATGCGCTGGAGCGTTTCGCTGTAGCTCAACGTCCGCGTGTCTTCGAGCTGCGGCTTGTACGGCATTGCGGCGAGTGCCTCGACCGCGGGCTCGAAGACCTGGCTTTGCTCGTCGCCCGTGCCCGTCACCACCACCACGCGCCGCGTCCGGGGAAAGAGTTCGAGTCCGTAACGAAGCGTTCCCGCCACATCGGGCTGGCCAACCACGCTCAGGATGGAGTGCTGAGCACTGCCCGATGCGACCTGCGACGGCTGGACCAGAGACACGAGAACCGGTACGTCGGGCGGGAGGAGATCGCCAGCCTCTGCGGCCATGAAGTCCAGGGCCGCCTCGCTCATCACCATCACCAGGCCGAGCTTTGTCTTCGCGAGCTTGTCGCGCAACACGCTGGCCAGCGCGGCACGTCCTTGCGGATCGACGTTGCGGGCCAGGTCGAGATACTCGACATAGATGTCCTTGACGCTCACCCCTTTGCGCTGCAACTCGGCAGCGGCGGCGGCAATCATGGAGTCGGTCACC
>JABWBN010000300.1 GCA_013360485.1 Burkholderiaceae bacterium | reverse complement strand
CCGCTGGACGCCGCATGACGTGGCGCAACTGCCGCTGTTGCAGCAGAGCACGCGCCCCGAGGCGTGGCGCCAGTGGTTCGAAGCGATGGGCGTGGAGGCGCCTCGCGCGTTGGCCGGGCCCCGATACGAGCTGTTTTCGATGCTGGCGGTGGCTGCCGCACAGGGCATGGGCGTCGCGCTGATGCCGCGCATGTTGGCCGAGGCCGAGCTCGGGCGGGGCGAGTTGCAGGTGGTGTGCGAACGGCCCCTGCGAGGGCAGCGAGGCTACTACCTGGTCACGCCCGAAGGCATCGAGCGGCCCGCGGTCGGGGCGTTCCGGGGCTGGTTGGTGACCCAGGCCATGCGCACGCCCGGGCCGGGATAGGCACTGCGCCTGCGCAAACGGAGATCAGGCCACATGCGGGAGTGGCCTGAATCGTGTCTGTGTGCGCGCCCGCCGCCGCGGGTGAGATCAATCGAACAGCAGGTTCGGCAGGAACAGGCTGACCTGCGGCACGTAGGTCACGATCACCAGGAAGCCCAGCAGGATCGACAGCCAGGGCAGGGCCGCCCGCACCACCTGCACCAGATTCATGCCGGTGATGCCGCTGGTGACGAAGAGGTTCAAGCCGACCGGCGGGGTGATCATGCCGATTTCCATGTTGACCACCATGATGATGCCCAGGTGGATCGGGTCGATGCCGAGCTGGTTGGCGATGGGAAAGAAGATCGGCGCCAGGATCAGGATGATCCCGGTGGGTTCCATGAAGTTGCCTGCCACCAGCAGGATGATGTTGACCACCAGCAGGAACATCCAGGGGGCCATGCCTGCGGCAAGGATGGCCTCGGCGATCGTTTGCGGAATGCGCTCGGTGGTCAGCACATGGGCGAACAGCAGGGCGTTGGCGATGATGAACATCAGCATCACGGTCGTCTTGCCGGCCTCCAGGAAGACCTCGGGCAAGTGGCTCCAGGTGATGTCCTTGTAGATGACGCAGGCCACCACCACCGCATACACGGCCGACACGGCTGCGGCCTCGGTCGGCGTGAAGATGCCGCCGTAGATGCCGCCCATGATGATGACCAGCAACATCAGACCCCAGGCCGACTCGCGGAATTTGTCGAGCAGTTCTGCGGTGCTGGCCCGCTCGGTGCGCGTGAGTTTCAGCTTCCCAGCCCGCCACCACACGGCGGCTGCGAGCAGGAATGCCAGCAGCAGGCCGGGTACCACGCCGGCCATGAACATGCGGCCGACCGAGACCTCGGTGACAGCTGCATAGACAACCATCACGATCGACGGTGGGATCAAGATGCCCAATGTGCCTGCATTGCAGATCACGCCGGCAGCGAACGCTTGCGGATAGCCGCTCCTGACCATGCCGGCGATCACGATCGACCCGACTGCCACGACCGTCGCTGGGCTCGAGCCCGACACCGCAGCGAACAGCGTGCAGGCCATGACGCTGGCAATGGCCAGGCCGCCGCGCATGTGGCCGACCGCGGCAATCGCGAACGCGACCATGCGCTTGGCCACGCCGCCGGTGCTCATCAACGCTCCGGCGAGCACGAAGAAGGGTATGGCCAGCAGTGTGTAGTGTTCGCTGGTTTCGTAGATCTTGATCGTCAGGCTGGCCAGCGAGTCCGAGCCCACCAGCATGATCGTCAGCAGGCTGGACAGGCCCAGGGAGATCGCCACCGGCATGCCCAGGCCCATCAGCACGAACAAGGTGAGGAACAGGATCAGGGTGTTCATACGGTACCTTCCTCGGCCTTGAGCTTGAGCGCATCGGCGGCCTCGTCGGCGAGGTGCAGGCTGTCGGACTTGCCCGTGACCAGTTGCCACAGCACCTGCAGGAAGCGGAAGGTCATCAGCGCGTAACCGAGTGGCAGGATCGAGCGGGCGACCCAGACCGGTATCGGCAGGTCTTCGAGCTCGACACCGATCAGCTTCATCTTGCTGACGTACTCGTAAGAGCCAACGATGACGATGCCGCAATAGCCGATGCAGGCCAGCACGACCGCGATCGAGGCGACCCGGCGTGTGGCCGAGGGCATCAAGCGGACCAACGCATCCACGCCGATGTGGGCACCGATACGAACACCATAGGACACGCCGACGAAGATCATCACGGCGAACAGCAGCCCGGTCATTTCAAGAGCCCAGGAGAAGCCGCTGTTGAAGACATAGCGCAGGACGACCTGCACGAAGGTCAGGCCCGTCATGGCCGCCAGCATCAGCATGACGATCCATTCCTCGAGACGGTCGATCCAACGCATGTTGTGGACTCCTTCAGTGTCCGCCGCAGCGCCACGCACAACGCGCGGCGGCTGCGGGCGGATCGGCTGGGTATCAGTTCTTGTTCGCGGCCAGTGCGGCGTCGATGTTGTCCTTGCCGATGTCGGCCTCGAACTTGGCCCAGACCGGCTTCATCGCGTCGCGCCACTGCGCAAGCTCTTGCTTGCTCATCGGCATGACCGTCGCCTTCTTGTCGTCGATCACCTTCTGGCGGAAGCTGGAGTCTTCATCGAATGCGACCTTGTTGCCGTACTTGATCGACTCGACCATGGCGGTGTTCAGAGCGGTGCGCACGTCGGCCGGCAACTTGTCCCACCAGCCTGCGTTGGTGATGACCATGTAGTCGAGCACGCCATGGTTGGACTCCATGATGACCTTCTGCACCTCGTGGAACTTCTTGGTGTAGATGTTGGACCACGGGTTCTCGGTGCCGTCGACCACGCCGGTCTGCAGTGCCTGGTAGACCTCGGCGAAGGCCAGCTTCTGCGGATTGCCTCCGACAGCCTTGAACTGCGCTTCGAGCACATCCGAGGCTTGGATGCGGAACTTCAGGCCCTTGGCGTCGGCTGGCGTCTTGAGCGGCTTCTGTGCCGAGAGCTGCTTCATGCCGTTGTGCAGGTAGCCCAGGCCCTTGATTCCCTTGGACTTCATCGAGTCCAGCATGGCCTGGCCCTTGGGACCACCCTGGAAGCGATCCACGGCCGCGATGTCGTCGAACAGGAACGGCAGATCGAAGATCTGGAGCACCTTGGTGTACTTGCCGAACTTGGCCAGCGACGGGGCGATGATCTGGACGTCGCCCAGCAGCAGTGCCTCCATCTCCTTGCCGTCGCCGAACAACTGGCTGTTCGGGAACACCTGAACCGTGACCTTGCCAGGCAAGGCCTTTTCAGCCAGTTCCTTGAACTTCAGCGCCGCCTGACCCTTGGGCGTCTGGTCGGCCACCACGTGGCTGTACTTGATGACGATCGGCTGGGCAGCGGCGGCGACGTGCGCGAGCAGGACGGCTGCGGCGATGGCGAGCGAACGAAATGGCATGGAGGCCTCCTTGCGGGGTAAAAGCGCCAGCGGCGCCGGACAGCGGGAATCTAGCCGCTGAGTGCAGTTTGCGCCTTGTGGGAACTACGTGGGCCACGGTGCGCAGGCATGTGGCCCTGATCTACGCCAAGAGGGCAATCCGGTGCCTCGGCCGGTTGCGCTGCGCGATCGGCGGCGGGAATCAGTCCGGTGCCGCGGCTTCGACCACCATCTGCAGCCGCTGCTGGCCCTGGAACTCGTCCAGGCTCAGGCGGTAGGCCAGGCGCACGCTGGCGGGCAGGGGATCGGTGTGGCTGAACCAGATCGCTTCGCGAGGGGGCGCGGCGGCGCGACCGCTGCCCGCGAGCCGCACACGCAGCTTCAGGTGCTTGTCGGCCACCAGGCGCTGCTGCAGCACCTCGACCTCGTCGCAGAACAGCGGCGCCTCGAAGCCTTGGCCCCAGACCTGGGCGTCGATGCGCTGCACGGTGTCGGCCGTGTAGTACTCGACGGGCAGCGGGCCGTCGGTGGACACGGTGCGCTGGAGCTCGTCGGCGCCCAGCCACTCGCGCGCCACCTGCTGCAGCGCCTGGTCGAAGGTGTCGATGCCGCCAGGATCGAGCGTCGCCCCTGCGGCCATGGCATGGCCACCGAAGCGCCGCAGCAGGTCCGGATGGCGCTTGCTCACCAGATCAAGGGCATCGCGCAGGTGGAAGCCGGCGATCGACCGGCCCGAACCCTTGAGCATGCCGTCGGCGCCGCGCGCGAAGACGAAGGTCGGGCGGTGCAGGCGGTCCTTCATGCGACCGGCAACGATGCCCACCACGCCCTCGTGGAACCCGGGGTCGAACAGCACCAGCGCGGGTGGTGCCTCGCCCTCGGGCATGCGCGCGTCGAGCAGCAGCTGTGCCTGTTCGCGCATGCCGGCCTCGACTTCGCGGCGCTCGCGATTGATGGCATCGAGCTGGCCGGCCAGCTCGGCGGCGCGGCCGGCATCGTCGGTGAGCAGGCACTCGATGCCCAGGCGCATGTCGGACAGCCGCCCCGCCGCGTTGACCCGCGGGCCGAGCGCGAAGCCGAAGTCGAATGCCGAGGCG
>JABWBN010000299.1 GCA_013360485.1 Burkholderiaceae bacterium | reverse complement strand
CGGCGCCAGCAGCGCGCCGCCCGATGCCTTCCTGGCCCTGGAGTCGGCACGCACCGACCGCCGGATCCTGCAGGTGAGCGCCGCCACCACCAGCGTGGGCACGCCGGTGCCCACGCCCACGCAGCTGTTCGACTGGGCCGAGCAGGCGCACGAGGCACTGTTCCCCGACGCCGCGGCCGATCAGGCCTTCGACCCCTACGTCTACCGCTACTACCCGACAACCGGCAACTACCTGGGCGTGGCCGGCACCGACGTCTACCTGCTGGGGCCGGCATCGGGCCATGTGCTCACGCGCGTGGGTACGCTGGCCGACTTCGCGCCCCAGGTACTGGCCACGCAATGGGCGTTCACCGATGCGCAGGCCGCGCGCTTCTTGCTGCAGGCCACGTTCGCCGCCACCGAGACCGACATCGCCAACGTCCGGGCGATGGGCTATCCGGCGTGGCTCGACCAGGAACTGGCGCGCGCGCCGTCGGCGGGCAACTGGGACTGGCTGGTGTCCAAAGGCTATGACCAGAACCCCGACGCGGCCAACGTGGCCATGGGGGTCGACTCGCAGATCTGGCAGCGGTTGTTCACCGCGACCGACGGGCTGCGCCAGCGCGTGGCACTGGCGCTGTCGGAGATCTTCGTCGTCGGCTTCGACGGCATCACCGGTCCCTACAAGCAGTTCAAGCTGGCCGGCTACTGGGACCTGCTGGCCAACGGCGCATACGGGACCTTGCGCAGCCTGCTCGAGCAGGTGACGCTCAACCCGGCGATGGGTGGCTATCTCAACACCGCCGGCAACCAGAAGGAAGACGCCACCACCGGCCGGCTGCCCGACGAGAACTATGCGCGCGAGGTGATGCAGCTGTTCACCATCGGGCTGTACGAGCTCAATGCCGACGGCAGCGTGCGAACGGGCAGCGACGGCCTGCCGCTCGAAACGTATACCCAGGACACCGTCAGCCAGCTCGCCCGCGTGTTCACCGGCTGGAACCTCAACCGGCCCCGCGGCGAGAGCGGACCGGAGTTCGTGCGCCGCCCCATGACGCTGAATGCGTCGCTGCACTCGACGCTGGCAGCGAATTTCCTGGGCACCACCGTGCCGGCAGGCACCGACGGCACCACGGCGCTGCGCATGGCGCTGGATGCACTGGCCGGTCACCCCAACGTCGGGCCGTTCATCGGCCGGCAGTTGATCCAGCACCTGGTCAGCAGCAACCCCAGTGCCGATTACGTGGCGCGGGTGGCCGCTGCTTTTGCCGACAACGGGCACGGCGTGCGGGGCGATCTCGCGGCGGTGGTGCGAGCCGTGCTGCTCGACCCCGAGGCACGAGGCGACGCAGGCCTGACGGATGCCAGGTTCGGCAAGTTGCGCGAGCCCATGCTGCGCTTCGTGCAGTGGGCGCGCACCTTCCGTGCCGGTTCCACCAGCGGCGACTGGAACGCGGGCAACACCAGCGACCCCGGCACGCGGCTGGGCCAGAGTCCGCAGCGGTCGCCCTCGGTGTTCAACTACTTCCGGCCAGGATACGTGCCACCGAACTCGGCGTTGGCTGCCCAGGGCCTGGTGGCGCCAGGCTTGCAGATCACCAATGAGTCCAGCGTCGCCGGCTACCTCAACTTCATGCTCACGGCCATCGGCGGCAGCCACGCCGACATCAAGCCCGACTACAGCGCCGAGCTGGCCGTGGCCGCCGACGCCGCGGCGCTGGTCGACCGCCTGAACCTGCTGCTGTGCGCTGGCCAGCTCGGCAGCGATGCCCGGCAGCAGATCGTCGACGCGGTCGCGGCCATGCCCGCCACCAAGGACACCGAGAAGATCAACCGCGTGTACGCCGCGGTCATGCTGGTCATGGCCAGTCCCGACTACCTGGTGCAACGCTGACGGAGGCAACCTCGATGAAGCCGCTGACTCCTGCGACCGATCTGGCGCGCCGGGCCTTCCTGAAGCGCAGCCTGTGGCTCGGTGCCACAGGTGCAGCCGCGCCGCTGGCCCTGAACCTGTCGCTGCTGGCCGACGCCGTCGCGGCCACCGCACCGGGCGACTACAAGGCGCTGGTGTGCGTGTTCCTCTACGGCGGCAACGACCACGGCAACACGCTGGTGCCCATCGATGCCACGCACCATGCGCAATATGCGGCCATACGCGGTGCTGCTGCCACCGCGCAGTCGTCGCTGTCGGCGACTGCGCTGACACCCACCCAGGCCTTGCCCGATGGGCTGCAGTACGCCCTCGCGCCACAACTCGCACCGCTGAAGTCGATCTGGGACGCCGGGCGCCTGGCGGTGCAGCTCAATGTCGGGCCGCTCATCGTGCCCACCACCGTGGCGCAGTACCAGGCGCGTTCGGTGCCCCTGCCGCCCAAGCTGATGTCGCACAACGACCAGCAGTCGATCTGGCAGTCCGACTTGGCCGAGGGCGCCACTTCCGGCTGGGGCGGTCGCATGGGCGACCTGATGCTGTCCGCCAACGGCGGCAGCGTGTTCACCTGCACGTCGGTGACCGGCAACGCGGTGTTCCTGTCGGGGGCGACGGCGGTGCAGTATCAGCTCAGCACCAGCGGTGCGGTGGCGATCAAGGCCTTGCAGCGCCCGTTGTTCGGCGCGGCTTCGGCGCAGACGGCGATGCGCGGCATCATCACCGCGCCATCGAGCCACTTGATGGCCGACGAGTACGCCCGCGTCACCCAGCGGTCGATCGACGCCGAGGCGCAGGTCACTGCAGCGCTGGCGGGCGTGCCCGAGCTGGCCACCGATTTCCCCGAGGGGTCGCTGGGCGCGCAGCTCGAGATGGTGGCACGCATGGTGGCTGCCCGTGGCAGCCTGGGGCTGTCGCGCCAGGTGTTCCTGGTGTCGCTGGGGGGCTTCGACCTGCACGACAACCTGGTCGAAAACCACCCGGGGCTGCTCACCCAGGTGGGCGACGCGTTGCGCGCGTTCTACGACGCCACGGTGGAACTGGGCGTGAGCGACAAGGTCACCACCTTCACCGCATCGGACTTCGGCCGCACGCTGTCGATCAACGGCGACGGCTCCGATCACGGATGGGGCGGTGTGCACGTCGTGCTGGGCGGCGCCGTCAACGGGCGCGCGTACTACGGCAAGGCCCCGGCCGTTGCCGTCAACGGCCCGGACGACATCGGCCAGGGCCGGCTCGTGCCCACCACTTCAGTGGACCAGTTCGGCGCGACGCTGGCGCGCTGGTTGGGCGTGTCCGACACCGACATCGCCACCGTGATGCCCAACGTGGGCAACTTCGATACGCGCTATCTCGGGTTCGTCTGAGTGCTCCGGGCCTGCCGCCGCGTGGCGGCCCCCGGCGGCGGTCAGGCGGTTCCGCCCACCGTCAGGCCGTCGATGCGCAGCGTGGGCTGGCCCACGCCGACCGGCACGCTCTGGCCCTCCTTGCCGCACACGCCCACGCCGGTGTCGAGCGCGAGGTCGTTGCCGATCATGGCCACGCGGGTGAGCGCGTCGGGCCCGTTGCCGATGAGCGTGGCGCCCTTGACCGGATACTGGATGCGCCCGTTCTCGATCCAGAACGCCTCGTTGGCCGAGAACACGAACTTGCCGTTGGTGATGTCGACCTGGCCCCCACCGAAGTTGGTGGCATACAAGCCGCGCTTGACGCTGGCGACGATCTCTTCCTTGGTCTTGTCGCCAGCGAGCATGTAGGTGTTGGTCATGCGCGGCATGGGCACATGCGCGTAGCTCTCGCGACGGGCATTGCCGGTGGGCTTCACGCCCATCAGGCGCGCGTTCATCGAGTCCTGCAGGTAGCCCTTGAGGATGCCGTCCTCGATGAGTACGTTGCGCTGCGACGGATGCCCTTCGTCGTCGACATTGAGCGAGCCGCGGCGATCGGGCAGCGTGCCGTCATCGAGGACGGTGACACCGCGGGCGGCGACGCGCTCGCCGATGCGCCCGGCGAAGGTGGACGAACCCTTGCGGTTGAAGTCGCCCTCCAGGCCGTGGCCCACGGCTTCATGCAGCAGCACGCCGGGCCAGCCCGGGCCGAGCACCACCGTCATGGGGCCGGCAGGTGCCGGACGCGACTCGAGGTTGGTGAGCGCGGCGTTGACCGCCTGCTCGACGTAGGCCTGCAGCTGGGCTTCCTGGAAGTAGCCGAGCCCGAAGCGCCCGCCTCCGCCGCCGGAGCCGACCTCGCGCCGGCCGTTGGATTCGGCGATGACGGTGATGGACAGGCGCACCAGCGGTCGCACATCGGCCGCACGGGTGCCGTCGGCGCGCGCCACCAGCACCACGTCGTACTCGGCGGCAAGCCCGGCCATCACCTGGACGATGCGTGGATCGCGCGCGCGCGCCATGCGCTCGATGCGCTCGAGCAGGGCCACCTTCTGCGCGCTGTCGAGCGTTGCGATCGGATCGGTGGGGCCGTACAGCACGCGGCT
>JABWBN010000298.1 GCA_013360485.1 Burkholderiaceae bacterium | reverse complement strand
GCCGGCACCAGCGCCTGGGCACGTTGAGCCAGCTCGGCCGCGGAATCGGCGGCCAGCACGCACAGCTCGGCAGGCCAGGGCATGGCGCTGGGATGGCGCGCGGCCTGCGGCGGCGCCTGCTCGACGATGCAGTGTGCGTTGATGCCGCCGAACCCGAACGAGTTGACGCCTGCGCGTCGGGGCGCATCCGTCGGATGGATCCAAGGGCCGACCTGGTTGTTCAGGTACAGCGGTGTTTGCGCCAGCCCCAGCGCGGGGTTGGGTTCTTCGCACAAGGTGGGCGGCAGCACCCTGTGGTGCAATGCCAGCGCCGTCTTGATCAGCCCGGCCACGCCAGCAGCTGGAATGCAGTGGCTGATCATCGACTTCACCGATCCGATGGCCACCGTGCCCTGTTCGCCCTGGCGCTCGCCCAGCACGCTCTTGAGTGCCGCGACTTCGGTCTGGTCGCCCAGGGGAATGCCTGTGCCATGGCACTCGACCAGGCTCAGGCTGGCCGGGTCGAGCCCGGCGGCCTGCCAGGCACGGCGGATGGCCAGGGCCTCGCCCTCGATGCTGGGCGCCAGCAACCCGTGGCCGCGGCCGTCGCTGGCCTGGCCCACGCCGCGAACGACGGCGTAGACGCGGTCGCCGTCTGCCAGCGCATCGTCCAGGCGTTTGAGCGCCACCACGCCCAGGCCCTCGCCGAGCAGCGTGCCGTCGCTCCCGGCCTCGAAGGGCCGCACCTTGCCGCGACCGCTGAGCGCACCGAGCTGGGTGAAGATGTAGCAGACCTCCGCCGGCAGCGAGGCGTTCACGCCTCCGGCGAGCATCATGCGGCTGCGCCCGGCGCGCAACTCGTCGATGGCCGCGCCCACTGCGAGCAACGACGACGAGCACGCGGCATCCACCAGGTAGTTGGGCCCGCGCAGGTTGAGCCGGTTGGCGATGCGCCCGGTCATGACGTTGGGCACCAGCCCCGGGGCGACGTCGGCGTTGCTTTGCGGCAGGCGAGCACGCAGCATCGCGCGCGCCGAGTCGGCTTGCTCATCGGTGAGGTGCGGGCAGGCCAGGCGCAGCAACTCGATGGTCTGGTCCACCACCACGAGGTGCTGCACGATGGTGCCCTGGCCGCGGTGCAGGTAGGTGCTGTGGCCCAGGATGATGCCGGTGTCGCGATGATCGGCGTCGTCGCGCAAGTACCCCGCATCGCGCAGTGCGTCGCGCGCGACGCGCAGCGCCAGGTACTGGTCGGGTTCGCCGCCATCCAGCGAGTTGGGCATGATGCCGAAGTCGGTGGGGTTGAACCGGTACAGCTCGCCCAGGTAGCCGCCGGCCGAGGTCTTGATCCGGCCCGTGGCCAGGTAGCGTTCGGCGTCCCATCCCGGCACCGGCGCGCCGATGGCGTCGACACCGTGCACGATGTTGCGCCAGAAGGCATGCAGGTCAGGCGCCTGCGGGAACAGGCAGGCCATGCCGATGATCGCGATGGGCGCATTCGTCGGGTTCACGATCGGCCCCTCATGCCGGTGTGCCCTGGGTCAGGTGTGTGCCCCCCAGGCGGTTCAGTGCAGCTGCGGATATGCACTGCAGGTCTTCGATCTCGAGCACCACGCGCCCCTGCGCATCGATGAAGTGCACATGCGCATGCACGATCGCCGGGTCGGCGTTGTCCAGGCGCTCGAAGTCCATCGTCAGCGCATGGGGCAGCTCGGCGACGTAGCGCTGCACCCGACCAAAGGCGGTCGGCAAGCAGCTTTCGCCACGAAACGCGCGGTCCCACAGCAGCGCCATCTGGGCCGCGGCATCGATCAATGCGGGATCGAACACCCAGCCAGTCGCGACGGCTTCGGGTGGTGGCGCCACCATCCAATCGGTCGGTGCAGTGGCGTGCACCTGGCTGACGGAACCACGCGCCGACAGCCCGCGGATCGCCTCGATCACCTGGAAGCGCGGGCCATGGAACAACCACTCGTCGTAGGCGGTGCGCACCGCCAGCGCGCGCTCCACATGAACCGACCGCTCGCGGGTGGGCGCCGGCGCGAACTGCTGCTCCAGACGCACGACGCCGCGGTAGTGCGACACCCATCGGCCGGGCGCCAACTCGCTTTGAAGCACGGCGACGACTTCGAAGCCCTCGCTGCTGCCATACGGCGGCGGGTTGACCTCGATGCGCACGGTGCGTGGCATCTGGCGCAGCTCGACGCCCTTCATCAGGCGGAACTCCCGCATCTGCACCACCTGCCACCCCGGCCACAAGCGCCGAGCGGTCTCGCTGAGCATCTCCATTGCCGCTGCTGCCGGCAGCACCGGGGTACCGTCGATGCGGTGCTCGTGCAAATAGGCATGGTTGTCGTCGAGCACGACGCTCACATGCTGTACGCCCGTAGGCAGTGGCTCGTGCGTGGCCGGGCCCAGCAGCGGGCCGAGCCACGGGCCGCCTGCATCAAGCACGACTGCGCCCCGTTCGGCCTCGACCACCTCCCAGGGGCCCGCACCGCAGACCACTTCGACCGCCCCGGTGGGGCCACTGCGCAGCTCATCCGCGAAGAGGCGGCGGCCCTCTTGCGCAGTCACGAGCGTCACGCCCTTCGCCGCGAATTTGGCCTCGGTTTCGGCCGTGACCATGCCAGCACCGAACTGCGTCGGTCCCCAGGGGCCCCAGCACCAGGCGCGCACCTGCACCCGATGCGCCCAGCCCTGCGCCATCTGGCGGCACAGCCGGTTCATGAGTTCGTTGGCGGTCGCGTAGTCGCTCTGGCCGCTGTTGCCGTATCGCCCGGCCACCGAGCTGAACACACCGAAGAACCGCAGGTCCTGCGCCGGCACCAGCTTGTGCAGCAGCAGCAGTCCCAGCACCTTGGTTTCGACCACGCGCGACCAGCTGTCCGGCTGCTTGTCGACCAGGCGCTTGTCCTCGATGACGCCGGCACCGTGGACCACGCCGTGGATCGCGCCGTGGCGCGCACGCACGCCGGCGATCAACGTTGACAGGTCGGCCTCGCGGGTGACATCGACCGCGTGGTACTCCACTTCGGCGCCGCGTGCACGGAAGTCGCCGATGTTGGCGCGCATTTCCCGCTCGGCCAGGACCGCCTGGACGCGGCGCGGGACATCGGCCAGCTTCAGGGCCGTCGAGCCGCCCCGCACTTCGCCCACGAAGTGCTGGCGCAGGGCCTCGGGCGTGGTCAGCGCCGCGGTGGTGC
Source organism: Burkholderiaceae bacterium (assembly GCA_013360485.1). Taxonomy (GTDB): domain Bacteria; phylum Pseudomonadota; class Gammaproteobacteria; order Burkholderiales; family Burkholderiaceae_C; genus Pseudaquabacterium. Next base: position 1,216 of record JABWBN010000298.1, on the reverse strand, counting down.
CGGACTCGGCGTCAGGCAGCACGCTGCGCCCCGTGAGCACCAAGGTCGCTCCGGGGCGCGCCAGCTCGCGCAACACCTCGGCGGTGACGCCGCGTGCGCCGCCGGTGGCCAGCACCACCAGGTCGCCAGACGCGAGCTTTTCAGCAGCGGCGGCGTCCACCTTCGCATCGACGGCGACCGTGCGAAACACCGTGCGTAGCCCCGCCGGGTAACCGACTTCATGGCGGCCACCGACGAGCTGCAATTCATCCCACAGCGCAGGCAGCAGCGTATCGGGATGGTTCGGATCGAGGTCGAGCGCTCGAACGCGCAGGTCCGGCCGCTCCTCGTGCAGCGACTTGATCAGTCCAACCGCTCCACCCTGCAGGTGCAGCATCTGCGGCTCTGCAGTGGAGTCGGCGGATGCAACCGGATCGTGACCGAACCAGCCGCCCAGACCGCAGGCAGCCAGCACGCATGCACCATCCGGCAGCGCGCCGTCCAGGTCATGCAGCAGTTGATACAGCGACTTCTCGCTTTGCTGCAGCGCCCGCCGCCATTGCGACACACCGGCTTGGGCAGCCACGGGGGCACTGCCCAGCGCACCCAGGTGCACCAGGCCGGCCAGGCGCTCCAGGCGCGGTCGCTGTGTCACGAGCCAGGCCTGCAAGGCCACTTCGTCGGCCAAGGTCTCGGCGTCGATGCGCACGGCCGTGCATCCCTGCTCGACCAGGCGTGCCGCCAGCGCCGGCGCCACACCCAGTGCGTCGTCGGCGATCACGTAGAGGCCCTTGGGCAAGCGCCGCGCGGCCCGCGCGGGCAAGGGCTCGGCAACGGCAACGATGGCATGCCGGGGCGGGTGGCTGGCCGTCGCGATGCGGCCCGCCGTTGCTCCCACCCCGGCCAAATCAAAAGGGACGCCAGCCCCTTCGGCCTTCGCGCTGCACAGGATCTCGAGCATGCCGTTGAGCGTGGCCTGGGTATTCAGCCGCGTGCGGCTGTCGGTCAGCGCCACCCGCATCGGCTCGGGCAGGCGCTGCATCATGGCGCCCACCACCTCGATGCGCTTGATCGAGTCGATGCCCAGGTCGGACTCGAGGTTCTGGTCCAGCCCCACCATGTCGCGGGGGTAGCCCGTCTTCTCCTCGACGATCGACAGCAGCATGTCCACCAGCGCGTCGCGCGACAGCGCGGCGGCGGGTGCTGGCGCCGGGGCCGGCACCTTCGCGGCCGGTGC
>JABWBN010000297.1 GCA_013360485.1 Burkholderiaceae bacterium | reverse complement strand
CGAGCCGGGCATCGTGACCGGGCACCACGGCGGCACGATCACGCTGAACGTGGCCGAAGCGGACGACGATGAACGCGCGCGCCGCCGCATTGCGCTGCACGAGCCCTACCGCACCCTGATCGGCCACCTGCGCCATGAATCAGGCCATTTCTACTGGGACCGGCTGGTGCGCGACGCCGACAAGCTGGACGCCTTCCGCGCCGTATTTGGCGACGAACGGCTGGACTACGCCACGGCACTGTCCGAGCACTACGCCCAAGGCGCCCGTACGGACTGGAGCCACCACCACGTCAGCGCCTACGCCGCTGCCCACCCGTGGGAAGACTGGGCCGAAACCTGGGCGCACTACCTGCACATGGTGGATTTGCTGGAAACCGCAGCCGCCTACGCCACGGGCCTGAACCTGCCCGGCGCCAACGCTGCGCCGCGTGAGCATGTGGCCAACCCCTTTGGCCAGCCTGCGCCGGGGTTCGACACCATGGTGCGGCAATGGGTGCCGCTCACGCTGCTGCTCAACAGCCTCAACCGCAGCCTGGGCCAGCAGGACGCCTACCCGTTTGCGCTGTCGGCAGGCGCACTGCGCAAGCTGCGCTTTGTGCACGACACCATCGCGCAAGGCAGCAGCGTGCCCGCCGTCCGCACCTGAGTTCAGGCCGAGCGGCCGAGCTTGTGCAGCAGGCGTTCATGCACCACGGGCGAGACAAACTGCGCCACATCGCCTCCCAGGGTGGCAATCTCGCGCACCAGCGTGCTGCTGATGAACTGGTGCTGGCTGCAGGGCGTGAGGAATACCGTCTCGACCTGCGCAGCCAGCGCGCGGTTCATGCCCGCCAGCTGGAACTCATAGTCGAAATCGGTGCCCGAACGCAGCCCCCGCACCATGGCCTTGGCGCCGTGCGCGGCGGCGAACTCGGTCACCAGGCCCTCAAAGGGCTCCACCTGCACCTGCGGGCAATCGCGCAACGCCGCGCGCGCCAGGTCCATGCGCTCGTCCAGGCTGAACAGGGTCTTCTTGTGGTGGGCCATGGCCACCGCCACGATCACACGGTCAAACAGCTGTGCCGTGCGGCGCACCAGGTCTTCGTGGCCCAGGGTGATGGGGTCGAAGGTTCCGGGATAGACAGCGAGGATGGCGTGGGACATGGCAAAGCTTTCTCAAAAATGGAAGGGCCCTCGGGGCGCGGGCACCTCACTTGCGCCTTTGGCAAGCCGCTGATCGGCAGCGTTGCGGGCATTATGCAGCGCTGTGCCCAAAGGCGTGCCTTCACCGGAATTTCAAGCAAAATCCGCCTCCAGCGCTCATCCAGCAAGCGCTGAAAGCTACAAACAAAATAGCAAAATCAGCCAGCCAAGGCGCGCAGCAGATGCGCATGCACGGCCCCCGCCTTGAGGTGGCGGTGCAGTGCCAGCCCCAGCGGCGCCAGCCGCCGCACCCATTCGTCGGCGCCGGCGCTCATCAGCACCCGGCCGATTGCCGCCAGCACCGGCGCGCGATGGCTGCGGCGCGCCTGCATCGTGGCGAACATCGGGTCGTCGATCCACTCCGACCGGCCGACTTCGTTGCAGAAGATGCGCCAGAACTTGTCGTGCGTGATGAACAGCGTCAGCCAGCCCTCGGCGGTGGGGAAGATCTGCGCCGGCACCATGTACGGGTGCGACGAGTTGGCCAGCCGCTGCACCACTTCGCCGGCGTTCAGCGCGGCGCCGGCCAGGTAGTTGAGCTGCGACAGCATCACGTCGTACATGGCCACGTCGACCTGGCCGCCGCGGCCTTCGACGATCTTGGCCAGCAGGCCCATCGCCGCCACCATGCCGGCCGAGTTGTCCACCGCCGAGTAGCCCGCCTTGGTCGGCGGCGCCGAGGGGTCGCCGGTGAGGTCCATCACGCCGGTGATGGCCTGGATCACGTAGTCGTAGGCCGGGTTCTCGGCATACGGCCCTTCGAGGCCGTAGCCGGTCAGTGCCACGCAGACCAGGCGCGGGTTGCAGGCCTTCAGCGAGGCATACGTGAGGCCGAGCTTGCGGATCGCCGACGGCCGCAGGTTCGTGACCAGCGCGTGGGCGCCGGCGGCGATCGCTTCCAGTTCGCTTCGGCCCTCGGCGCTGGCCAGATCGAGCACCACGCTCTTCTTGCTGCGGTTCAGGCTGGCGAAGTAGGCGTTGTGCGGCCCGACGAAATGCGGGCTGACCTTGCGCGCGATGTCGCCTTCGGGCGGCTCGATCTTGATGACCTCGGCACCCATGTCGGCCAGCAGCAGGCCGCAGTACGGGCCGGCCAGCATGTGGCCGACTTCGATGACGCGGATGCCGGCGAGCGGGCCGCTCACCGGAGTACCTTCGTGCTTCGCACTCCGGGATGAGCCTTTCGGGCGGCCGTGCAGGCTCATGCTCATGCCAGCCGCGCGGCGAGCCGCGCGACGACGCTGTCCAGCGGCATGTCGGCGGTGAAGACCTCGGCCACGCCGAGCGAGCGCAGCGTCTCGTGGTCCTCGCCGGGGATGGTGCCGCCGACGAAGACCTTCACGTCGCCGGCCTGTCGTGCGGCGAGCGCGGCGACGACCTCGGCGACGAGCTCCTTGTGGCTGCCCGACAGGATGCTCAGGCCGAGCGCGTCGACGCCCTCGTCGACCACCACCTGCGCGATCTGCTCCGGGCTGCGGCGCAGGCCGGTGTAGATGACCTCGGCACCCGCGTCGCGCAGCGCCAGCGCAACGATCTTGGCGCCGATGTCGTGGCCGTCGAGGCCGGGCTTGCCGATGAGGATGCGGCGCCCGGCCAGCGGGCGGCCCTGCACGGTCGTGGTCATAGCTTCACCGGCTCCTTGAATTCGCCCCATTCCTTCTTCAGCCGCTGGACCATCTCGCCCACCGTGGCATAGGCGTGGCAGCAGTCGACGAGCCAGGGCATCACGTTCTCGCGGTCGTTCGCCGCGGCCTGCGACAACCGCGCCAGCGCCGCGTCGACGCCGGCCTGGCTGCGCGTATCGAGCACGCGCTGGTACTTCTCCAGCGCCCGCTCGGCAACCGTGGGGTCGAGCCGGAAGACCTCGCCGACCGACGGCTTCTCGCCGGCCTTGGCGAAGTGGTTCAGGCCGACGACGACGTTGCGGCCGCTGTCGGTGTCGAGCTTGCGCTCGAGGCCGCGCTCGGCCAGGCGCATCTGGATCCAGCCGTCCTCGATCGCGCGCACCACGCCGCCGTAGGCGTCGATCTCGGCCATCACGGCGAGGATCTGCTCCTCCATGCGGTCGGTGTGCTGCTCGAGCATGTAGCTGCCGCCCAGCGGATCGACCGAGCGGGCGATGCCGCTCTCGTAGGCGATGATCTGCTGCGTGCGCACCGCCAGCTCGGCGGAGAACTCGGTGGGGATCTGGAACGCCTCGTCGAAGGCGCAGGTGAAGATCGACTGCGCGCCGCCGAACACCGCGGCCATCGTCTCCACCGCCACCCGCACCACGTTGTTGTAGGGCTGCGGCGCCACCAGCGACGAGCCGCCGCACACCACGCCGAAGCGGAAGTGCTGCGCCTTCGGGTCCTGCGCGCCGTAGCGTTCCTTCATCAGCCGCGCCCACAGGCGGCGCCCGGCACGGAACTTCGCGATCTCGTCGAAGAAGTCCATGTGCACGTAGAAGAAGAACGACAACCGCTTGGCGAACTTCTCCACGTCGCCGCCGCGCTCGCGCAGCTCGTCGACGTAGGCCAGGCCATTGGCCAGCGTGTAGGCCATCTCCTCGGCCGCGGTGGCCCCGGCGTCGCGCACGTGCGCGCCGGCAATCGAGATCGGGTTGAAGCGCGGCGAGACTTCGTTGGAGTACAGGACCGAGTCGGCGATCAGCCGCATCGACGGCCGCACCGGGAAGATCCAGGTGCCGCGCGCCACGTACTCCTTGAGGATGTCGTTCTGGATCGTGCCGGTGAGCTTGCTGCGCGGCACGCCCTGCTTGTCGGCGACGGCCAGGTACATCGCGTAGACGATCGCCGCGGTGCCGTTGATCGTGAACGAGGTCGAGATGCGCGACAGGTCCAGCCCGTCGAACAGGATCTCCGCCTCGCTCAGGTTCGACAGCGACACGCCGACCTTGCCGATCTCGGGCCGCGCCATCGGATGCGTGGGGTCGTAGCCGCACTGCGTGGGCAGGTCCAGCGCCACCGACAGGCCCGTCTGCCCCTGCTCGAGCAGGAACTTGTAGCGCGCGTTCGATTCCTCGGCGGTGCCGAAGCCCGAGTACTGGCGGATGGTCCACAGGCGGCCCTGGTAGCCCGAGGCGTTGATGCCGCGCGTGAACGGGTAGGCGCCCGGCGCGCCGATGCGCTCGGCATGCACGGCCGCGGCATCGACGGCCGGCGGCACCTCGATGCCGCTGCGGCTGGTGGGGCCGACCAGCGGCTCGGCCGCTGGCGTCACGGGTGCTCTGTCGTTCATCACGAACCCTTGGAGAGGATCTTCTCGGCCGCCGACCAG
>JABWBN010000046.1 GCA_013360485.1 Burkholderiaceae bacterium | reverse complement strand
CGAGCACCGGGCCGAAGATTTCTTCTTGCGCGATGGTTGAGTTCGGTTGCACGTTGTCAAAAATTGTGGGCTGATAAAAATATCCTTTGCCCGGCATCGGCTCCGGTTGGCGACCGCCGACGAGCAAGCGTGCGCCCTCTTTCTCGCCGATCTCGACATACTTCTTCACATTCGCAAGCTGGGTTTCGGAAACGAGCGCGCCGAGTCGCGCTTTCGGGTCAAGCGGATCGCCGGGCTGCATTTTCTTCGCGCGCTCAACGACTTTCTCCATGAAACTGTCATAGATCGACTTCTCCACAAACAAGCGCGAGCCGGCAGTACACACTTCGCCCTTGTTATAAAAAATTCCCATGAGCGCTTGACGTGCCGCAGCTTCGAGATCTGCATCTGCAAACACGATGTTCGGTGATTTGCCGCCAAGCTCGAGATGCAGCTTCTTCACTGTCGCTGCGGCATCGCGCATAAGTTGTTGTCCCGTCGAAGTGCCGCCGGTGAGCGCGATGCCATCGACGCCGGGATGCTTCACCAGTGCTGCGCCCGCGTTCGAGCCATGGCCGGGCACGACATTGAGCACGCCGGGAGGAAGACCTGCTTCCATGCCGATTTCTGCGAGCACGATTGCCGTGAGCGGCGTTTGCGCAGCGGGTTTCAACACGAGTGTGTTGCCCGCTGCCAGCGCTGCGGCAACTTTGCGCGAAGCGAGCAGCAGCGGAAAATTCCACGGCACGATGAGACCGACAACGCCGAGCGGCTCACGCAGCGTATAGCAAAAGTATGGACCATTCACGGGAATGGTGTGGCCTTCAAGCTTCGAAGCCGCGCCGCCGTAGTAGAAATATAAATCGGCAGAGTAGGGAATGTCGATTTTGCTCGACTCGGTGATGGTTTTGCCGTTGTCCATCGTTTCGAGTTTGGCAAGCTCGTCGGCGCGCGCGAGAATGCGTTCGCCCATTTTCCAAATGATGCGGCCGCGTTCGGAGGCATTCATTTTTCCCCACGGGCCTTCGAGCGCCGCGCGGGCGGCGTGCACGGCGCGATCGATGTCCTCATCGCCCGCAACCGCATTCACAACACCGGCCGGGGCATCTGGCTCGACTGGATGGCGCAGGGCACCCGCGTCACCCGCAATCTTCTTTACGACAATACCACCGAGGATCTCTTCGTCGAGGTGAACCACGGGCCGTTCCTGATCGACAACAACGTCTTCGTCTCGCCCCGCAGCGTCTGGGACATGTCGCAGGGCGGCGCCTACGTGCACAATCTCTTCGGCGGCCTGCTCGACACCGCCCAGGAGCTCAAGCGCGTCACGCCCTACCATGCGGCCCACGCCACCACGGTTGTCGACCGCGCCAACATTCCCGGCGGCGATGATCGCTGGTACAACAATGTCTTCACCGGCGGCGCCACCGAGCCGCCCAAGGTGGATCCCAAGATCTTCAACGCCCGCCGCCGCTTCACCGGTTACGGCACGTGGATCTACGATGCCCGCGAGCATCCGTCGTTCGCCGGTGGCAACGTCTACTATCGCAACGCGCGTCCGTCCGCCTCCGAGGTTTCCCCGGTCGTCCTGCCCACCACCGATCCGCAGGTGAAGGTCGTCGCCGAGGACGATCGTGTCTTCCTCCAGGCCGATTTCCCCGCCGAATGCCGCGAGGCTGCCACGCAGCCGGTCACCACCGCCCTCCTCGGCCGCGCGCGCATCCCCAACCTGCCTTTCGAGAATCCGGATGGCTCGCCGCTGACGATCGAAACCGACTACTTCGGGAAAAAACGCGACGCCACCCGTCCCACGGCCGGGCCCTTCGAGAATGCCGCCGCGGGCCCGCAACGCCTCAAGGTCTGGTAGTCCCCTGCCGCTCGCAGCCGGGGACCTCCCAGCGCGGTCCGCGGACCGCAGCCGATGGATATGGGGAAATCCGTTCCGGTAGGGTCGCCTGGCCCGGAAACTTCCCAGCGCGGCGCAAGGCCGCAACCAAGGTTCCAGCCAAGGCGATTCACCCAGAGATGCCGCAGGTGGCGCGGATAGCCGGAGATTCTCCTGCCGTCATCCGCTTTATCTGCGTCATCTGCGGTCAAGAATTCTGCGGTTTGAGAATCGTCGCGGAAGCCGCCGGGCTTTCGCGACCGGGAATCGCCACCAACCGACTCCGGCGGGTTGCCGTCGCGCCACGCCCCCGCTCACTCCTCCAGTTCCACGTTCCAGTAAGCGACGTCGAGGAAATCCTTCCAGTGCTCGTGGTGTTGGTTGCCGAGCACGAGGGAGATCACCGGGCGCCATTTCGGCCGGACGGGTTTCCGGATGAGCCGCAGGCCCGCCTCGTGCGGCAGCCGGTTGCCCTTCCTCGTGTTGCACTTGATGCAGGAGCACACGATGTTCTCCCAGGTGGTCTTCCCGCCGTAGTCGCGCGGGATCACGTGGTCGAGGTTCAGCTGTTCGCGTGGCAGCACCCGCGAACAATACTGGCAGGTCTGCTTGTCGCGCTCGAAGACGTTGTTGCGCGTGAGCTTCAGCTCCTTGCAAGGCAGCTTGTCGAAGAAGGTCAGCAGGATCACGCGCGGGAGGCGGATCGCGCGGTTGATCGTGTGCACGGTCTCGAGCGCATCGATCGGTGGGTTGTAAGTCGAAAAATCGACCCAATCCATCAGCGAGAACGTCTTGAAGTTGTCCTCCGTCTGGTGGACGACCTGCGCATGCCCGCGGGCCAGGAGCGCGAAGGCCCGGCGAGCGCCGATGATGTTCACCGCCTGCCAGAGGCGGTTGAGCACCAACACCGGCTGATCGAGCGCGGCTTGCATGATGCTGAACTGGCTACGGATGCGACGCGGGCCTGTCAAGCGACCGGTCCGGGCGTCCCGGCGGAGCGCGGCACCGGGACGGTCAGCTCGTCGTGACGAGCGCCGGCTTGAGTTTCACGCCTTTGAGCGGAACGCCTTCGAGTTTTGCGATCACGGTCGCCGCGGCCTCCTCGGCCACGTCGGCATGGGTGTGCGTCTCATGGATGTCGATCGCGCCGACCACGGCGGCGGGCAGGCGGGTGACGCCGGCGTGTTGCGACATGCGGCTGGCCGTGAGATCGCGATCGCCGATACCCGCAAGGGCGCCGAGCCCGGCCGTGTGGTCCATGTGCCGGCCGCAGGCGCCAGCCTCGACGGCTGGTCGGTGGGCGATGCGGTCACCGCGCAGATCGACTGGGCCCGCCGACACCGGCACATGCGCCTGCACACCGCCACCCACCTGCTGTGCGCGCTCGTGCCGCACCCGGTGGACGGCTGCTCCATCACCGCCGGCTATGCCCGGCTCGACTTCCACACGGCCGAACCGCTGGACAAGCAGGCACTCACCGAGGGCATCGCCCGGCTGGTCTCGCAGGCCAGTGCGGTGCGCCAGCGCTGGATCAGCGAAGCCGAACTCGATGCCAACCCGGGCCTGGTGCGCAGCATGAGCGTTCAGCCACCGCGCGGTCAGGGACAGGTGCGCGTGCTCGAGATCGTGGGTGTCGACCTGCAGCCGTGCGGCGGCACGCACGTGGCCAACACGGCGGAGGTCGGCGCCGTGGTGGTCACCAAGGTCGAGAAGAAGTCGGCCCAGACCCGCCGCGTGGTGCTGGGGTTCGCTGAACCCGGCCCGAAACCCTGACGACGTGCGGCCTGCGAGCGGCTGCGTTGCTGCGCCGCCGCGCTGCAACGTCAGTTCGAGTACTTCTCGGCGCGGAAATCGTCGTGGCAGGCCTTGCACGAGTTGCCCACCGCACCCACCGCAGCCTTGATGGCGTCGAGGTTGCCACCCTTCGCGGCCGCTTCGAACTTCGCCACCTCCGCCTGCATCTTGTCGGCGGCGGCCTTGAACTTGGCTGACTCTTTCCAGATTTCCGGCTTGGCGCGGTGCGGCATGCCCTTGTCCGATCCTTCCGTGAAGCCGGCGAAGGGCAGGCGCGACATCGTCGCCACGATCTGCGCGTTGTCGGCCGCCGCCTTGGCGTCGAAGGGCGCCTTGCCCTGTGCCATGGCCGCCACCCGACCGAAGTGGTTGGCCCTCACCGTGAAGGCCGCCTGGCGGTACTTGATGGCATCTTCGGGCTTCTGGAACTGCGCGGCGGCCGGCAGGCTGGCCAGCGTCCCGAGCGTGGCCAGCGCCGCCACGAGCGTCTTCTTGTGCATGGGCTGTCTCCTTGCGTGCCTGGGCACGCCACGATTGGCATGCCACTGGGTGCGAAGCAGTGTAGGCAGCGCGGGGTGTCCGACTGCTGGACGGGGGCTTGCATCGTCGCGCGGCAGCGCAGCGGCCATCCCACCCGGCGCGCGTCCGTGCGGATTGCGCTATCGTGCAGGCCCAGCGCCGGCGGGCTTCGTCGGCGCGAGGCGACCCCACCCGAATGAACACGCTGCCCTCCGATCTGCGCCCGGTGCGCGTCTGGGACCTGCCCACCCGGGTGTTCCACTGGGCGCTGGTGCTGGCCGTGGTGGGCCTGGTGATCACCGGCAAGACCGGTGGCAACGCCCTGGTGTGGCACATGCGGCTGGGCCTGTGCGTCCTGGCGCTGCTGGTGTTCCGCCTCCTTTGGGGCGTGGCCGGCGGGCACTGGTCGCGCTTTGCGCAGTTTTCCTACGGTCCGGCCGCGGCGTGGCGCTATTTCCGGTCGACGCCCCGGGCGAACGAGCGCTTCGACGTGGGCCACAACCCGCTGGGCGGCTACTCCGTCTGGGCGATGCTCGTGGTGCTGGCGGTTCAGGTGTCCACCGGCCTTCTGGCTGATGACGAGATCGCCACGACCGGGCCGCTCAACCGCTTCGTCGCGACTGCCACCGGCCTGGCGGCGACCGCCTGGCACAAGGGGCCGGGCCTGGCTGCGCTGCTGGCGCTGGTGGTGTTGCACGTGGTGGCCATCGTGAGCTACCGGGTCCGGGGCAACGACCTGGTCACGCCCATGCTGCGGGGCGACAAGCAGCTGGCAGGCGCGGTGATGCCCAGCGCCGACACGCTGGGCACCCGCGTGCGGGCGTTGGTTGCGCTGGCCGTGGGCGCCGCGCTGGCTGTCGCCATCGCGAGGCTCGGCGGTTAGACTGGCGCGCCTGCACCCGCCCATCCGTCCCGGCCCGATGCCTGCGCCCGACATACGCCTGCAACTGCCTGACACGTCGCAGCTGCTGGACGACACCCGCACGATCTTTCGCGAGTACGCCGCCGATCTGGGCATCGACTTGTGCTTCCAGAATTTCGAGGCCGAGCTGGCCACACTGCCAGGCGAATACGTGCCGCCGGCGGGCCTGCTGCTGCTGGCCTGGGTGGACGACGAACTGGCCGGCTGCGGCGCCTTTCGCCCGCTGACCGACGTCGACTATCCCAACGCCTGCGAGATGAAGCGCCTGTACGTGCGCCGGCCGTTCCGCCGGTTCGGACTGGGGCGCGTGCTGGCGCAGGCCCTGATCGATCGCGCCATCGAGGCCGGTTATTCGCACATGCTGCTGGACACGCTCGACGACATGGAGGCCGCCCGCGGCCTGTACCAGTCGCTGGGCTTCGAAGAAGTGCCGCCTTACTATTACAACCCCATTCCCGGCGCGCACTACCTGAAGGTGGATCTGGCGCTGCGGGATCACCGATGACCGCTGCCGGCACCTCCACGAGCCGGTCGAGCTCCGATACTTCACCAGCGACCCGATCCCGCGGGCCCCACACCTCATGACCGATGCCTCCACCACCCTCGAACTGAACAGCGGACCGCTGCGTCTGGTGCTGCGACCTGATCTCGGGGGGTCGATTGCAGGCCTGTGGCGCGACGACCTGCCGGTACTGCGCGGCCGCGACGCAGCCGCCATCGAGTCATCGGCTCAGGCTGGCGCATTCATCATGGCGCCCTACTGCAACCGCATCGGTCCAGGCCGGTTCCGCTGGCATGGACGTGACCATGCGCTGCGCTTGAATGCGCCCGGGTCGCCGTACCCGATGCATGGCCCTGCCTGGCAACGCCCGTGGCGGGTGCGGGGCGCCGAGAGTCACCGCGCCGAACTCGAACTGGAGCACCGCGCCGACGACGATTGGCCGTTCGATTTCCACTTTTCTCAACGGCTGGTGCTGTCGCCCACGGCACTCGAGCTGCATCTGGTTCTCAGCAACACCGGTGACCGGCCCGCGCCCGCCGGCATGGGCTGGCAACCTCGCTTTCCGAAGCGAGCGCGCAGTCGGCTGCACGCCGAGGTTGCGCAGCGCTGGGAAACCGGCCCGGACCAGTTGCCGACGCGTCGCGTTGTCCACTCGGGCATCGACGGCGACGTCGCGCACCTGGCGTTCGACCACTGTTTCGAAGGCTGGGCCGGCGCCGCGCGGCTGCGCGACGAGAAGTTGTCGCTGCGCCTGACGTCGTCGCTGCCGTACCTGGTGGTGTCCACGCCCGCCGATGCAGACCACTACTGCGTGGAACCGGTCAGCCATGTCAGCAACGCGCTGCACATGGCTGAGCCTGCCGCGCACGGCATGCGCACCCTGGAGGCAGGACAGTCGCTGGAGGCCTGGGTGCGGCTGGACATCGGCGCCATCTGAACGGGTCACGGGTGACAGGACCATGAGTGCCCCGACGCCAGCAGTGGCAGCGACCCGATGCCCGCCGCCCGACATCCAGCCTTTGCCGGTGCCGCCGTCGCGGTTGGGTGAGTCGCCGTTCTGGCACCCGCTGGAGCATTGCCTGTACTGGCTGGACATCCCCGGCCAGGCGCTCCTCCGCTGGCATCCCGACTCACAGCGGCACGCACAGTGGCCGTTGCCGTCAGAGCCCGGCAGCATGGCGCCGCTCGATGACGGTGCGCTGCTCATCGCCATGCGCGACGGCCTGTGGCGTTTCGATCCCGCCACCGGCCAGCGTCACGAAGTGGCGCCGCCGCCCTACGACCCCGGTTCGCAGCGATTCAACGACGGCAAGGCAGATGCCTGGGGACGGTTCTGGGTCGGAACACTCGATGACCAGCGCCAGCCCAAGGCGGCGCTCTATTGCTTCGACAGCGGGCGACTCGACCGCGTGGCCGAGGGCATCACGGTCAGCAACGGACTGGCCTTTTCCCCGGATCGGCGCACCGCCTACTGGACGGACACCACGGCCCATGCGGTGTACCGGCTCGAGCTCGACGCCGAAGGCCGCTGCGCCGGCTCACGCCAGCTGTTGCGTCAATTCGATCTGCGCGAGACGCAGCAACCGTTGGCCGCCTACGGCGGCCGGCCCGACGGCGCGGCAGTGGACAGCCAAGGCGCATACTGGGTCGCCATGTTCGAGGGGCAGCGCGTGCTGCGGCTGGCGCCCGATGGCCGCGTGCTTCAGGAGGTTCGCCTGCCCGTGCGCTGCGCCACCATGCCCTGCTTCGGCGACGATGACCTGCGTACCTTGTATGTCACGACTGCGCGCGACAAGCGCCCCGCCGATGAACTGGCCGCCCAGCCTTGGGCCGGCTGCGTGCTGCACTGGCGGGTGGATGTGCCAGGCCTGCCGGTGTATTTCGCGCGGCTGTAGCGCAGCCGGCGGGGAACATGTCGATGGCGCTCCGAAGCGGGGTGTTTGCCGACGCCGCAACGCAGGCCCTTTTGGAGGGCCCGGGTTTCCACGTATACTTCTGAGGTTTGCCGAAACCGAGCGTAATCTGCAATGCCACAGCGGGCCAACGTCACAAGAGGCCGCGCAACGGCAGGGCCAGCGAGCTGGCCCGAGCAGGAAGATGAGGCGGCAGACGCATCCTTCAAGAGGCTGTCCCGCGAGGAAGCAGCCGCGCTGAGGGAGAAGGATCCGCCGGTCTCACCGTGGCGGGTCATCGCGGCGCAAGCCGCGCTGGGTGGGGTGCTGGCCTTAGCGGGCTGGTTGCTCACCGGGAGGAACGAGGTGGCGTGGTCGCTGCTCTACGGGGCGGCCATCGTGGTGGTGCCGGGCGCCTTGATGGCGCGCGGCATGACCAGTCGGCTTTCGAGCGTGGCGCCCGGCGTTTCAGCCGTCAGCTTCATGTTCTGGGAGCTTGCAAAAATCGGCGTTTCGGTGGCCATGCTCGCCATGGCGAACCGAATCGTGCAGCCGCTGTCCTGGCCGGCACTGCTGGTCGGGCTGGTGGTGTGCATCAAGGTGTATTGGGTCGCGCTGCTGTGGCAGCGCAAGAAGTGAAGACAAGACGAGACTGGAACTCACGACATGGCTGCCGAAGGTCACGCCCCCAGCGCCGGTGAATACATCGTTCACCACCTCACGCACCTGCAGAACAAGAAGCAGGCGTCCATCGTCGACTTCACGGTCTTCAACCTCGATTCCATCTTCTATGCCGTCGTGCTCGGCGTGATCGGCTGCTTCCTGTTCTGGCGCGTGGCCAAGACGGTCACCTCCGGCGTGCCTGGGCGCATGCAGGCGGCAGTCGAGCTGCTGGTGGAGATGGTCGACAACCAGGCCAAGGGCATCGTGCACAACGCCCACAGCCGCAAGCTGGTGGCCCCGCTGGCGCTCACCGTGTTCGTCTGGATCTTCCTGATGAACGCCATGGACCTGCTGCCGGTGGACCTGCTGCCGCGCGTGGGCGAGCTCGTCGGCATTCACTACATGCGCGTGGTGCCCACCGCAGACCTGTCGGTCACCATGGGTCTGTCGGTATCGGTGCTGATCGTGTGCCTGGTCTACAACGTCAAGATCAAGGGCATCGGAGGGTGGGTGCACGAGCTGTTTGCTGCACCGTTCGGCGACAAGCCGTGGCTCTACCCGTTCAACTTCCTGATGCAGATCATCGAGTTCGTCGCCAAGACGGTCTCGCACGGCATGCGGCTGTTCGGCAACATGTACGCCGGCGAGCTCATCTTCATGCTGATCGCGCTGATGGGCGGTGCCTGGTCGCTCTCGGCCACCGGCATCGGGCTGGCGATCGGCCACATCATCGCCGGCACGGCGTGGGCCATCTTCCACATCCTGATCATCACCCTGCAGGCCTTCGTGTTCATGATGCTGACCCTGGTCTACATCGGTCAGGCGCATGACGCCCACTGAACCCGTTTGCCGCTGCCGGCCGGGTTCGCTTTTTCCTTCTCTTCGTTCTCCACTACCTCTCTAACTAGGAGTCATCATGGAAGTCATCGCCTTCGTCGCCCTCGCCGCCGGCCTGATCATCGGTCTGGGCGCGGTCGGTGCCTGTATCGGTATCGGCATCATGGGCAGCAAGTATCTCGAGGCGGCCGCTCGCCAGCCCGAGCTGATGGGCGAACTGCAGACCAAGATGTTCCTGCTGGCCGGCCTGATCGACGCGGCGTTCATCATCGGTACCGGTATTGCCCTGTGGTTCGCCACTGCCAACCCGTTCCTGGGTCAGCTGGCTGCCATTGCCGGCAAGTGATCGGCCCCCGGAATCGGCTACACAGCACCCCTCGCGCGGCGTAACCACCGACGCCTGACGAGGGGCAGCAGGGCGACGCAGCAATGCCGCAGTCGCCCGAGAGAGGTCGGGGCGCACCACCTGAGGTGGCGCGTCCGCGTCCGCCGTCCCGTCACCGTGATTGAGGCATCAAAGTGAGCATCAACGCCACCCTCATCGTCCAGATGATCGTGTTCCTGATCCTGGTCTGGTTCACGATGAAGTTCGTCTGGCCGCCCATCGTCGCAGCACTCGACGAGCGCGCCAAGAAGATCGCCGAAGGCCTGTCGGCCGCCGACCGCGCCAAGGCCGATCTGGCCGCCGCCAACAAGCGGGTCGAGCAGCAGTTGTCGGCGGCCCGTGACGACGCCGCCAAGCGCCTGGCTGACGCCGAGCGACTGGCGCAGCAGCTCGTCGAGGAGGCCAAGTCGCGCGCTGCCGAAGAAGGCGCCAAGATCATCGCTGCGGCCAAGGCCGAGGCAGCCCAGGAATCCGTCAAGGCCCGCGAGGCCCTGCGCGAGCAGGTGGCGGGTCTGGCCGTGAAGGGTGCCGAGTCCATCCTGCGCCGCGAGGTCAACGCCGCAGTGCACGCTGAGTTGCTCGGCCGCCTGAAGTCGGAGCTCTGATCATGGCCGAGCTCGCCACCATTGCGCGGCCGTACGCCGAGGCGCTGTTCAAGGCGGCAGGCCCGCAGGCCCAGGCGCTGGTCGGCCAGATGGGCCTGCTGGCCCAGGTGGCCGGCAACGCCGAGCTGCGTCAGTTCGCCGACAACCCCAAGGCCTCCACCGCCGACGTGGTCGACCTGGTGATCCGCGCAGCCGGTACCGATCTCGACGCCAAGGTGGCCAATCTGGTCCGCGCCGTGGTCGAGAACGGTCGCCTGGCCGCGATGTCCGAGATTGCCGAGCAGTTCAAGGCGCACGTGAACGCGCAATCGGGCAGCTCGGATGCCGTCATCCACAGCGCCTTTCCGATCGAGGGCACCGCCCTTGCGGAGGTCGTCGCAGCACTCGAGAAGCGCTTCGGCCGTCGCCTCAACCCGCGCGTCGAAGTCGATCCCGAGCTGATCGGGGGCGTGCGCGTGGTGGTCGGTGACGAGGTGCTGGACACCTCGGTCAAGGCCCGTCTCGAACACATGAAGGTCGCCCTGACGGCTTGACGCCGGCGCCGCACACAAGCCGTCTTAGGAGAATGCTATGCAACTGAATCCCGCTGAGATTTCCGAGCTGATCAAGAGCCGCATCGAGGGCCTTGGCGCTTCGGCCGACATCAAGAACCAGGGCACCGTGGTGTCCGTCACCGACGGCATCTGCCGCATCCACGGCCTGTCCGACGTGATGGCCGGCGAAATGCTGGAGTTCCCGGTCACCGCCAGCGGCCAGCCGACCTTCGGCCTGGCGCTGAACCTCGAGCGCGACTCGGTGGGCGCGGTGATTCTGGGCGAGTACGAGCACATCTCCGAGGGCGACACCGTCAAGTGCACGGGCCGCATCCTGGAAGTGCCGGTGGGTCCGGAGCTGATCGGTCGCGTCGTCAATGCGCTGGGCCAGCCCATCGACGGCAAGGGCCCGATCAATGCCAAGATGACCGACGTGATCGAGAAGGTCGCCCCGGGCGTGATCGCGCGCCAGTCGGTGAGCCAGCCGGTGCAGACCGGCCTGAAGTGCATCGACTCGATGGTGCCGATCGGTCGCGGCCAGCGCGAGCTGATCATCGGCGACCGCCAGACCGGCAAGACCGCGGTGGCGATCGACACGATCATCAACCAGAAGGGTCAGAACATGACCTGCGTGTACGTCGCCATCGGCCAGAAGGCGTCGTCCATCAAGAACGTCGTGCGTGCCCTCGAGCAGCACGGCGCGATGGAATACACGATCGTCGTGGCGGCATCGGCATCCGAGTCGGCGGCCATGCAGTACGTGGCCGCGTATTCTGGCTGCACGATGGGTGAGTACTTCCGCGATCGCGGCCAGGACGCCCTCATCATCTATGACGACCTGTCCAAGCAGGCGGTCGCCTACCGCCAGGTCTCGCTGCTGCTGCGCCGCCCCCCGGGCCGCGAAGCCTTCCCCGGCGACGTGTTCTATCTCCACAGCCGCCTGCTCGAGCGTGCCGCGCGCGTGAACGCCGACTACGTCGAGGCCTTCACCAAGGGCGAAGTCAAGGGCAAGACCGGCTCGCTGACCGCGCTGCCGATCATCGAGACGCAGGCCGGCGACGTGTCCGCGTTCGTGCCGACCAACGTGATCTCGATCACCGACGGCCAGATTTTCCTGGAAACCAGCCTGTTCAACTCCGGCATCCGCCCCGCCATCAACGCCGGTATCTCGGTGTCGCGGGTGGGTGGTGCGGCTCAGACCAAGCTGATCAAGGGCCTGTCCGGCGGTATCCGCACCGACTTGGCGCAGTACCGCGAGCTGGCGGCGTTCGCCCAGTTCGCCTCCGACCTCGATGACGCCACGCGCAAGCAGCTCGACCGCGGTGCCCGCGTGACCGAACTGCTCAAGCAGGCGCAGTACTCGCCGCTGCCCATCAGCCTGATGGCCGCCTCGATCTACGCCGTGAACAAGGGCTTCCTCGACGACATCGACGTGAAGAAGGTGCTCGCGTTCGAGCACGGCCTGCACCAGCACCTCAAGAGCAGCCACGCTGCGCTGCTGGCCAAGCTCGAGAACGACAAGGCCATGGACAAGGGTGCCGAAGAAGAACTCACCAACGCCATCGCAGCGTTCAAGAAGTCCTTCGCTTAACCACACCCGAAGCGGCCTGGCGGCCGCCTCCCCCTCGCGGGGGGCGACGCCAGCGGCCCGGCCCAGCCGGTTCCGCTGCGTCCGCTTGAAAGGAGTGCCAGATGGCAGTCGGAAAAGAGATACGCGGCAAGATCAAGAGCTTCGAGAACACGAAGAAGATCACCAAGGCCATGGAAATGGTCTCGGCCTCGAAGATGCGCAAGGCGCAGGACCGCATGCGCGCGGCCCGGCCGTACGCCGACAAGATCCGCAACATCACGGCGAACCTGTCGCAGGCCAACCCCGAGTACCACTCGCCTTACATGCGCAAGGGCGGCGATGCCAAGGTGTCCGGCTTCATCGTCGTGTCGACCGACAAGGGGCTGTGCGGTGGCCTGAACACCAACGTGCTGCGCTCGGTCACCAACAAGATGCGCGACCTGCAAGCCGCAGGCAGCACGACGCAGGCGGTGGCCATCGGCAACAAGGGCTTCAGCTTCCTCAACCGCATCGGTGTGCCGGTGGTCAGCCATGCCACGCAGCTGGGCGACAAGCCCCAGCTCGACAAGCTGATCGGCCCGGTCAAGGTGATGCTCGACGCGTTCGTGGCGGGCAAGGTCGACGCCGTCTACCTGTGCTACACGAAGTTCATCAACACGATGAAGCAGGAGCCGATGGTCGAGCAACTGCTGCCGCTGACCGCCGACCGCCTGCAGCAGACCGCCGCCGAGAAGGCCTTGCACGGCTGGGACTACATCTACGAGCCCGATGCGCCCAGCGTCATCGACGAGCTGCTCACGCGCTACATCGAGGCCCTGGTGTACCAGGCGGTGGCAGAGAACATGGCCTCCGAGCAGTCGGCGCGCATGGTGGCGATGAAGGCGGCCACCGACAACGCCGGCAACCTGATCAACGAGCTCAAGCTGGTCTACAACAAGACCCGCCAGGCCGCGATCACCAAGGAACTCTCCGAGATCGTCGGCGGCGCGGCCGCCATCAGCGGCTGATCATCGGGCCGCACGCATCGAATACTGTTTGAAGGATTCCCAGATGGCTAATACCCAAGCACAAGGCAAGATCGTTCAGTGCATCGGCGCCGTGGTGGACGTGGAGTTCCCGCGCGATCGCATGCCGCGCGTGTACGACGCGCTCAAGCTCGAGGGCTCCCCGCTGACGCTGGAGGTGCAGCAGCAGCTGGGCGACGGCATCGTGCGCACCATCGCGCTGGGCTCGTCCGACGGCCTCAAGCGCGGCCTGATGGTCACCAACACCGGCGCGGCCATCACCGTGCCGGTGGGCACGGCGACGCTGGGTCGCATCATGGACGTGCTGGGCAACCCGATCGACGAGCGTGGCCCGGTCGATCAGAAGCTCACCGCCTCCATCCATCGCAAGGCCCCGACCTACGACGAACTCAGCCCCTCGCAGGAACTGCTCGAGACCGGCATCAAGGTGATCGACCTGATCTGCCCGTTCGCCAAGGGCGGCAAGGTGGGTCTGTTCGGTGGCGCCGGCGTCGGCAAGACCGTGAACATGATGGAGCTCATCAACAACATCGCCAAGGCGCACTCGGGCCTGTCGGTGTTCGCCGGCGTGGGCGAGCGCACCCGCGAGGGCAACGACTTCTATCACGAGATGATGGAGTCGGGCGTTGTGAACAGCGACAACCTGGGCGAGTCCAAGGTGTCGATGGTGTATGGCCAGATGAACGAGCCGCCGGGCAACCGCCTGCGGGTGGCGCTGACCGGCCTGACGATCGCCGAGTCGTTCCGCGACGAGGGCCGTGACGTGCTGTTCTTCGTCGACAACATCTACCGCTACACGCTGGCCGGCACGGAAGTGTCCGCGCTGCTGGGTCGCATGCCCTCCGCCGTGGGCTACCAGCCGACGCTGGCCGAGGAGATGGGCCGCCTGCAGGAGCGCATCACCTCCACCAAGGTGGGTTCGATCACCTCGATCCAGGCCGTGTACGTGCCCGCCGACGACCTGACCGACCCGTCGCCGGCCACCACCTTCGCCCACCTGGACGCCACGGTGGTGCTGTCGCGGGACATCGCTGCGCTGGGCATCTACCCCGCCGTGGACCCGCTCGACTCCACCAGCCGCCAGGTCGACCCCAACGTCGTGGGCGAGGAGCACTACAGCACCACCCGCGCCGTGCAGGGCACGCTGCAGCGCTACAAGGAGCTGCGCGACATCATCGCCATCCTGGGCATGGACGAGCTGTCGCCGGAAGACAAGCTGGCCGTGGCCCGCGCGCGCAAGATCCAGCGCTTCCTGAGCCAGCCGTTCCATGTGGCCGAGGTGTTCACCGGTACGGCGGGCAAGTATGTGCCGCTGAAGGAAACCATCCGCGGCTTCAAGATGATCGTCAACGGCGAGTGCGACCACCTGCCCGAGCAGGCGTTCTACATGGTCGGGACGATCGACGAGGCGTTCGAGAAAGCGAAGAAGATCCAGTAAGCGGCGCAACGAGCGGCGCATTCGGGCGCCACGCGTCGTTGCGCTCCTCGCCGTACGGGTGTACGGCTGCGGGGCGCGCCTAGCCTGGCACCCGACTGCTTGCTCCTTGCACCACTTACTTCACTGAAGGATCAACAGACATGGCAACCATTCACGTCGACGTGGTGTCCGCCGAGGAGAGCATCTTCTCGGGCGAGGCCAAGTTCGTCGCGCTGCCGGGCGAGAACGGCGAACTGGGCATCCTGCCCCGCCACACGCCGCTGATCACCCGCATCAAGCCCGGCGCGGTTCGCATCGAGCGCGCCGACAACGGCGAGGAAGAATTCGTGTTCGTCGCCGGCGGCATCCTCGAGGTGCAACCCGGCACGGTCACCGTGCTGGCCGACACCGCCATCCGCGGTCACGACCTCGACGAGGCCAAGGCCAACGAGGCCAAGAAGCTGGCCGAGGACGCGATGAAGAACGCCAAGAGCGACATCGACTTCGCCAAGGCCCAGAGCGAGTTCGCGATGATGGCCGCGCAAATCGCCGCGATCGCCAAGCTGCGCAAGAAGTGAGCATCGGCAGCGGCGGCGTTCATCGCCGCTGTGCGCCCCCGTCGAAAAGGCCCGCCCAGCGCGGGCCTTGCGCATTGTTGGGCGCTCGCTGCCGACGACTTATCATCTCGGCCTCGCCGGCCACCAGTCGCCGGCGACGTGTTGGGACCACGGCCGCGTCCGGCCGCACCGATCCGAAAGCGCCTCATGACCCGTGTCGTCATCTCCGGCACCGGCCTGTACAAGCCGGAGCATGTCATCAGCAATGCCGAGTTGGTGGCGTCGTACAACGCCTATGCCGCGCTGCAGAACGCGCAGAATGCCGATCGCATCGCCGCGGGCGAAGTGGAGGCGCTGCCCGAGTCGAGCGTCGAGTTCGTCGAGAAGGCGTCGGGGATCCGGCAGCGCTACGTGATGCACAAGGCCGGCATCCTGGATCCGCAGCGCATGCGGCCCCATTACGAGCCGCGGCCGGACGACCAGCTTTCGCTGATGGCCGAGATCGGCGTGGCCGCCGCTCGCGCCGCACTCGCGCAGGCGGGACGACAGCCCCAGGAGGTGGATGCCGTGATCTGCGCGGCATCGAACATGCAGCGCGCCTATCCGGCCATGGCCATCGAAATCCAGCAGGCATTGGGTGCGGGCGGCTACGGCTTCGACATGAACGTGGCGTGTTCGTCGGCCACCTTCGCGCTGGAGCAGGCGATCAACGCCGTGCGCAGCGGCTCGGCGCAGCGCGTGCTGGTGGTCAGCCCCGAGATCACGTCCGCCCACCAGGAGTGGCGCGATCGCGACTGTCACTTCATCTTCGGCGACGTGGCGACCGCCCTGCTGGTCGAGCGCGACGACGGCCAACCCTCGAGCACACCTCGCTGGGAAGTGCTGGGCACACGTCTGGCCACGCAGTTCTCCAACAACATCCGCAACAACGCCGGCTTCATCAACCGTTGCGAAGACACCGACCCCGGTGCGCGCGACAAGACCTTCCGCCAGGAGGGCCGCAAAGTGTTCAAGGAGGTGGTGCCGATCGCCGCGGCCCACATCGAGTCGCACCTGGGCAGCCTGGGGTTGAAGCCGGCCGATGTGCGCCGTTACTGGTTGCACCAGGCCAACGAGGGCATGAACCAGCTCGTCGTCCGCAAGTTGGTGGGCGGCAGCGCCGGGGGCGATGTGGCGCCGCTGATCCTGGACGAGTTTGCCAACACGGCGTCCGCTGGCTCGATCATCGCCTTCCACCTGCACCGCGACGATCTGCGCAGCGGTGATGTCGGCGTGGTCTGCTCGTTCGGCGCCGGCTATTCCGTGGGCAGCGTGGTCGTGCGCCGCGTCTGATCGCGCACTGGCCGTCGCAGCCCCGCAGGTGCGCTCACCCGATTCAGCCAGAGGGACAGCCATGAGCCGAAAATCGAACAGCGACAAGAACCACAAGTCCGACGATGATCGACTGCCCAAGGCCGAGTACCTCTCGCGCCTGGAGTCGCTGCAGATCGAGCTCAACGCCATGGCGCGGTGGGTGGCTCACACGGGGCAGCGGGTGCTGGTCGTCATCGAGGGCCGCGACACCGCCGGCAAGGGGGGCGTGATCGCCGCGATCGCCGACACGCTCAACCCGCGCCAGTGCCGCACGGTGGCCTTGCCCAAGCCGAGCGAACGCGAGCGTACCCAGTGGTATTTCCAGCGCTACGTCGCACATCTGCCAGCCGCAGGCGAGATCGTGCTGTTCGATCGCAGCTGGTACAACCGCGCTGGCGTCGAGCGGGTGATGGGTTACTGCACCGAACAGCAGGCACAGGAATTCCTGTCGCATGCCCCGACGTTCGAGCGCATGCTGGTCGATGACGGCATCCTTCTGTTCAAGTACTGGCTCACTGTCGACCAGGCCTTGCAGGAGGAGCGATTCGCCGAACGTCGCGACGACCCGCTCAAGCGCTGGAAACTCTCCCCGATCGACCTGCAGGCACGCCTGAAGTACGCCGAGTACGGTCGC
Organism: Burkholderiaceae bacterium; assembly: GCA_013360485.1. GTDB lineage: Bacteria > Pseudomonadota > Gammaproteobacteria > Burkholderiales > Burkholderiaceae_C > Pseudaquabacterium. Next base: position 4,521 of record JABWBN010000046.1, on the reverse strand, counting down.
GCCCGCGAAGCCATGCTGGCGGCCACGCACACCAAGCACGCGCCCTGGACTCTGGTCGACTTCAACGATCAGCGCCGAGGCCGGCTCGTGCTGATCCGGCACCTGCTCGACCACCTGCCCGACACCCACGTGCCCGAGGACGCCCTCGAATGGCCGCCACTGCCGCAGGATCCGCAGCGGGAGCATTTCGAAGGAGAGCTCAGGCCCCTGCGCGACGGATAATCCGTCGATGCCCGCGCCACTGCACAACGACACTTTCCTGCGCGCCTGCCTGCGCCAGCCGACCGAGTACACGCCGCTGTGGCTGATGCGCCAGGCGGGGCGCTACCTGCCCGAGTACAAGGCCACGCGCAGCCGCGCAGGCAGCTTCATGGGGCTGGCCACCAACACGGATTACGCCACCGAGGTGACGCTGCAACCGTTGGAACGCTACGCCCTCGACGCGGCGATCCTGTTTTCCGACATCCTCACCGTGCCCGACGCGATGGGCCTGGGTCTGTCGTTCGCGGCGGGCGAGGGGCCGCGATTCGCTCATCCACTGCGCACGGAGGCCGAGGTCGCCGCACTGGCGGTGCCCGATCTCGACCGCCTGCGCTATGTCTTCGATGCCGTGCGCTCGATCCGTCGCGCCCTCGATGGCCGCGTACCGCTGATCGGCTTCTCCGGCAGCCCGTGGACACTGGCGTGCTACATGGTCGAAGGCGCCGGCTCCGACGACTATCGGCTGGTCAAGACCATGCTCTACAGCCGGCCCGACCTCCTGCACCGCATACTCGCGATCAACGCACAAGCGGTGGCCGCGTATCTCAACGCCCAGGTCGACGCTGGGGCCCAGGCGGTGATGCTGTTCGACTCGTGGGGCGGGGTGCTGGAACACAGGGCCTTCCACGAGTTCAGCCTGGCCTACACGCGCCAGGTGGTGGCGGCTGTCAAGCGGGAGTCCGACGGGCGCCGCGTCCCCGTCATCGTGTTCACCAAGGGCGGCGGCCTGTGGCTGGAGCAACTGGCCGACACCGGCGCCGACGTCGTAGGCCTGGACTGGACTTGCGACCTCGGCTGCGCGCGCCGGCGCACCGACGACCGGGTGGCGCTGCAAGGCAACCTCGACCCGATGGTGCTGTTCGCTGGTCCTGACGCGGTGGCTGCGCAGGCCCGGGCTGTGCTCGACAGCTACGGCGCACCGCAACGCGCCGATGGCCGCTGGGGCGGCCATGTGTTCAATCTGGGCCATGGCATCCATCAACTCACGCCGCCGGAGCATGTGCAGGCGCTCGTCGAGGCCGTCCACACGCATTCGCGCCGGCTGCGGATGCCGGGTTGACCCTCATTTCGGGAAGTCATCCGGCATCGCGTGAGTGAGCGCTCAGGGCTTGACTTATCCCCAAAATTTGGCATGCGACGCCAGCGTCAACGCTGCGGTGCGCTGCACCATGGAAAATTCCGCAAACACGTCGCAAGTTATTGATTCATAAAGTTTTTTTGCCAATGCTGCAGGAATGGGCAAAGCAGCCGGCGACATGGCGGATCAACCACTTAGCGCGTCCGATCGCAGCTTTCCCACAAAGTTATCCACAGTTTGCGGGGACAGGTCCGAAACTTCATTCCAATCATGTACTTAGCGGCGATTCTTGATGTGATTGGCGAGCTGGAGGGTGCTCGTTGGACCTGACCGCACCGACAAACTCGCACCGGCTGGCAGTGGCGGTCGAAACGCCGCAATACAGCGGTCTGGGCGACCCGCTCGACTACCTGAGCGAGCGGCCGCTTACGCCCGGCACCCTGGTGCGCGTACCGCTGGGCCGGCGCCAGGTGCTGGGCATCGTCTGGATGCCGGTTGTGGCACCTGTGGGATCGACCCGCACGGAGCCATCCGATGGCGCATCGGCAACACCGGACAGGCCCGGGCTGCGACCGATCATCGAGGCGCTCGACGCTGCCGCGCCACTGCCGCTGCCGTGGCTGAAGCTCGCGGAATTTGCAGCTGGTTACTACCAGCGCGGCTGCGGCGAACTGGCACTGTCGGTGCTGCCGCCAGAGCTGCGCCGGCTCGACGCCGCTGGGCTGGCACAGCGGCTGCGGCGCCTGGACAAGCGTCTGGTGCGCGACTCGACCGAGACCACCCAGGACGATGCCGACAGGGTGCCGGCGCCCACGGCCGAACAACTCGCCGCCTTGGCGGCGCTTGAACAGGAAGCGGCATCCCCCGAGCCGCGACCGGTCCTGCTGCATGGGGTGACAGGCAGCGGCAAGACCGAGGTCTACCTGCGCGCCACACAGCAGGCCCTCGAGCGCGCGCGCCAGGCCCTGGTGCTGGTGCCCGAAATCAATTTGACGCCGCAGCTGCTGAGCCGATTCGAGGCCCGGTTCCCCGCGCATCGGATCGTGGCCTTGCACAGCGGTCTCACGCCGGTGCAGCGGCTCCACCACTGGCTGATGGCATTGCAGGGCCATGCCCACATCGTGCTGGGCACGCGCATGGCGGTGTTCGTGCCGCTTCCGCGTCTGGGACTGGTCGTCGTCGACGAGGAACACGATCCGTCGTACAAGCAACAGGAGGGTGCGCGCTACTCGGCCCGCGACCTGGCCGTCTATCGTGGACACCTGGAGCGGGTGCCGGTGGTTCTGGGGTCAGCCACGCCTTCGCTCGAAAGCTGGGAGCGTGCCCGGCAGGGACGCTATCACCACGTGGTGATGGCCGATCGAATGGGCGGTGCCACTTTGCCGCAGGTGCGCCTGTTCGACATGGGATTGCTGACTCGCGAAAAGCACGGACATCCCGCGCTGCTGGCGCCCCCGGTGTTGCAGGCCCTGCAGGAATGCCTGCAGCGAGGCGAGCAGAGCCTGCTGTTCCTCAATCGCCGCGGCTACGCACCGGTGCTCCATTGCGCCGACTGTGGCTGGAAGAGCGGATGCCCCCACTGCAGCGCCTGGCGCGTGTTCCACAAGCGCGAGCGCACCCTGCGTTGCCACCACTGCGGCTTGGCCGAACGGGTGCCGAGGGCGTGCCCGCAGTGCGGCAACCTCGACATCGCGCCCCTGGGCCGCGGTACCGAGCGGCTGGAGGAGCAGCTCGGCGAACTGCTGCCGGTCGCGCGCATCGGCCGCATCGATGCCGACACTGCACGCGGCAAGGGCCAGCTGGAGTCGCGGCTGGCGCAGGTCCACGAGGGCGAAGTCGATGTGCTGGTGGGTACGCAAATGGTCACCAAGGGGCACGACTTCCGGCGCATCACCTTGGTCGTGGCGCTCAATCCGGACGCTGCGTTGTTCGCGAGCGACTTCCGTGCGCCCGAGCGGCTCTTCGCGCTGCTGATGCAGGCGGCCGGCCGCGCCGGACGCGATGCGGCGACCGGGCTGCGCAGCCAGATGTGGGTGCAGACCTGGCATCCGACGCATCCGCTGTATGCGGCCCTGAAGCGGCATGACTTCGAAGCCTTCGCGCAGGGGCAGTTGCAGGAGCGCCAGGGCGCGGGGTTGCCGCCGTTCAGCCATCTCGCGCTGTTGCGGGCGGAGGCCCGTGATGTCGTGGTGGCCACGGCTTTCCTGCGTGCAGCGGCCGAAGCTGGGGTCGGGCTCGACGACGACGCTGGTGTCGTGGTGTATCCGCCGGTGCCCCCCGCGTTGGCGCGCGTGGCCGGCATCGAGCGCATGCAGATGCTGGTCGAGTGCGCATCACGGGCGCGCCTGCAGCGCTGGCTGTCGGCCTGGTTGCCGCGGTTGCATGTGCTGCGCGCCGCGCACAAGGGCCTGGCCCGATGGGCGATCGATGTCGATCCGCAGGCGATCTGAGCGCCGCGTGACTGACGAAGCGCCGGGCGGCCTTGGTGCATCAGGGTACCCCCTGCAGCATCGTCGACGCCGGTGCGGGTATGGTCGCTCCATGAAGGGGGGAATGCTCATCGCCGCGGGCGTGCTGGCGATCGCATGCGCGACGTCGGCCGCAGCCGCCGCTGCGGCAGCGGGGTCGCCGCTGGAACCCCGATTCACCCAGGTTGGGGCCGCGCACATCCCGCGCGATGTGGTGGCCTCGCTGGCGCAGGATCGCAGCGGCATGCTCTGGATCGCCACCGGCGATGGTCTGGTTCGGCACGATGGCCACCGCTACCGGCCCGTCGAACGCGACACCGCCGACTCGGCGAGGCGCAGCCTGGGCTGGATCCGCGCGCTGCTGTCCGGCAGCGATGGGCGGATGTGGATCGGCACCGAGACCGACGGCCTGCTCGCCTGGAACCCGCGCACTGACGCATTGGAGTCACATCGCGACCCTGCGGTAGCGAGCGGTGCACTGCCCACGATACGGGCGCTGGCCCAGGCCGCAGACGGCACCCTGTGGATCGGCACCCACGGCGGCGGGCTCGTCCACTACGACCCGATGCGGCGTCGCCACACGCCGGTGTCCATCGGTGATGTCGCCGATGGCCCTGCCGCCCAGCGCATTCAGGCGCTTTGGGTCGACCGCCAGGGCAACCTCTGGGTCGGCACCTGGCGCGGTCTGGCGCGGCGCCGCGCTGGCGCGACGCG
>JABWBN010000296.1 GCA_013360485.1 Burkholderiaceae bacterium | reverse complement strand
CCCGCGGATCTGGGAGGTCGACAGCGCGGCGAGGTCGGCGGTTTCCAGCCGGGTGAGCTGATCGGTGGTCAGCGCGGCGACCTGCGCGGTCGTGAGGGCTGCGAATTGGGCCGTGCTCAAGACGTTGAGCTCGGCGGTGCCCATGGCCGACAAGTGGGCGGTCGTCAGCCCACGAATCTGTGCAGTGGTGAACGCGGCGAGATCAGCGGTCTCCAGGTTGACGATCTGGTCGGTCGACAGAGCGGCCAGTTGCGAGGTCTTGAGCGAAGCGAACTGTGCGGTCGTCAGCGAGTTGAGGCTGGCGGTGGGCAGGCTGGCCAGCTGGGCGGTGGTCAGGCTGTTCAGTTGGAGCGTTCCGAGGGTGGAAAGCTGCCCGGTACCCATTCCGGCCACGGCGCTGGTGTTCAGTGCGGCGATCTGCGCGGTGCTCATGGCCGCCAGAACAGCGGTCGGCACTGCGGCGAGGTCGGCCGCCTCGATCCCGCGGACTTGCGTGACCGAGAGGCCACCGACCTGGGTCGAGGTGAGCGCCCCGAACTGCACCGACGACAGGGCTCCCACTTGCGCAGAGGTCAGCCCGGCCATTTGCGCCACCGACAGCTGCACCAGGTCTTGCGTCTCGATGGCCGCCAGCACGCTGTCGGACAGCGCGCGCAAGCCGCTCGAGGCCACGGCAGGCATCTGGGCCGTCGTCAGGGCCACGATCTGGGCCGTGTCGAATGCGGCCCAGTCCTCCGTCGTCAGCGCTGCGATCTCCGCCGTGGTCATCGCCGCGATTTCGGCCGTGGTCTTGCTGGGGATGTCGGTCGCCATGACGGTAGTCCTTAGGGATCGATTCGGGTTTGCGAACCTGGGTTGGAACAGTGGGTCGGTCGAAAGCCGAGCGGGCGTGGCCCGCGGCTGGCCTTCAATACAGCCTTCGTCGGGTTATCGGGCCAGTTGGCGCTGGACTTGAGGGCCAACCCGAACTGACCATCGAAATGCCAGCTTTTCACGGCTTCTGGGGGCAACTGCGCAGCCGCCGCGGCCGTGATGCCAGCGCATGCCACATTCAGTCACAAGCTGACCACAGGCATAGCGCGGCGATGCAGGCGGTTTCCGGCCCTTTTCCGGCCTATGAGGCGGCACTGCCGCGGCACGATGACCGGGTGAAATTGGCGCGCAGGCAGCGCGTAGCCCGGCCATGGCCAGCGAATCACAAGACCGCAACCTACCCGCGTCAGAACGCAAGATCCGCAAGGCCCGCCAGGAGGGTCAGGTGGCGCGTTCGCGCGACCTGGCTCACCTGGCCATGGTCGGCGGCGGTGGGGCGATGCTGGTGGTGGCGGCGCCCGCGCTGGGCGACTGGTTGACCCGGTTGCTGGGGACGGCGCTGCGCTTCGATGCGCGTGCGCTGGCCGAACCCGACGTGCTGACGCAGCGGCTGCTCGACTCGACAGTGGCGCTGCTGTATGTGTTGTTGCCCATCGGCGCTGCGGCGCTCTTGCTCACCATGGTGGCGGGTGTCGCGTCGGGCGGCTGGAACTTCACGATGAAGGCGGTGGCTCCGAAGATGTCCAAGCTCGATCCGATCGCCGGCATCGGGCGCCTGTTTTCCAGCGAGAACGTCACGCAGGTGATCAAGGCCAGCGTGCTGGCCCTGCTGCTGGGTGCGACCAGCGCCTTCTATTTGCGTGCGCACATCGCCGAGTTTCATGACTTGCTGGGCATGCCGCTGCCGGTGGCGTTGCGCCATGCCCACCACGCCGTGCTGGGCGGTTTGGGTCTGGTGGTGCTGCTGCTGGCGGTGTTCGCGGCCATCGACGTGCCGCTGCAGCGCTTCCTGGTGAGCAAGCGGCTGAAGATGAGCCACCAGGAAATGAAGGAAGAGTTCAAGGAAGCCGAAGGCAACATGGAGGTCAAGGCCAAGGTCAAGGCGCGCATGCGCGAGATGGCCAAGCGCCGCATGCTCGCCGCGGTGCCCACCGCCGACCTGGTGGTGATGAACCCCACCCACTACGCCGTGGCACTGAAATACGAAGACGGCAAGATGTCCGCCCCGCGCGTCGTGGCCAAGGGCGCCGACCTGGTGGCCATGAAGATCCGAGACATCGCGCGAGAGTCCAAGGTACCGGTGCTGCAGTCGCCCGCGCTGGCGCGCGCGCTGTGGGCACACACCGAGGTCGACCAGGAGGTTCCGGCGCGGCTGTTCCAGGCCGTGGCCCAGGTGCTGGCCTATGTCTATCAGCTGCGCGCCGCGATGGCCGGCCGCGGCCCGATGCCGGGCGACGTGCCCAGCGTGTCGGTGCCGGTGGACATGGATCCGCACCACAAGCCGGCCGGCGAGCCCGGACCCGACGGCGGAACTTGAGTCGTCCCCACCGGCGCCCGATGCGCCGGATGACGGCCGGTTTCGTGCCGCTTATCGGGCTCAAGTTCGGCGACGAAGCGGGCACCATGACGATCCAGGCTGTCGCACCCGCATGGGCGCGCGGCCGGAGATCCCTCCACCCTCGTCGTGGTCCAGATGAACGGCTTCGTACAGCACCTGCAGGAACTGATCGGCCCGCGCGCCGGCGTGGCGCGTGCCCTGATGGCACCGCTGTTCATCGTCATGGTGCTGGCGATGATGGTGCTGCCGCTGCCGGCCTTTGCGCTGGATGTGTTCTTCACCTTCAACATCGCGATGGCGCTGATGGTGATGCTGGTGGCCGCGCACATGATCCGGCCGCTGGACTTCGCGGCGTTTCCCACCGTGCTGCTGGTGACCACGCTGCTGCGGCTGTCGCTGAACGTGGCCTCCACCCGCGTGGTGCTGATGGAAGGCCACACCGGCACTGGCGCCGCGGGCAAGGTCATCGAAAGCTTCGGTCACTTCCTGATCGGCGGCAACTTCGCGGTCGGCCTGATCGTGTTCGCGATCCTGGTGGTCATCAACTTCATCGTGGTGACCAAGGGCGCCGAGCGCATTGCCGAGGTCGGCGCGCGCTTCACCCTGGATGCAATGCCCGGCAAGCAGATGGCCATCGACGCCGACCTCAACGCCGGGCTGATCGACGAGAAGGAAGCCAAGCGCCGGCGCTCCGAGGTGGGCGAGGAAGCGGAATTCTTCGGCTCGATGGATGGTGCCAGCAAGTTCGTGCGCGGCGACGCGATCGCCGGCATCCTGATCCTCGTCATCAACATCATCGGTGGCTTCATCATCGGCGTGGCCCAGCACGGGTTGTCGGCGGGCCAGGCCGCCGAGAGCTACATCCTGCTGGCCGTGGGCGACGCATTGGTGGCGCAGATCCCGGCTCTGCTGATCTCGGTGGCCGCGGCCATGGTGGTGTCCCGCGTGGGCAAGGAGTCCGACATCGGCGCGCAGATCCGCGCCCAGATGTTCTCCAACCCCAAGGCGCTGGCCATCACGGCGGGCATCGTCGGAATGCTGGGGCTGATTCCCGGCATGCCCAACGTGGTGTTCCTGGCCATTGCCGGCGGGGTTGGCTGGCTGGCCTGGTGGCTGGCGCAGCGCGAGCGTCGCGCCAAAGCCGCGCCCGAGCCCAGCGCCCAGGCAGCACCTCAGGCCAGCACCGAAGCCAGCTGGGACGACCTGCAGCCGGTGGACACGCTGGGCCTCGAGGTGGGCTACCGGCTGATCGCGCTGGTCGACAAGAACCGCGCCGGCACTGCCGGCGACCTGCTCAGCCGCATCAAGGGCGTGCGCAAGAAGTTCGCGCAGGAGGTGGGCTTCCTGCCGCCGCCGGTGCACATCCGCGACAACCTGGAGCTGCGCCCCAGCGTCTACCGCGTGATGCTGCGCGGTGCCGTGGTGGGCGAGGGCGAGGCCTTCCCCGGCATGTTCCTGGCCATCAACCCGGGCGGTGCCACGGTCAAGCTGCCCGGCACCAGCACCACCGATCCGGCCTTCGGCCTGCCCGCGGTGTGGATCGAGGAGCGCCATCGCGAGATGGCCCAAATGAATGGATTTACGGTGGTTGATTGCTCGACCGTCGTGGCGACCCATCTTTCACACTTGATGCAAGTGAACGCCGGCAAGTTGCTGGGTCGCGTGGAAACGCAACAGCTCGTCGAGCACGTCACCAAGCTCGCCCCCAAGCTCATCGAAGACGTGATCCCCAAGATGGTCGGCATCGCCACTGTGCAGAAGGTGCTCCAGCTGCTGCTGGAAGAGGGCGTGCACATCCGCGACATGCGTTCGATCGTCGAGTGCCTGGCCGAGCATGCGAGCACCGTCACCGACCCCGGCGAGCTGGCCCGACGCATCCGCATCCACTTGGCCCCGGTGATCGTGCAGCAGATCTACGGCCCCACGCGAGAGCTCGATGTCATCGCCCTGGAGCCCGAGCTCGAGCGACTGGTCACGCAGGCGCTGACCTCGCCGCACGGCGCGGCGCTGGATCCCGGCGTGGCCGACACGCTCACCCGCCAGGCCGCCGACACCGCCCGCCGCGCCGAAGACCTGGGCAATCCGGCCTGCCTGCTGGTGC
>JABWBN010000045.1 GCA_013360485.1 Burkholderiaceae bacterium | reverse complement strand
TCGTCCGTCGGTCACGTCACCGAAACGGTCGGTCACGCTCCCGAATTCGGCGGTCACGATGCCGAAACGGGCGGTCACGCTTCTCCGAAATACGCAGCATCGTTGCACCACTGCATCCGGCCGCTTTCGTCGATGCACGCCAGGGGCACCCGGGCTGATGCCATCAACTGCAGAAGGTCAGGGGTGTCCAAGGGCTTCGGGCTCTACGGAAACTGCGTGCGGGCCGGTCGAGGCATCATAGTTCGGCCGGCGCGATGCGCGCAGCCGGACCCGACGGACAATGACAACCATGGTCAACCATCCCGACCGAGCGCGCCGCCTGGTGGGCGCTACCAACTTTCGCGATCTTGGCGGCTACCTCGGCGTCGGTGGACGCCCGGTGCGCTGGCGCCGCCTGTACCGATCTGACCACCTTGGCGGCCTCACCGATTCCGACCGTCAGGCCCTGCAGGCGCTGGGTATCCGGCGGTCGTTCGACTTCCGCGGCGTGACCGAGCGAGCGGCCGCTCCGTACGACCTGCCCGGCCTGGTGCAGCATTCGCTGTCGATCGAGCCCACGGTTGCTCAGCGCATCCACGACCTCATGGGCCAGGGGCAATCGTTCACGCCCGAGCTGGCCGCCGAGTTCATGCGCGAGCTCTACCGCGGCCTGGTCGACGACCAGTCACACCGGTTCGCGGAGTTCTTCGAGCACCTGCTCGCCAGCGATGATCCCGTGGTCTTTCACTGCACGGCGGGCAAGGACCGCACCGGCTTCGCTGCGGCGCTGATCCTGCTGGCGCTGGGCGTTCCGCGCGAGCAGGTGATGCAGGACTACCTGCTCACCAACGAGCTGTACCGCCACCCGCCGCTGCGCGGCACCGGCCTGCCGCCCGATGCCCTGCGGGTGCTGTGGCTGGTGCAGCCCGATTTCCTGCAAGCCGCGCTGACCGGCATCGACGCCCATGCGGGCGGTATCGACGGGTATCTGCAGCACCGCCTGGGGCTCGGGCCCGGCCAGCGCGAGGAGCTGGCGCAGCGTTACCTTGAGTAGCGGAACCGGTCGGCGCGCCATCAGCCCATGCGGGTGAGCACGGGAGCGCCGCCGTCTCGCAGGCTGGCTGCCGTCACACTGCCCAGCAGTGCCGACTGCACCGCGCTGCGGCCGCGGGTGGTCATGGCCAGCATCGTGTTGGGCAAGCTGCGCACGAAGTTCGGGATGGCCGTCTCCGGATCGCCGTGCAGCACCTCCCAGCCGACATCGATGCCGTAGCGCTCGGCCAGATGCGCGGCCCGCGCATGGACATAGCCCGACTCGACCACGTCACTGGACGCAGCGTCCGGCACCGCCTCGCGGGCCGATGGGTCCACCACCGAAGCCACGACGATGCGCGCGCCGATCCAGCGTGCGAACTCGGCAGCCAGCGGCTCGATCGACTCGGACAGCTCGCTGCCGTCGAGCGGCACCACGATCCGGTCGATCTGCGTGGGCACCGGCTCCCCCTCGTCGGTGGGGGGACGGTAGACGAGCAGGGGCTCGCGGCCGGCACGCAGCACGTTCAGCGCTGTGCTGCCCAGCAGCGCGCGCATCACACCCGACCGGCCGTGAGAGGTGATGGCCACCAGCGTGCCCGGAACCTTCGCGGCCTCGTCCAGGATGAGCCGCGCCACATCGCCAGTGCCCACGGTACACACCGGCGTCGCCGCGTGGCGGGCCGCCAGGATGTCGAGCGCACGCTTCGCGTCTGCAAGTGCCTCGGGCGTTTCCACCAGGCGCAACAGTGACACCGCCGCACCGGTCTTGCTGCCGAGCCACACCACATGCGGCAGGATGCGTTCGGAGAAGTCGGAACCGTCGACCGGAACCAGGATACGCGTGTACATCGCTGCCGTCCCCTTCAAGTGAATGCTGTGCCGGACAAGGATAACGTGCCGCGGCACCTGTGCCGATCGGGCAAATCCAGCCCATGCGGGTGATTGCGAGCGCAATGCGCTGAGGGCCCGTCGGGACCAGTGGCGTTGCAGCGGCCACCCGCAGCGCAGGACGCCGGAACCCCGATGGGTGTGGGGATTCGAGGCAACAAAGAGGTCCCGGAGACCATCCGAGCCCTTGAAAGTGGTGGCGGGCGGTTGCCTGCTGCCAATACGACCTGTTGAGCTTACGAGTAGCAGAGCGGGTTGCTGCGGGTCAAGCGCCCAGAAGCCTGCGCGCCAGCACGGACTGCATGTCACGGCGGCCGTCGATGATCAGGTAGATCACGACCCGGCTGCCGAGAACGCGATAGATCACTCGGTACGGCTTGAACGCCGTCTGCCGGTACGCCTTGATACCCAGCGCGGCGAGTTCTTTGGGGTAGCTGCCGCGCTCTGGGAACTGGGCCAGCCCGTCCACGACGTCCATCAAGCGATCGAGCACGTGGTCCGCGTTGGCCACACTGTCGAACTCGGCGATGTAGTCGTGGATCGACTCCAGGTCTTGTTCGGCACCTGCGGTCAGCAGGACCTCGTAGCGCGTCGGCTTGCCTGCCATCAGGCCGCGGCTCGCTTCGCGCGCAGGCGTACCATGACATCGGCGACTGGTTTGATCCGGCCTTCATCGACGTCCTGCTGGCCGAGTGCGAGGATCTTCAACAGGGCCAAGGTCTCCTGCGTTTCCTCGAAGGAGGCCACGTCCTGCAGCACGGCCTTGGCTTCGCCGTTCTGCGTGATGACCAAAGGTTCCCGGTTCTCAGCAAGGTGGGTCAGCACCTCGGCGGCATTGGCCTTCAGGTAGCTGATGGGCTTGACTTGGGATGAGTAGCGCATGGCCGTGGTGTTGTGATAAGCAAGAACCAAATATAGACCTTTAAAAGTCTTATCGCAATCCGCGGTGCGGCGGCCCGTCATCGAGACGGCAGTTCCACATACGTCAGGTAGCTGTAAACGCGGTTCGTCTTCTGCCCGGTGAGTTCGGCCAGGATGCCGAGATCCTCCAGCAGTTTGACGACGGAGCTGGCAGTCGGAAACGTCGTCTCCAGTCGCTGGCGATGCCCAGCGCTCATGGGCGGGTTTGGTGAGAGTCGGCAGTGATTCGACAGGCATGATTCAGCGGACCCAGCGACGAGCGTCCTTCAAGAGCAGCAGCGATTGCTGCTCGCGCAGCGGTGACGCGACGAACCCGAACCGGGTGTAGAAGCTCGCCGCCTCTTCATCGATGGGGTGCGTCAGCATGGCCCGGATACCGGCCTGCTCGGCAATCAGCATCGTGCGGCGAATCGCGTCCTGCAGCAGGCCAAAGCCGATACCTCGCCCCTGATCGTGAATGGATACTGCCAGCCTCGCCAGGATCACCACTGGCAAAGGGTACTGCCCCATTCCCTTGCGGATGCGCTCCGGCGCCTCCAGCGTGTCGACCTGCCCCACGGTCAGGCTGAAGTAGCCTGCCACGCGGCCATCGTCCTCGGCAACGACGAAGGTCTTGGCCGAGCCACTGCCGTGAGCCTGGCGGGCGTGGCGCAACAGCCAGTCGTTCAGCGCGGGTTTGCCGCAATCAAAACCCTCGAGCAAATGCTGCGCGGCCAGAGGCTCCGGTGCGCGCAACGTCACTTCGTGTCCCAGGGCGCCTTGCGGGCAAACAGGTCACGCAAACCCTCGTTGGCCTGTTCGGGGCGGTCCAGCATATCCATCAAGGCCTGGTACTGGCTGCCTGAGACCATGAACAACCGTTGGTCCAGCAGCGTCTGCTCGGCGGCCAGGCACGCGCTGTCTAGGATGAAGTCGGTCAGCGACTTGTGGGCCACCTCGGCGGCACGGCGCAGCACCGCCTCCTGTTCGGGGGTGGCGCGCAGCCCAAGTCGGGCAGAGCGGGCCGAAGGCGACGATGCAACAGCAGTCATGGCAGCACCTTATTTGTTAGATCAATTGCCGCAATGTTAGTACAAGTGACGCACATCGTCCAGTTGTACTGGCGGCTGCTGGCCTTGGTTGACGATGAACCGGAGCGCGTAAGTTGTTGATTTTGCTAGACCACCATCTGCGCCTACCGGCAGGCCAAATGGAGAATTGAGACGGCTCTGGCCGAGAACGTGGCTGACTCCGGGCGTGTCTGCCGGTGGTCACCCGCAGCACAGGCAGCCGGAACCCCGCGTGGCGCGGGGACTTCAGGCAAGAAAAAGGGCCCGGAGACTATCCGAGCCCTTGTGTATGGTGGAGACGAGGAGGATCGAACTCCCGACCTTCGCATTGCGAACGCGACGCTCTCCCAGCTGAGCTACGTCCCCGAAAGCCGCAAATTATAGCACCGGCGGTGCGTGGCCAACCTGCAGCCGGTGCTGGCCTGCGCGGGTGCGGCGGCGGGCTGCATCCTGGTGTAAAACCGCGGGCGCCGGATGGCGGCGGACCGAACACGAGGTGCAGCGATGCAAGCGCAGCGCGACGAGGCATGGCACGACCTGCAGTACAACATCCGGGCGCGGGTGGCCGACAGCGCGCACATCCTGGGCCGTTGGACCGAGGCGTCGGCGCTGGTGCGGCGCCAACTCGATGCCCGGTTCGACCTGGCCTATGGCGACGACCCGGCCGAGCGGCTGGACGTTTTCCCGGCCGAGCAGCCGGGCTCGCCAGTGCTGCTGTTCGTCCACGGAGGTTACTGGCGGGCGCTGGACAAATCGGACCATTCCTTCGTGGCGCCGGCGTTCCTGAAGGCCGGCGCCGCCGTGGTGGTGCCCAACTACGGCTTGTGCCCGCAGACGAGCATCGCCGAGATCGCCCTGCAGATGTCGCAGGCGGTGGCCTGGACCTGGCGTCATGCGCGCGATTTCGGCGGTGATCCGTCGCGCATTGGTGTCGTGGGCCACTCGGCCGGCGCCCACCTGGCCGCCATGCTGCTGTGCTGCCGTTGGAAGGAGGTGGCTGCCGACCTGCCGCAGCGGCCGGTCCTGGGCGCGCTGGGGCTGTCGGGCGTCTACGACCTGGAGCCGCTGCGCCACGCGCCCTTCCTGCGCGACGACCTGCAGCTGGATGCTTCCGCCGTGCGGCGCCTGAGCCCGGCCTACTTCCCGCGCCCACGCGGGCCCTTGCTGGCGGCCGTGGGGGCGCTGGAGAGCGACGAATTCCTGCGGCAGAACCAGCTCATCCGCGACCAGTGGGGCCCGACCACGGTACCCGTGTGCGAAACCGTCCCGCACCGGCACCACTTCGACATCCTGCACGACCTGGTGGACGCCTCCAGCCGCGTGCACCACCTGGCGCTGCGGGTGCTGGGCCTGGTGTAGGCGCCGCGTCGGGTTTACCCAGCCCACGCAATTGACTTCGGTTGGCTCTTAGTCGCGGGCTATCTTATGCATTGAAGCTTTGTATTGGCCGCGGCGGCGGCGCTTTGCTAGCGTGTGAGTCAGCCGGTGCGCTCGAGTTCGAGTCGTCCGGTCGTGGCGTGACCCAAACTCACCAGGAGATCGACATGGGACTCAAGGGCTCCAAGACCGAGCAGAACCTGAAGGACGCCTTCGCAGGCGAATCGCAAGCCAATCGCCGCTACCTGTACTTCGCAAACAAGGCGGACGTGGAAGGCCAGAACGATGTGGCGGCGCTGTTCCGCTCCACCGCCGAAGGCGAGACCGGCCATGCGCACGGCCACCTCGAATTCCTCGAGCAGGGCTCGGGCGATCCCGCCACGGGGCTGCCCATCGGGGCCACGCGCGACAACCTGAAAGCGGCAGTGGCCGGCGAGACGCACGAGTACACCGACATGTACCCGGGCATGGCGCGCACCGCCCGGGAAGAGGGCTTTGACGAAATCGCCGACTGGTTCGAGACGCTGGCCAAGGCCGAGCGCTCGCACGCCAACCGCTACCAGAAGGCGCTGGACCAGTTGGTCGACTGAGCACGCCTGCGGGCGGCGGCCGGCGCCCGCCGCCGCCTCGCCCCCTCGACGGGGGGGTGATTCAGCGAAAGGATCGTCTGGTGAGCACTCGCGAAGGCAATCTCGAAGCCCCCACCCGGCATCCGGTGGACTGGCGCAATCCTCGCTTCTACGACCGCGACGACTGCCTCGCCGAAATGGAGCGGGTGTTCGATATCTGCCACGGCTGCCGGCGCTGCGTCAGCCTGTGCCAGTCCTTTCCCACGCTGTTCGATCTGGTCGACGCCACCGACGACGGCGAGGTGCATGGCGTGCGCAAAGAGGCCTATTGGAGTGTGGTCGACCAGTGCTACCTGTGCGACCTGTGCTTCATGACCAAGTGCCCCTACGTGCCGCCGCATGCGTGGAACCTCGACTTCCCGCACTTGATGCTGCGCGCCAAGGCGGTGAAGTTCAGCCAGGGTCTGGTGGGGCCGGGTGAGCAGTTCCTCGCCTCCACCGATGTGCACGGCAGTTTTGCCGGCATCCCGATCGTGGTGCAGGCGGTGAACGCGGTGAACCGCACGCGGGTGGCGCGCAGTGCCATGGACAGCATGCTCGGGGTGCACCCGGATGCCTGGATGCCCGAACTGGCGACCAAGCGGTTTCGCTGGAGTGCGCCGCAAAAGGGCAGCGCCACCGAGGTGAAGGATGGGCAGCGCACGCCCGGCAAGGTGGCGGTGTTTGCCACGTGCTATGTGAACTACAACGAGCCGGGCATCGGCCATGACCTGCTCAAGGTGCTGGAACACAACGCGATACCGTATGTCATCGTCGAGAAGGAGTCGTGCTGCGGCATGCCCAAGCTCGAACTGGGCGACCTCAAGGCCGTTGAACGCCACAAGGAGGCCAACATTGCGGTGCTGTCGAAGTACGCCCGCGAGGGCTGGGCCATCGTGAGCGCGATTCCGAGCTGCACGCTGATGTTCAAGCAGGAGCTGCCGCTGCTGTTCCCGGACGAGCCCGACGTGGCGGCGGTGCGCGATGCGATGTTCGATCCGTTCGAGTACTTCGCGGCGCGCCACCGCGACGGGCTGCTGCGCACCGACTTCACCCGCGACCTGGGGCGGGTGAGCTACCACATCCCGTGCCATGGCCGGGTGCAGAACATCGGCCGCAAGACCGAAGAAGTGCTCAAGCTGGTAGGCCAGACCGTGAAGCTGCAGCTCAACACGGTGGAGCGCTGCTCCGGCCATGCTGGCACCTATGGGGTCAAGACGCCCTATCACCCGATGGCCATGAAAATCGGCAAACCGGTGTTCAAGGCCATGGCCAAGGACGACCCCGATGTCATCGCCAGCGATTGCGCGCTGGCCGGCCATCACATCGCGCAGGGCATGCAACAGGCGGGAACGCCCGCTCGCGCACTGCAGCACCCGCTGTCCCTGCTGCGCCACGCCTACGGGATCGACTGACACATCATGACGACCATCACCCGCGACAGCCTGCTCACGCTCGAGGCTTATGCGCGCATCCGCACCAGCAGCCGCGCGCAGGCCATTGCCCATCGCCGCCTGCGCAGTGTGGGGCTGGGCGAGCATCTCACCTTGCAGTTCGAAGACGAGCAGACCATTCGTCGCCAGATCCAGGAGATGCTGCACATCGAGAAGATCTTCGACGACGACGGCATCCAGGGCGAGATCGATGCCTATGCGCCGCTTGTGCCCGACGGCAGCAACTGGAAGGCCACCGTGCTCATCGAGTACCCGGACCCACACGAGCGCCGCCGCGAACTGGCCCGGCTCATTGGCGTGGAGGACCGGCTGTTCGTCGAAGTCGAAGGCCAGCCGCGCGTCTACGCCATCGCCGACGAAGACCTGGAGCGCGAGAACGAGCACAAGACCTCGTCGGTGCATTTCGTGCGTTTCGAGCTGGGTGCAGCGGGTGCCCGGGCGGTGCGCGCCGGAGCCGGCGTGAAGCTGGGATGCGACCACACCCATTACCCGGCGCACGTGAGCTTGGCGCCCGAAACGCTGGCAAGCCTGGCGGGTGATTTGAGGCTCTAGCCGCTGCGCTGCCGGCCGGCGCCTCAGGCGGCGGCTGCGCGCGAACGCTGCCAAAGGCCCTCGCCGCTGTAGACCACCAGGGCGGACCAGATCAGCACGAAACCCAGGGCACGTGCCGGCTCGAAGGGCTCGTGATACACGAACACGCCCAGCACGAACTGCAGCGACGGTCCCAGATACTGCAACAGCCCCAACGTGGCCAGCGTGACGCGGCGCGCGCCGGCGGCGAACAGCAGCAGCGGAATCGCGGTGAACGGCCCGGCCAGCAGCAGCCAGGTGTCGGTGAGCGCGTCGCCGCGCAGGAAGGCGCCATCGCCGCGGACCAGGAACACCACGGCCAGCACCAGCGCCAACGGCGCCAGCAAGGCGGTCTCGAGGGCCAGGCCCTCCATGGCGCCCAGCGGCGCCGTCTTGCGCAGCAGCCCGTACACGCCGAAGCTGCCCGCCAGCACCAGTGCCACCCAGGGCAAGGTGCCGGCGCCCAGCGTGAGCCAGGCCACGCCGGCTCCGGCCAGCGCCACCGCCAGCCACTGCACCGGCCGCGGGCGCTCGTGCAGCACGGCATAGCCCAGCATCACGTTGACCAGCGGGTTGATGAAGTAGCCCAGGCTGGCATCGAGCACGCGGTCGTGGGCAACGGCCCACACGTACACCAGCCAGTTCGTCGACAGCAGCAGGGCGCTGACCAGCGTGATGCCCAGAACCCGCGGCTGGCGGATGACGTCACGCACCCAATCTACCCGTCGCAGCGCCAGCAGCAGCGCGGCCATGAACACGAGCGACCACAGCGAACGGTGCGCCACCACTTCCAGCGCCGGCACATGTGCCACCTGCTTGATGTACAGGGGAAACAACCCCCACAGGATGTAGGCCAGGGCGGCGGCAGGTATGCCGTGGGACGGATGCACGGTGGGAGGGTGGCAAGCAGCGGGCGGGGACGCATTGTCGCCGCGCACGCCGATGGGGGTTACCGGTGAGGCCAAGGCGGATCGCGGCTGACTTCCGTCACCTGCGCGGGTGATGTCGCGTGCCTATGCTGCATCAGCATGCGCGTGGCGCGCCGCGCTTCCCGCGCTGCGCTGACGTTTCCATCTGGAGTTGCCGATGACCTATGTACCCACGGTGCTGACCAAAGCGGTCGGCAAGAACGCGCAGGGCCAACTGGCGCCCAACCTGCCGGCCGATGTGGAGAAGGTGCAGGACTTGCTGCGCAAGGCGCTCGGCCCTCTGGCGCAGCCCATGCTGCCCGGCAAGCTCGACGACGCGACGCGTCAGTGCATCGTCGACTTTCAGCAGCGCTGGGGTGGCACCGCCGACGGCGTGGTGGACCCGAACGGCCAGACCCTCAAGCGCCTGGTGCGGCTGGCCAACCCGCTCGTGCTCAAGCCGATCAAGCTGGCGCGCGTGCTCACGGCCGTAAAGGACGGCAAGCTCGTCAACGACGGCGGCGGCTACAGCATTCAGGTATCCACCTGCGACGGCGGACCACTGCCGCCCAGGGGATCGGGATGGGTGCTTTACCTGGCCTTCATCAACGACACCCTGACGCTGGACGTGACGGGTCGGCCGTTGCACGACCTGATGTGCCTGGAGAACCTGGGTGAACTGCTAAGCTTGTTCGATCGCCAGCACCTGTGGGCGACGACCGTACAGGTTTGGGCTCAGGTGCGCCTGCGCGGCCAGATCATCACCCGTTCGGCCCCGCAGTTCCTCACCACGCCGGTTCAACCGCACAACGGCGTGCTGCTGCCACTCGACCAGGACAGCAACGGGCCGGCCCTGACCTATCAGGGAGATGCGGCCGCCAAGGAGTTCCACGGGCGCATGTTCGCCAAGGTGCCCGGATTCGACAAGTACGTGTTCGTCTACGCGGGCCAATTCGAAACCCAGCAGGCCCACCGAGGCTTCGACTGCATCACCTATGCGGGCACGGCGTGCGGCGCATCCATCTTCCACATGACCGAGGCTGCCGACATGGCCAGTTCGCTGGGTGCCACCCCGGTCACTTGCACGCTGGAGTCGAGCGATGCGGTAACCGGCAAGGTGAGCAAGCGTTCGGTCACCCTGGAAAAGGCTGATCCGGCCGACGTGCGCGCGTTCTTCGATGGGGTCGAGTCGACCGGCAACTACCTGATGTGGAGCGGCGGGCATGTCGTCGTCGTTTCCGACGGCGAAGTGCATGAGTTCAAGGCCAGCGATCCATCCGGCTACGCCCGCAACGAAGTGGGCCATTGGCTGGCGCCGTACAAGTCGACGAAGCTCACGGTGCGCCGACTTCCGGGCAAGCTGCCGATGTCTGCGTAAGAGGACCGCCGAGCGCTGGAGCGTGCCACGCGCCATCGAGTGGTGACTCGATCGTCAGCGCTTGGCCGGTGACGGGATGCGGCAGCTCAAGCCGCTGCGCATGCAGCCATAGCCGCTCGATGCCCAACCACGCGGCCAGCGCCCGGTTCAGCGGCCCCTTGCCGTGCGTGGCGTCGCCCACCAGCGGGTGGCCCAACTGCTTGAAGTGGCGACGGATCTGATGGCGTCGGCCCGTCAGCGGCCACACTGCCACCACCGCCACCCGCGTGTGGGCATGCTCCGGGTGGGTGCGCACCGGCCATGTCAGCTCCTGCAGCACCCGCCAGCGCGTGCAGGCCGGCAACATCGGCTGGCCGGTGCTGGGGCGCTCCGGGTCGCGCGCCAGGGGCCGATCGGTCTGGCCTTGTGCTGTCGGCCAGCCGCGCACCAGCGCGCGGTAGGTTTTGTGTACTGTGCCTGCGGCCCAGGCCTGGCCCAGTGCGGCAGCCGTGGCGGAGTCGCGCGTCAGCAGCAGAACGCCCGAGGTACCCTTGTCGAGGCGGTGCGCCGGGTGCCACCGGCCCAGCCCGGATCGGGCCAGCCGCCCCAGCACGTCGTCGGTCTCATGGGCATCGAGGGCACTGCGGTGCACCAGCAGCCGCGCCGGCTTGTCGATGGCCAGGATCCAGTCGTCGGCAAAGAGCACACGCAGGTCGGCGGCCGGAGCGACGTTAGAGGCACTGCTCATGCGCAGTCGCCATCCACGTAGAGCCAGCGCCCATCCTCGCGCTGGAACCGGCTGCGTTCATGCAGGCGGTGGGCCCGCCCACCGAGCTTGCTGCGCGCAACGAACTCCACCTCGGCTGTGCCCGGGCCTGTGGATCGCTGCCCACGCACCTGCAGGCCCAACCAGCGCAGGCCCGGCTCGAAACCCAACCGCGGCGGGCGTGTACTCGGGTGCCAGGTATCGAGCAGATAGTCGGCGCGCTCAAGTACGTAGGCCGTGTAACGCGAGCGCATGAGGCTGAGCGCGTCTGGCGCGCACAGCCGATCAGACCCGTCAATCCAGCGGCCGCAGCACTCGTGCAGCGCGGTGCCGCTGCCGCAGGGGCACGGCATCGAGTGGGTGGCGTCGGTGGGGTGGCTGGGTTTCATCTGCAAGGCGGCTCGATGTTAGGCTCGCCCGAAGCGCACGTGGGCTCTCGGTCGGCCGCCTGCCGGCATGGTCAATCGTGCCACCGAGGTAACCCTGTGCACAAAGATGTTGCCTGCGGTGCTGCCATCGCGGTGGGCTGCCTAGAATGCGATCCGCAGGTCAACCCCGGCTGGCCCCGTCGCCCGTATCACCCACAGATGAATCGAACACGCCGCCACACCGTTGTTGCCCTGACCAGTGGACTGCTCATGCCGTGGTCCGCCGCCCGAGCCCAGTTCCGCGTCGAGATCTCCGGCATCGGGGCCACCCAGTTGCCAGTGGCCATCGCGCGGTTTCGCGATGAAGACCGCACGGGCCAGCCTGTTTCGGCCATCGTGCTCGCCGACCTCGAGCGCAGCGGGCTGTTCCGCAGCGTCGACTCCAGCGGGTTGCTCGACGAGAACAGCTTGCCCATCTTCACCGATTGGCGCGGGCGTGGTGCCGACGCGCTGGTGGCCGGCTCTGCCGCGCGACTGGCCGATGGCCGGTTCGACGTGAGATACAAGCTTTGGGACGTGGTCAAGGGCGAGCAGTTGCTGGGCCAGGCCATGGCCGTGCCGCAGTCCGACCTGCGTCTGGCGGCTCACCGCATTGCCGATGCCGTGCACGAGAAGCTCACCGGCGAGCGCGGCGTCAACGCCACCCGGGTGGCCTACGTCACCCGGGCTGCCAACCGCTACACCCTGCGCGTCAGCGATGCAGATGGCGAGGGCGGGCAGGTGGCGCTGGCCAGTCCGCAGCCCATCATCTCGCCGACCTGGTCACCCGACGGCCAGCAACTGGCCTATGTCTCCTGGGAGTCCGGCAAGCCGGTGGTCATGGTGCAGCAGGTGCACAGCGGCCAGCGGCGCGCGGTAGCGGGCTTTCGGGGCTCCAACAGCGCGCCGGCCTGGTCGCCCGACGGCAAGCGGCTGGTGGCCACCCTCTCGCGCGAGGGCGGATCGCAGTTGTTCACGATCGAGCTCGCGGGTGGCGAGCCGCGCAGGCTGACCAGCAGCGCGGCCATCGACACAGAGGCTGTCTTCACGCCGGACGGTCGGCACATCTGCTTCGTCAGCGATCGCGGCGGCGGACCTCAGATCTATCGCATGCCCGCCACCGGTGGCCCTGCCGAGCGCATCACGTTCAGCGGTGCCTACAACATCAGCCCGGCCATCAGTCCGGATGGCCGGACGCTGGCCTATGTGACCCGCGACGACCGCGGCGCATTCCGAGTCATGGTGATGGATCTCGCCGGCGGAGGTCCACCCCGCTCGGTGACCGACACCACCGACGACGAGAGCCCCAGCTTCGCGCCCAACGGTCGGCTGTTGATGTACGCCACCCGTGCCCAGGGGCGAGACGTCTTGATGACCACCACGTTGGATGGCCGCATCCGCACGCGACTGCTGGCCACCGGCGTGGACGTGCGCGAGCCCGCCTGGGGACCATTCCAGGCATGAGGCGACCCATGCTCGCGCCGAGTGACGCCGCTCGACTTGCGCATGCGTCGTGCTTTTCACCGTTCACCCGAGGTGCCGTCCGCCGGTACCCCTGACCCACCCGAGGAGCCCATATGAAAATGTTGATCCGTTCCACCGCGCTGAGCCTGGCCGTTGGTGCGCTGCTGGCCGGTTGCGGTTCGTCCGTGAAGCTCGACGAGGGGGCAGCCGTCACAGACGCCAAGCCCAAGGCCGTCAGTGGCAGCGGCACGCCGACACCCACCGAGACGGGCAGTGGCGTCGCCCAGAGCCAGGTGACCGCGGTCGACATCGCCAAGGCGCCCACGGCAGCCGGCCTCGATCGCATCGTCTACTTCGACTTCGACAGCTTCGTTGTCAAGGAAGACTTCCGCACGATGATCGAAGACCATGCGCGCGTGCTGGCGGCCAGCAAGGGCAAGCGCATGGTCGTGGAAGGTCACGCGGACGAGCGCGGCGGGCGCGAGTACAACCTCGCCCTGGGCCAAAAGCGCGCCGAGGCGGTGGTGAAGTCGCTGGTGCTGCTGGGTGCAGCCGACGGCCAGCTGGAAGCCATCAGCTATGGCAAGGAGCGTCCGGCCGTCGATGGACACGACGAGGCGGCCTGGGCCAAGAACCGTCGCGCAGAGCTGAAGGATCGTTGACGTGCCGGCGCTGCAGCCGCGTGTCGACGGGCCATCGGCGGGCGCACTTGCGCATGGGCTCGCTCGGGCCCTGCGCATCTGCGCCATCTCGATGGCGGCATTGTGCGGACTGCAGGCGCAGGCCGGTCTGCTGGAAGACGATGAGGCGCGCAAGGCCATCCTCGACCTGCGGGCGCGGCTCACGGCGAGCGAGGATGCCGCCCGCAAGTCCGCGGCCGAGCAGGCGGCCACCAACGCGCAACTGCTCGAACAGGTGCAGCAGTTGCGCCGCAGCCTGCTCGAGCTCAACAGCCAGCTCGAGAACCAACGGGCCGAGCTGGCCCGCCTGCGTGGCCACGACGAACAATTGCTGCGCGATGTGGCCGAGTTGCAGCAGCGCCTGAAGGAAGGCTCGCAGGGGCTGGACGAGCGGCTGAGGCGGCTCGAGCCCCAGCAGGTCGCGGTCGACGGCCGCACCGTCACGGTCGAGCCGGAGGAAAAGCGGGCATACGACGACGCGCTGGCCGTTCTGAGGGCGGGCGAGTTCGACAAGGCAGCCGCCGAGCTGGCGGGGTTCGTCAAGCGATTTCCGGACAGCGGCTTGCTGGACTCCGCGCGCTTCTGGCTTGGCAATGCGCAGTATGGCCGGCGCAACTACCGCGACGCGATCGCGAGTTTTCGCGCGCTGATCGCCAGCACGCCCGATCACCCGCGCGTGCCCGAGGCCCTGCTGGCCGTGGCCAACTGCCAGGTCGAGACCAAGGACGTGAAGGGTGCGCGTCGAACGCTCGACGACCTGATCAAGCGCTTTCCGAACACCGAGGCTGCCGGCGCCGCGCGCGAGCGCTTGGCCTCGCTCAAGGGCTGAGCGCGGGGCGCGCCGGCCATGGTGACTTCCCCGGGCGTACAGGCGCCTGCCGACGCCGGCATGCTCTTGCAGGCGTCAGTTGACGAAGCCGATCTCGAGCGTCGGTTCGGTGGCATGCGGCGCTTGTGGGGAGACGCTGCCTATCGGTGCATGAGAGCGGCCCGTGTAGCCGTGGTGGGCCTGGGCGGGGTGGGTTCCTGGGCCGTAGAGGCGCTGGCGCGCAGCGGTGTGGCAGAACTCGTGCTCATCGACCTCGACCATGTCGCCGAGTCCAACATCAACCGCCAGGTGCAGGCGCTGGGCTCCACACTGGGCATGGCCAAGGCACAGGCGTTGCGCGCGCGCGTGGCCGATATCCATCCCGGTTGTCGGGTCCATGCGGTCGAGGAGTTCGCTTCGGTCGACAACTGGCCCGCGCTGCTGCCCGTCCCGGTGGACGCCGTGATCGACGCCTGCGACCAGTCGCACGCCAAGCTGGCCCTGGCGCGGTGGGCGCTCGTCACCGGCGTCGCCTATGTCTGTTGCGGTGCCGCCGGCGGCAAGCGCGAGGCGCAGCGGGTGGAGGTGGCCGACCTGGGCGAGGCGACGCACGATCCCTTGCTGGCGTCGTTGCGACAGCGGCTGCGCAAGGCTCTGGCGACGTCCGGTCCGCGCAGCGCATCCGCGTCTGCACGGCATCTGGGCGTGCGCTGCGTGTTCTCGCGCGAGGCAGTGGCGGCGCCACCCGATGCGACCTGCGCGCCCGATGGCGGACTGAACTGCCACGGCTACGGCTCCACGGTCACGGTCACCGCCACGTTCGGCCTTGTGGCAGCCGGTGAGGTGATGCGCCAGCTCGCGCTGCGGGCCACTGGCGCTTCTCCAGGTTCATGCTAGAATGTCGAGCTC
This sequence comes from Burkholderiaceae bacterium, assembly GCA_013360485.1. Taxonomy (GTDB): domain Bacteria; phylum Pseudomonadota; class Gammaproteobacteria; order Burkholderiales; family Burkholderiaceae_C; genus Pseudaquabacterium. The sequence goes on along the minus strand of JABWBN010000045.1, from coordinate 6,451 downwards.
TACCGCACCGGTGGCCGGCTACCCCAGACATTCGGTGTTCGAGGATGGCGGGGTAACCCGTCGCCCGGTGATGAGCGCGGGTTGTTAGCTCAGTCGGTAGAGCAGCGGACTTTTAATCCGTTGGTCGCAGGTTCGAATCCTGCACAACCCACCACCCATCGCGGTGGACGCATCCAGGGCTCTTAGCTCAGTTGGTAGAGCAGCGGACTCTTAATCCGTTGGTCGTAGGTTCGAATCCTACAGGGCCCACCAAGATTTCCGAACGAAAACAAGGACTTGCTGCGAGGCAAGTCCTTTTTTCGTGGGACATCGGAGTGTGAAGTCCTTTGTCCGGTGCATGCCTGGTGACGGTCTGACGGTCTGGAACCGTCGCCAGCCGACAAGCAACGGAGGACGTTGCTTTGGGCGGGTAGGGCGGCCTGCGCTGGAGACCCGGTGGCCCGAGTCGCCCGACAGGGTGCCCCCTTAAAGGCACGGCCGACAGCCGGTGGGTTCAAGTCGACGGGCGGCTGGCACCCGCCCGCGCTGCCGCCAACAACCCGCCGCCGCCTTCCCGCTTGAGCAGCTCGTAGATCACGTCCAGGAACGCGTCCCTCGACTCCTGGTCGCTGAGCAGCCGCGTGGCCAGGGTCTTGTGCGTGTTCATCGCCCCGAAGATGGCTTGCACCGCGGCGCCGGGCAGGTTGGCCTTCATCGCGTCGACCTTGGCGTTGTTCATCACCTGAACGCGGTGCCCACGCGAAGTGCGGTCGCGTAGCTTGTGTAGTTGGCCAGCACGTCGAGGATGAAGCCTTCCTCGATGGCCTGCTGCATCGTGTAGGTGTGGAAGGGCGCGGGCGGGTTGTCGGCGCTGGCCGGGGCCTTGGCGTTGCGGGGCCGGCCGAACAGGCTGAGCGTGCTGTGCTTGGGCGTGGCGGTGAAGGCGAAGTAGCTCGCGTTGCCCGGGCGCTGGCGCGACGCCTGCCAGACCGACAGCCGCTCCTCGGCGCTGAGCTGGGCCCACTCGTCCTCGCTCTGGCCGGTCAGCACGTAGCGCAGGTCGTCGGCGGTGCTGCCGCCGGTGCTGCTGTGGGCTTCGTCGATGATCACCGCGAAGCGCCGGCCGCGCAGGCTTTGCTCGCCCAGGATCGCCTTCTGCGCGTGCGGGAAGGTCTGCAGCGTGCACACGATGATCGGCGTGCCGTCCAGCAGCGCCTGCGCCAGCTGCTGGCTCTTGGGCAGGGCCGAGCCCTCGCGGTCGATGGCGAGCACGACGCCGGTCTGGTGTTCGATCTGGGCGATCGCGTCCTGCAGCTGCTTGTCCAGCACCGTGCGGTCGGTGACGACGATGACGGTGTGGAAGTAGGGCTCGCCGTCGGCGCGCCGGATGCGGATCAGCTCGTGCGCGGTCCAGCTGATGGTGTGGGTCTTGCCCGAGCCGGCGCTGTGCTGGATCAGGTACGGCTGCCCGGCGCCCTCGGCGCGCACGGCCTCGACCAGCGCCGTCACGCCTTCCCACTGGTGGAATCGCGGGAAGATCAGCGTCTCGCGCCAGTGGCTGTGCCCCTGCGCGTCCTCCACCAGCTTGCGCTCCAGCAGCACGAAGCGGTGGAAGATGCGCAGCCAGTTGTCGCGCGACAGCACGCGCTGCCACAGGTAGCTGACGGGGTAGCCGCCATCGTCCGCGGGCGGGTTGCCCCCTGCGCCGTCGCGGCCGCGGTTGAAGGGCAGGAAGAAGGTGGACGGCCCGGCCAGCCGCGTGGTCATGCGGATGTCGCTGTCGCTCATCGCGAAGTGCACCACGGCCCCGCGGCGGAAGGTCAGCAGCGGCTCGGCCCGGCCCGTGGCCTTGCTGCGTGGCGGGCGGTCGTCGCGGTACTGCGCCATGGCTGCCTCCACGCTCTGCGTGAAGTCGGTCTTGAGCTCGATCGTGGCCACCGGCAGCCCGTTGATGAACAGGGCCAGGTCGATGCGGTCGGCGGTGTCGAGCGAGTACACCAGCTGCGGCACCACCCGCAGCCGGTTGGCCGCGTAGCGGGCGATCACGGTCTGGTTGCGCTCGTCCTCGGGCAGGGCCTGGCTCATGGCCAGCTGGCCGCCGCCGGCGATGGCGAAGCCGCGCCGCAGCACGTTGACCGTGCCGCCTTCCGCGCTCTCCAGCGTCTTCACCAAACGGTCCAGTACTGCGCCCTCGGTCTGGGCACCGTTGAGCGCCTCCAGCTTCGCCCAGGCCTGCGGCTGGCTCTCGCGCAGCCAGGCGATCACGTCCTCGGGGTAGAGCGCGCGAGCGCGGTCGTAGGCGGCCGAGTCACCCACCCACCAGCCGGCCGCGGCCAGCTGCTCGACGATGTGGCGCTCCAGCTCGCACTCGTGGTGGATCTTCATGGGCCGACGGTTCCCTGCGCCGATAGCGTGAGCTCGCCCAAGGTCTCCTGAAGCTCACCGGTGATGCGGCTGACCTTCTCGGCCTGCCACTCGCCATAGGTCTGCCGGCCGCCTTCGACGATCCAGTGGATGCGCCCGTTGGCAGGTCGGCCGGCCACGACGGCCGCTGCGGCACTGGGGGAGCTGAAGGCGTAGTCCTCGCCAAACTCGTTGAGCTGGCCATCGGCGGCCGGCTTCAGGATGCCGCGCGCCACCAAGTCGTGGAAGAGCTTGGTGTACGAGACCTCCACGCCCTCCCAGGTGCGGCGCGCCTTGGAGCCCTTGAAGACGACAAACTCGCCGTCGATCTCCTGGCCGCGGGCGGTGATGCCGTACTTCTTGACGTCGCCGATGAAGACAGGCGACTCGCCGCGCGCGGCATCGCCGGTCTCCGGCGTGGCAGTAGCCTTCGGCTTGCGCGGCGGCGCGCGCAGGAAGTCGAAGCCCAGCACCGGCAGCAGGGTCTGGATCTGCTCCAGGAAGTACTCCATGTCCGAGCGGTCGGCCTCGGGCAGGCTGGCGTAGCCGGGGTCGGTGCCGTTCAGCAGTTCGCAGCGCCCGGCCTCCTTGGCGGTCGCGATCAGCCGGCTCTCCAGGTACTTGATGTGGCCCTTGGTGAGGTTGGCGTCCTTGCTGGTGACGACGCACACGCGCTCCCAGAAGTCCTTGCCGCCCCCGCCCCCGGGCTGCTCGGGCTTGTTGTGCTGGGCCAGGCGCCGCGCCGCGTCGTCGGTCTCGCCGATGTAGACCTGCGTGCCGATGCCGGCGCCCTGGTCGGGGCCGACGAGGAAATAGACCGCCGTGCGCTGCGCCTCGGGCCGCTGGATCAACTCAGTCAGCCGGCTGCGCGGGCCGGTGATGACGTGGCCGGTCCAGTTCATGATCTCGGCGGTCAGCAGGCCCGTGGGCGTGCCGTCGACGAGGAAGACCTTGAGGGTGCGGCCCTTGTTCATGCGGTCGGTGCTCCCTGGTGCGCGCGGGCTGGTCTACGCCGCCTCGCGGATGTCGATCTGGCCGGTGACGGCGGCGGTGATGAGGGCGGCGCGGCGTTCGCGCAAGAGATCGGCGCTCCGACTCGTTGCACGCGCCAAGCGATCGAGGCAGGCAACGGCAGCTTGATGTCGGCGCCCAGGCCTTGACGCACTCGCTGGTAGAACTGGAACAGGTTGGGTGCGAAGGTCCCGTCGGCGTGGATGCGGTGAGTCCAGCGGACGGCAGGATCAGCCGCCAGTTTCTCGCGGTAGTCGACGTGGTAGCTGGGCATGGCCTCGCGCAGCGCGTCAAAGCTGCCGAACATCAGAACCCCGGCCACCGTCAGGCCCAGGCCACCGGTTGTGCGGTCACGGCGCAGGCCTCCCAGCTTGAGCAGCAGTCCGGCGTCGTCCTCCGACAACCAGGGGTGGTCGGGCGTTCGGGACGCGAAGCGGTTGCGGTACTGCCGCAGTGTGTCGGCGTCCAGGTCGGCCAGTCCAAATTGATCCAGCACGCGAGCGTCGGCAGGATCGCTGGCGTTCTGATCGGCCAGCAGGCGGCGCACTTCGTCGGAGCTGCAGTGATAGTCACCGTCTTCGGCGCGACGGTAGGTGCCGGTCAGCGGGTTGGCGCCGATGTAGATCGGCCGTTGCTCGCGCTTCGCCCGCGGCACCTGGACCGAGACGAACTGGCGGCCATCGCGCTCCCAACTGGTGACGTCCGCATGGGTCAGCAGATTCGTACTGACCTTGTGTCGGTCGTTGATCTGGTTCCACAGCGTGGTGCGCAACTGGGCCGGGTCTGGAACCCCTTCCCAGGCGAGTGCACCACCGCGCTGCGCTACGCCCAAGACAATGAGGCCACCCTCGGTGTTGGCCATGGCCGAGTAGGTTTCCCAGAAGCTGCCGGGAAGACCGCCGCGCGCCGCCTTGAACTCCAAGTCGACGCCTTCACTGGCCGGCGGCAGCGCCTCGAAGAGGTCGAGCTGCCTCGTCAACGGTGCGTTCGTCATGCGGTCACTTCGCCAAGCAAGGCGGCGATCTCCGCCTCTACCGCTTTCAACTCGGCGTCGATCACCTCCAGCGGCCGCGGCGGCACGTAGGTATAAAAGTAGCGGTTGAAGTTGATCTCGTAGCCCACGACACCGACCCGGCCGTCCTTGTCGTCGACCTTGCCCTCGTCGATCCACGCGTCGGGCACATGGGGTCGCACCTCGCGTGCGAAGTACTCGCGGATGTCCTGCTTCAGCGGCACGTTCTCGAACTCGCGCAGCTCGGGGTCGGGCAGCGGCGTGCCATCGGCATCGGGCACCGGCTCGGCCTCGGGGTCGCGGATCCCAAGCGTGTCCAGCACCGCCTTGCGCGCCGCCTTGCCCAGCTTCTTGATGCCTGCCGCGGCCAGGAGGCCGGCCAGGTTGTTGTAGGCACCCCGGCCCATCAGGGCCTGGAATCGTTCGACCTCGTCGGCCCCCTTGGCGGCGGCATAGGCCGCCAGTGACGCTTCGGTGACCTCGAAGCGCAGCCGCAGCGGCCGCTCCACCGTGATGCGGCGGTAGCCGAAGTCGGTGGTGTCGAAGAGCTTGCTGTGTGGCCCGTCGGCCCGCTCGTCGTGCCAGCGCGCGATCTCGTCGATCTGCGCCTGCGCGATCTGCTTGCGCTTGCTGCCCAGGCTCTTGCGCATGGGGCTGTGCAGGTCGGTGGCGTCGATCAACTGCACCTTGCCCCGGCGCTCCGGCGCCTTGTGGTTCGACAGGATCCACACGTAGGTGCCGATGCCGGTGTTGTAGAACAGGTCGGTCGGCAGCGCGACGATGGCTTCGAGCCAGTCGTTCTCCAGGATCCAGCGCCGGATCTCGCTCTCGCCCGAGCCGGCGCCGCCGTTAAACAGCGGCGAGCCCGACAACACGATGCCGATGCGGGTGCCGCCTTGCTCAGCCGGCTTGCGCTTCGACAGCAGGTGCATCAAGAACAGCAGCGACCCGTCGCCCACGCGCGGCAGCCCGGGGCCGAAGCGGCCGGCGTAGCCCAGGCTTTTGTGCTCGTCGAGTACGGCCTTCTGCACCATCTCCCACTTCACGCCGAAGGGCGGGTTGGCCAGGCAATAGTCGAAGCGCTCGCCCTTGAGCTGGTCGTCGCTGAGCGTGTTGCCCAACTTGAGGTTGCGCACGTCGTACCCCTGGATCAGCTTGTCGGCCACGCAGATCGCATAGGTCTCGGGGTTCAACTCCTGGGCGTGGGGAACGATGCGGGCGTCGGGGTTCCACTCGGCCACCTGCTCGATGGCCGAAGAAAGAAAGCCGCCGGTGCCGGCAGCGCAGTCGTAGACGGTGCGCACCACGCCCTGGCCGTTCAGCGCCTCGTGGTCGGTGGCGAAGACGAGCGTGGTGACCAGGCGCACCACGTCGCGCGGTGTGAAGTACTCGCCGGCGTCGTCGTTGGCTGCCTCGGCGAACTTGCGGATCAGGTGCTCGAAGACCAGGCCCATCTCGTGGTTCGAGAGCCGGTCCGGGTGCAGGTCGATGGCGGCGAACTTCTGCGCCACCAGGTACAGCAGGTTGGCGCCTTCCAGCTTAACCAGCCAGTTGTCGAAGCCGAACTGCTCGAAGATCTGGCGCGCGTTGGCCGAGAAGCGGGCCAAGTAGTCTTCGAGGTTCGCGCGCGTGCTGGTCGAGCCCAGCGTGGCAAGGGTGAACTGGCTCGTGTTGTAGAAGGGCGCGCCGGCCACCGCGGGCAGCACCAGGTCTAGCTCGACCCCGCTGCCTGCCAGCGCGGCGTGCTGCGCACGCACGGCGTCGCGGGTGGGGTTAAGCACGCACTCCAGGCGGCGCAGCACCGTGAAGGGCAGGATGATGCGGCCGTAGAGCGAGGGCTTGAACGGGCCGCGCAGCGCGTCGGCCACGTTCCAGATGAAGTCGGCGAGGTTCTGTTGCTGCGTCATTCCGGTGTCCGGGCGTCAGAACGGATGCAAGTGTCGCAGCTTATTGAGCCGGCCACATGAAGTTTGAACTTCTTGGAGCCGATGGAGTCAGAGCGCCATGGACAAAGAAGACGCTCGATACCAGAAGCTTGAGCAACTT
>JABWBN010000295.1 GCA_013360485.1 Burkholderiaceae bacterium | reverse complement strand
CGCCATCAGCCCGGCCGGGCCGCCGCCGAGCACCAGCACATCGGCTTCGGCGATCAGCGGCGTGTGTCGGGCGGGTTCGGCAAGCGTGGCAACCATCGGGCGCCATGGTGCCAGGGCAACGCGCATTCTCGCCAGGGCGGCGGTCCGGCGCGTCACCTCGAATCGGTGTTCGTGGGCCGGACGCGACACCGCCGTGACCTTTGGCCGGCTGCCCGCGTGCCGCCCAGGCCCGTCGCTAGAATGAATCGGACCCGCCCCTGGGCGCAGCGTGTCTGACTCGACGGCTGCGCCCGTGCCGGATGCCTTTTCCCCATGCCCATGAAACTCATCGGATCGCTGACCAGCCCCTACGTGCGCAAGGTGCGCGTGGTGATGGCCGAGAAGAAGCTGGACTACCAATTGCTGCTCGAGGACGTCTGGGCGCAGGAGGCGATCCTGAAGTCCAACCCGCTGGGCAAGGTGCCCTGCCTGGTCATGGAAGGCGGCGAGGCCGTTTTCGACTCGCGCGTGATCGTCGAATATGTCGACACGCTGTCGCCGGTGGGCAAGCTGATCCCGGGGTCGGGTCGCGAGCGCGTGGAAGTGCGCACCTGGGAGGCACTGGCCGACGGCCTGTGCGATGCGGCCATCCTGGCGCGCCTGGAGGAAACCTGGGCGCCGCGCGGCCAAGCCCGCAGCCCTGCCTGGATCGAGCGCCAGATGAGCCGGGTCGACAGCGCGATCAAGGCCATGAGCCAGGGCCTAGGCGACAAGCCCTGGTGCAACGGCAACCACTTCACGCTGGCCGACATCGCCGTGGGCGTGGCCCTGGGCTACCTCGACTTCCGCTTCCCGGCCATTGCCTGGCGGGACGACTTCCCCAACCTGGCGCGGTTGTGCGAGAAGCTCGCCACGCGCCAGAGCTTCATCGACACCGCGCCGCCGGGCTGAGTTTCCAAGGGGTGCAGCGCGCGTCCGCGCCTGCACCGGCTTGTGCCCCGTGAATCGGTGGCAATATTCCCTGCTGGCCCTGGGCCCGCGGGGTCGACGCGCGCGCCGGCAAGTCGTATAAGAGTAACCGTGTGCAACATGGGCGGCGTGCCGCGGCGAATCGCCGCCGGTATGCTGGAGCAGTCGATGGTCACCGGTTGGGTACTTGAAACCGTGGCGGCAGATCGCTCACGCATCGCCTACGAGATCGCGTCGTGGCCCTATCGCATCGGTCGCGACGTCGACAACGACCTGGCGGTGGCCTCGGGCAATCTCTCGCGCCACCATGCCGAGATCACCGCCGACGGCCCAGGCCGCCTGCGCCTGACCGACCTGGGCAGCACCAACGGCACCTTCGTCAATCACGAGCGTATCCAGGGCACTTGCGAAATCGGTGAGAACGACATCGTTCACTTTGCGCAGATCGAGTTCCGCATCGTGCGCCACGCCCGCCCCGGCGAAGACGACCCCGACACGCACTATCCCATCAGCGCCACGGTGCTGGTGCCACCCGACCGCGGGTTGACCCACAATTTCCTGCGCGACGAGCAACCCTTTCGCGAGCTGCTCGCCGGCCGCGGTATCGGATGTGCGGTGCAGCCCATCGTCCATGTGCGTTCACGCGAAGCGCTGGCCTACGAACTGCTCGGCCGCGGCGAGCATCCGGCGCTGCCGGTCTCGCCCATGCGTCTGTTCGAGGTGGCCGCCACGCTGGGCCGCGAGGCCGAGTTGAGCTCGGCGTTCCGGGTGCATGGGGTGCGCGCGGCTGGGCCGCGCGTGGGCAGCGCCATGGTCTTCGTCAACACGCACCCGAGCGAAACCTTCGGTCCGCAGTTCCTGGACGAGTTGCGGGCGTTGCGCGCGCAGCAGCCGGCATTGCCGTTGGTGGTCGAGGTGCACGAGACGGCAGTCGTCGAGACTGAGCGCATGCGTGAGCTGGCCGCTCACCTGGCCGAGATGGACGTGCGTTTTGCCTATGACGACTTCGGCGCCGGACAGGCGCGCCTGAACGAGCTCGGCGAAGTGCCGGCGCATTTCGTCAAGTTCGACATGGGGCTGATCCATGATCTCGACCGCGCCAGCGAGCGCAAGCAGCGCGTGGTGGCCGAGATGGTGCGCCTGGTGCACGAACTGGGCTCGGTCGCTTTGGCCGAAGGTGTCGAGACCGAGGCGGAGGCCCAGCTGTGCGAGCAGATGCACTTCGACCTGCTGCAGGGCTACCTGACCGGGCGGCCGATGCCCGTGTCGCAGCTGTGACGTGCGTCAGCCCCCGGGCTTGGGGCGCGATCGGTGCGCTGCGGGCGACGTCCGTTTCGCAGCAACCGCGGGCGTGCGCGCCGGCTTGGGCTTGGGCAACGGCAGCGCCGCTGCGGTCACTTCGAACGCCTGGCGCAGCCGCGGCGGGTCATCGAGCTCGTCTTGCAGCAGGAAGTGGTTGCGCCCGCCCGGGTAGGGCTGCGCCTCGGTGGGCGAACCCAGCAATGCGCGCCCGGCATCGGTGGGCTTGAGGAAGAGCTGGTTGTCGCACACGAACGCCACCACCTTGCCGTCGAGGTAGAGCGCGTACTCCCCGAACATGCGCCTGTGCGACAAGCGCGCCGCCAAGCCACTCTGGTCGCAGATGAAGGTGACGGTGTCGAGGTCGGAGGCCATGGCGTGCGCGCGTGGTGTTGCGGACGGCGCCATTGTGCGGCTGCGACCGGGCGCACCGCCACCGACGGGGCCACAGGTGCCGCAGCCCAGCCGCTGTGCCGGCGCCCTACAGCTGAGTCGACACCGCCCCCACGCGCATCACCAGGGCGCCGCGGGCCCAGGGGAATTTTTCACGCACGAGGTCGAGGTGCTCGCCGGCGGTGACGATCTCACCGGTGCCGTCGATCACGCAACCCTGCCCCGGGCTGCGCGTGCCCTGCACCTTGCGCGAGGCGACCATGAGCTGGATGCGGGCGTTGGCGCGCAGGTTCTGTTCGGTGCGCTGGAAGCGGCCGATGGGGAACACCACCACCTCGCCAGGATCGACGATGCGCATGTAGTTGCCCCAGTGCCCGGCCAGGTGCGGGCCGTCGGGCCCCTGGGTCACGATGGTCACGTACTCGGTGGCATCGCAGACTTCACGGCACACCCCTTCAATCCGGGCCATGGAAATGCTCCTCGAAAAAGGGGCGACGATAGCGCGCCAGCGATGCGCTCGGACTGACCGGCATCAGGCCCCGGCCGGAAGGGCCCGCCGCGAAACGCTGTGCGGTTCAGCGCACCACCGGCAGCGCCACGGTGTGCTTGACGATCTCCAGCGCGATGCTCGACTTCACGTCGACGACGCCGGGATGCTCGAGCAGGCGGCCCATCATGAAGCGCGAGAAGTGCGCCAGGTCGGTGACCTGCACCCGCAGCAGGTAGTCCATGTCGCCGGTGAGGGAATAGCACTCGATCACCTCGTCCCATGAGCGCACGGCGCGCGAGAACTGGGCGGCCGGCGCCTGGCCTTTGGCCGCGAGCTTGACGTTGACATAGGCCAGCAGGCCCAGGCCCACCTTGAGCGGGTCGAGCAAGGCGGCATAGCCGCGGATGACGCCGGCTTCCTCCAGGCTGCGCACCCGGCGCAGGCAGGGCGAGGGCGACAGCTGCACCGCCGCGGCCAGTTCGTTGTTGGCGATGCGGCCGTCGCGCTGCAGCGCATCGAGGATCAGGCGGTCGGTGCGGTCGAGTTCGGGTGTTTCCATGGTTGCTGTAATCTTGGCTGTTTGAGCAATCGGATTGCGCTAATCTGCCTTATCGTGGCATTCAAAGCAAGCAAATTGCGCAGACACAGCCATAGACTCTTGCGACACCGAGCCGCTGCCGCCAGGAGATCCCGATGCTCAACCCCCAGCCATCCACCACCCGACTGCTGATGTCGGGCAACGAGGCACTGGTCGCCGGGGCGCGCGACGCCGGTGTCGCAGTGGCCGCGGCCTACCCCGGTACGCCCTCGACCGAGATCGTCGAGCTGCTGTCGCGCTGCGAGACGGTGCGTGCCGAATGGTCGGTCAACGAGAAAGTGGCGCTCGAAGTGGCGCTGGGCGCGTCGCTGGTGGGGCGCCGGGCCCTGGCGGCGATGAAGCACGTGGGGCTGAATGTGGCCGCCGACACGCTGATGTCGGCGGCGCTCACCGGCGTCAACGGCGGCCTGGTGATCGCGGTGGCCGACGATGTGGGTTACTCGTCGTCGCAGAACGAGCAGGACAGCCGCTACTGGGGCCGCTTCGCCCACATGCCGGTGCTGGAGCCGCGCGACCCGCAGGAGGCCTACGAGATGGCGCGCGAGGCCTTCGCGCTGTCCGAGCAGTTCGAGATGCCGGTGCTGCTGCGGCTGACGACGCGGGTGTGCCATGTCAAGCGCGTGGTGCGCCTGCAGCCGGCGCTGCCGGCGCCGCAGCCGCGACCGTATGTGAAGGATCCGGCGCGCTGGGTGCTGTCGCCCGGCAACGTCGGCAAGCGGCTGCAGGTGCGCACCGAGCGCGAAGCG
>JABWBN010000044.1 GCA_013360485.1 Burkholderiaceae bacterium | reverse complement strand
GGGCAGCGCGGATGAAAGGCGCAGCCTGGCGGCGGCCTCGCCGGCGAGGGCACATCACCCGCGAGCACGATGCGCTGGCGGCGGCGTGCGGGATCGGGCACCGGCACGGCGGAAAGTAGCGCCTGGGTATAGGGATGCTGCGGTTCGCGGTACAGGCTGGCAGCCGGCGCATGCTCGACGATGCGCCCCAGGTACATGACCGCCACCTCGTCGCTGACATGCTGGATCACGGCCAGGTCGTGACTGATGAACAGGAACGCGATGCCATGCTCGCGCTGCAGGCGAGCCACCAGGTTCAGTACCTGGCTCTGCACCGAGACATCGAGTGCCGAGACCGGCTCGTCGGCCACGATCAGCGCCGGATTCAGCGCCAGCGCCCGGGCGATGCCGACGCGCTGGCGCTGGCCACCGGAGAACTCGTGCGGGTAGCGGTCGCGGACCGAGTCGCGCAGGCCGACGATGTCGAGCAACTCCGTGACCCGCTGCTGGCGTTCGGCCAGCGTGCCGATCCGGTGCACGTCCAGCGGTTCACCTATGGCCTGGCCCACGGTGCGCCGCGGATTCAGCGAGGCATAGGGATCCTGGAAGATGATCTGCATCTGGCGCCGCTGCGCCAGCAGCGCCTGCCGCGGCAGCGCGGTGATGTCCTCGCCACTGAGGATGACCTGCCCCGAGGTCGGCTCCTGCAGGCGCAGGATCGCCCGGCCAAGAGTCGATTTCCCGCAGCCGCTCTCGCCCACCAGCCCCAGCGTGCGCCCGGCCACGAGCTGCAGGTTCACGCCATCCACCGCTTTCACCTGGCCGACCACACGACGGAACAGGCCACCCCGGATCGGGAAGTACTTCCTCAGCTCACGGACTTCGAGCAGCGGTCTATTCATGGATGCGGGTGATAGCAGGCGACGAGCCCGCCATCGGCTGTCGCGACCAGCGGCGGCGACACCACCCGGCATTCAGCGCTGACGCGCGGGCAGCGATCGGCAAAGCGGCAGCCGGCCGGCAGCTGCAGGGGATCAGGTACCCTCCCGGGAATCACCGGCAGCTCGGCAAGCCGGGTTTCGCGCAGGCGCGGGATGGAGTCGAGCAGGCCCACGGTGTAGGGGTGATGCGGGCGCGAGAACAGCGCGGCGGTGGTGGCCGCCTCCACCACCTGCCCGCAGTACATCACCACCGCGCGGGTGCAGGTCTCGGCGACGATGCCGAGGTCATGGGTCACGAGAATCATCGCCATGCGGTACTCGGCCTGCAGGCGGCGGATTTCCTCGAGCACCTGCGCCTGCGTGGTCACGTCCAGCGCCGTGGTCGGCTCGTCGGCCACCAGCAGCCGCGGACCGCAGGACAGGGCCATGGCGATCATCACCCGCTGGCGCTGGCCGCCGGAGAGCTGGTGCGGGTACTCGTCGATGCGCCGCCCGGGCTCCGGGATCCCGACCTGTTCCAGCAGGGCGAGGGACGCCTTCCGGGCCTCGCGCCGCGACAGCCGCTGGTGGCGGCGGATCACGTCGCCGAGCTGCGCGCCCACGGTGAACACCGGGTTCAACGCGGTCATCGGTTCCTGAAAGATCATGGCGATGTCGCGCCCGCGCACGGCGCGCATGCCGCTCTCCGGCAGGGCCAGCAGGTCCCGGCCGTCGAAGCGGATGCTGCCGCCGGCGATGCGGCCCGGCGGCTGCGGCACCAGCCGCAGGATCGACAGCGCGGTGACGGTCTTGCCGCAGCCACTCTCGCCCACCAGAGCCAGGCTCTCCTCCGGGAAGACGTCGAGGCTCACGCCGTCCACGGCCCGTACACGGCCCGCCATGGTGTCGAACTCCACCACCAGGTCGCGCAGGGCCAGCAACGGCGTCGGATGGTTCATCACCTCAGGCCACCTGCTTCGGATCCAGGGCGTCCTGCAGTGCATCGGCCAGCATGTTGAAGGCGAACACCAGCCCGAACAGCAGCGCCGAGGCGACGATCAGGTTGTTGAAATGCCCGGCGAGGAACTCCAGCGTACTCTCGCTGATCATCAGGCCCCAGCTCATGCCGTCCTTCACCCCCAGCCCGAGGAAGCTCAGGACCACCTCCGCCTTGATGGCATCGACGAAACACAGCGTCAGCTGCACCAGCAGGATATGGAAGGTATTCGGCAGGATGTGCCGGAAGATGATGGCCACCGGCGGCACGCCGATGGCGCGTGCCGCCTCGACGAATTCCAGCCCGCGCAGCTTGATGACCTCGCCCCGCACCAGCCGCCCGGTCGTTGTCCAGAAGGTCGACACCATGGCGACATGCATCGCGTAGGGGTTGTCGGCCAGGGCGAAGGCGATTGCCGCCACCATGAGGTAGAACGGAATGGCATCGAGCACGCCCATCAGCCACAGCACGATCTCGTCGATCCAGGTGGCGGCGAAGAAGCCGCCGACGGCGCCGATCACCGCACCCATGCCCACCGCCAGCACCGCAACCACCAGGCCCACCTGGAAGGCGGTCCCGGTGCTGTAGATGGCACGCTGGAAGATGTCCTGGCCGATGATGTTGGTACCAAACCAGTGCTGCGCCGACACCGGGCCCCACTTGGCGCCGGTGATCAGCGCCCAGTCGCCGGCCCACCAGCCGCACCAGGCACCGACGGCGGCGACCAGGTAGAGCGCCACCACTGCGAGTCCAAGCAGACCCGCGCGATCGCGCCGCAGCTTGTACAGCGCGGTGCGCCACAGGGAGGCGCGTGGTGCCGTGGCGGCCGGCAGGCCGGGCTGGGCGGCGTTCATTCCAGCGACACCCGCGGATCCACCGCGCGGTAGAGGATGTCAGCCACCAATAGCGCGATCACGAACAGCGCCGTGGTCAGCCCGACCACGGCCTTCAGCACCGGCTGGTCGCCGCTGATGATGGCCTCGTAGGCGGCCTTGCCGACGCCCGGGATGCCGAAGCTGGTCTCGAGAAGCAGCGCCCCGCCGATGACGATGGCCGGGATGGTGAAAACGATGCGGGTGATGACCGGGATGGCACAGTTCTTGAGGATGTCGCGCCAGAACAGCCGCGCCGGTGCCGCACCGAAGGCCCGCGCGGTACGCACATGGTCACGGCCCATTTCCTCGACGATCACCGCGCGGTAGAAGCGCGTGTTGTAGCCCAGGGCCACGAACACCATGGCCAGCGTCGGCACGGTGACATGGCGCAGGTAGTCGGCAATGCTGGCGGTGCCCCAGCCGCGCACCGGGAACAGGTCCAGGCCGTGGCTGGTGCAGAACCAGATCTGGAACACGAAGATCACCACCAGGAAGCTGATGCTCATGCCGATCACCGAAAGGCCCATGATCAGCTTGTCGGGCCAGCGGCCGCGGTGGTAGGCGGCCAGCAGCGCCAGCGCGATGCCCAGCAGGTTGCCGAGGACGAACCCCGGCAGCTCCAGGGCCAGCGACACGGGGATGGTCCGCGCCAGCAGGCTCGACACCCTCTCGCCCGTGGAATCGGAGTTGCCGAAATCAACGGTGGCGAGTTCACGCAGGTACTCGCCGTAGCGCAGAACGAAGGGCCGGTCGTAGCCCAGCTGGTGGCGGACCTCGGCAATCTCCTGCGCCGTCGGGTTTTTGCCCAGCAGCTCGAAGGTCTTGTCCGGCCCGAAATAGACCATCAGCGTGAAGCTGAACAGCGTCACGCCGAGCAGCAGCGGCAGACCCGCCAGCAGCCGGCGCAGCGCGTACTGCAGGATGTCCATCAGCCCGCGGGCTCCAGGTCCGCTGGCCGGGCGCTCTCGCCCTCCGGCAGCACGTCCACATACCTGAGGAAGAAGCCGCCGACGATCTCGCGGTCCGGCAGCGCGACGACGTTCTTGTGCCAGAGGTAGATGCGCTTGCGGGACAGGCCGGTGATGGCCACGCAGTCATCGATGATCATCTGGTTCATGCGCCGGTAAAGCGCCGTGCGCTCCGGCGAGGGCAGCATCACAGCGGCCTTCTCGTAGAGCCGGTCATACTCGGGATTGCGGTAGTTGGCGTCGTTCGAGCCGGGAGAGCCATTCGGCCCATAGAAAAGCTGCAATGTGTTCTCCGCATCAGGGTAATCGAGGCCCCAGCCCTTGGACACGATGGGCAGGCGGCTTTCCTTCCAGGCCCGGCCCAGGTCACCGAAGGTCGCGTACTGCTTGAGCACCACCTTCTCCTGCGGCCAGCCGATGTCCATGAGCTGGGCGCGAAACTGCTCGAAGAACATGCGCGGCTTCACCCCGGCGCTCTGCCCGTAGACCAGCACCGGCAGGTTCTCCGCAGTCCAGCCGTTCTCCCGCAGCAGGCGCCGGGCGCCGGCGACGTCGCGGGTCACGCTGGCCCGCGACAGTTGCGGGTCGAACTCCGGCACCACGGGCACGATGATGCCGGGAAACACCGTGCCCAGGCCGAAGTACCAGCTCTGGTTGCGTGCTTCCCAGTCGAAGGTCTTGATGATGGCGCAACGCAGAGCCTTGTTGCGCCGTTCCCGCTCCGGGTCCGGGTTGTAGCCGAACTCCGGGAAATTCATGTTGAAGGTCTCGAAGACGAATCCCGCCTCGAGGCCCGAAGCCACCTGGTACCTGCGTGCGTAATCGGGCTTCAGCTGCACCGGATCATACGACTCCAGGAACTCATCCACCTTTTCCGCCGGCACGCCGGTCACCTGGATCTCGTTGCCCTTGATGAAGGAGTTCCAGCGCGAGGCATCGTCGCTGGCGAAGTCGATGACCAGGCGGTCCACGAACGGCGGCGAGCGGCCCTGGATGCGCTCGACACCGGTGTAGCGCTGGGTGGCCGGATCATAGCCCTCGGCCTGCAGGTCCACCGGCTCCTGGCGGAATGCCGTGTTGCGTGCGAAGACCACGCGTGAGCTGTCGTAGGAGACGACCCTGAACGGTCCGGAGCCGACCGGATGGGTTCCTAGTTCGCGGCCGTAGTGTTCGGCTGCTTCCCGCGGCACCACTGCAGAGAAGCCCAGTGCAAGCGTATCGAGCAGCTGCGGGAAGGGGCGCAGCAGCCGGATCTCGATGGTGTAGCGATCCAGCGCCCGCAGGCCCGGAACCTCGCGATCGTAGTCCGAACCAGCCGCTTTCCAGTCGTCGAGTCCGGCGATACGCCCCTGCCAGAGCCATGCGCCCTGGGGCCGGTTTTTCGGATCGAACTGGCGCTTGAGCGAGTAGACGAAATCTGCGGCGACCAGCTCCCGGCCCTTGCCGCCTGCAAAGGCGGGATCGTCCTGGAACCGGACGCCGTGCTTGATGCGGATCCGGTAGACCAGCAGGTCCGGGGAAATCTCCGGCCAGCCATCGGCCAGGTTGGGCTTCAGCTGGTAGGGCCGCGCGAGGTACTTGTACGCGAACAGGGTGTCGTAGGCGTTCAGCACCACGTGGTTCGCGTAGACATTGGCGGCCTGGACCGGATCGAGCGACGAGGGTGCCTGGTCCAGCGAATAGCGGAAGGTCTTGATGCTGGCATTTCCGTCGAGGTCGGCAGCCTCGCGCGGCGCCGGTCCAGCCGGGTCTGCGCAACCCGCCAGGACCAGGAGCAGCGCCAGCACGGCGGCATGGACCACGACCATCAAGCGGACGCCGCCGTGGGGTACAGGTCTCAAGCGCGACGCCGACAACATCGGCACCATTCTGCCAGCGCCGGCTCCGGCCGCGTAACTGCGTTCTCTGGACCGGTCAGCAGCAATTTGTGAATAGAATCACCGGAAATATATTGTGAGTTTATTGACACTGTTAATATTAAATTGTGCCTGACATATTTATTTTTTGTATTGTGCATTGATAAGTACACTTTTATCGATTTCAAACCATAAATTAGGCCAATAATCCCACTTTGTTAGTTTTCAAATTTAGCGGTCTTTGATTAGGAGTACCATGACCGCCTGACATCTGTCATAACCCAATTTTTTGCTGATTTGTGGCGCAAAAGTGGATCGGCCGGCATCCGGCCAGACACCACCTTTGCAGGCTCAAGCCACTGCCTTTTTTCCCGGTGGGCCCGTATCCTCCGCAGCCGATGATCGGCTTGTTGCAGCGCGTTTCAGAGGCCAGCGTCCGTGTCGCCGGGGAGCTGGTGGGGCAGATCGGAACCGGGCTGCTGGTGCTGGTGGCGGTCGAGCACGGCGATGGCCCCGGCCAGGCCCGCCGCCTGGCAGAGCGCCTGGTGGCCTACCGCGTTTTCCCCGATGCGGCCGGCAAGATGAACCTCGATGTGCGCGAGGCGGGCGGTGCCCTGCTGCTCGTGCCGCAGTTCACGCTGGCCGCGGATACCAACCGCGGCAACCGGCCGAGCTTCTCTGGTGCCGCCGATCCGGCCATCGGCCAGGGGCTCTTCGATGTCCTGGTGCGCGAGGTCGCGGCGCAAGGAGCGCGGGTGGCAACCGGGCGCTTCGGCGCGGACATGGCGGTGAGCCTGGTGAACCAGGGCCCGGTGACCTTCATGCTGCGCACGCCACCGCAGCCTGATGCGTGACAGCGCCGGCAGCGACCGGGCAGCAGCCAAAACGAGGGCCAGGTATCAAGGTCGCAGCGGTGTTTTGCCGTATGATTGAGGCCTGTTGGCGAGGGCACGGAGTGCCCCCTGGAGCGTTGTCATGGGATCTCTGAGCATCTGGCACTGGCTGATCGTCCTGGCGATTGCCGTGCTCATCTTCGGCACCAAGCGCCTGAGCTCCATCGGCACTGATCTCGGCAGCGCGGTGAAAGGGTTCCGCAAGGCGATGTCGGAGGCCGACCAGGACGAGCCACCGAAGCAGATCAACAAGCAGGCTGACGCGGACTTCACCGAGAGCCGCCAGAACGAAGCCGCTGGCAAGAAGCAAGGCTGACCGCACCCGGACCTGATGCCGCGGATGAATCCTGCCAGGACAGCTCGGTCCAGGCACGGCACGGGCTGATCCTGCATGTTCGACGTCGGCTTCTCCGAACTGGTGGTCATCTTCGTCCTGGCACTGCTCGTGCTGGGTCCCGAGCGCCTGCCCAGGGTTGCCTCCCAGATCGGGCAGTGGGCCGGCAAGGCGCGCCGCATGCTACTTCGCGGCCTCGAGGAACAGGTCGCGCGTCCAGTCGTTGCGCTCTTCCGACGGCCCGACGCGGTGGCACTGGGCGGCGGCCTCGGTCCACTGGCCGGCCTCGACGGCAGCCTCGAGCTTCTTGAACTTCAACAGGCCAGCCGTCCCGAGGTTGTAGATCATGTCCAGCAGGGCGCGCTTGGCGGGCACCGGGTAGGTTTCGTAGCCCGCGAAGTGTGTCTTCAGGTCGGCCTCGAAACCGTCGACGACGACACGCAGCAGCGCATCGACCGCGGCGTCGGGCAGGTCCAGCGCCGTGTGGGCCTTGTAGCTCGAGGCGAGCTTGCCCTTGGGCTGAGCGGAGACGGCGGTGAAGTCGGCCTCGATCTCGGCAGCGCTCGCGGCCAGGCCGTCGGCGCGGCGGACGAAGGCCAGCGCCTGCGCCGATGCCACGTCGGGCAGCATCTTGCCCACGCCCACCGTCACCAGGCCCTTGGTGTCGAGGTACATGTGCGAGATGCGGCCCTCCCAGCGCTCGAAGTCGGCCACCGTGGTGGCCCAGGGCACTTCGGTGGGTGCGGGTGCCGGCGGCGCCTGGGCCAGCAGCACGTCGGCCACCCGCGCCGCCGGCGACCAGGGGTTGAGCAGCGTGCCATCGAACCAGGGGTCTCGCCATGAACCCGCGCGGCGGAACCCGCCTGGACCGCCACCCCCGGCAGGCGCGCGGGGGTCGCAACGCAGGTCGGTCCAGTTTGTCGATCGCAGCGGGTCGGCCATGGGAGGGGTTCGTGCAGGGGGTTTGGCGCACAGTGTGCGCGCGTGCGCCCGCAGCGGCGATGGCCGAAGGTCAGGCCGCCCCGGCAGCAGGCATGATGGCGGCTGCAGATGACGGGCTGGATCGACACCCATTGCCACCTCGACGCGCCGGAGTTCGATGCCGACCGCGACGAGGTCTTGGCGCGTGCACGGGAGGCGCGCATCGCCATGATGGTGCTGCCTGCCGTCGATGCAGCGGGGCTCGATCGTGTGCGGTCGCTGGCCCATCGGCATCGCCTGGCCTATGCGCTGGGCATCCACCCCCTGTATGTGGGCGCCGCCGGCGCGGACGACCTGGCGCGACTCGCCTGCGCGCTGAACGAGCATGCCGACGACCCCCGACTGGTGGCGGTCGGCGAGATCGGCATCGATCTGTTCGTGCCTGGGCTGGATGTCGCGCAACAGCAGCACTTCTACCTGAGGCAGCTCGAACTGGCGCGCGCCGCCGGCTTGCCGGTGATCCTGCATGTGCGCCGCAGCGCGGACGCGCTGCTCAAGGGTTTGCGGCAGGTGCCGGTCGTCGGCGGCATCGCCCATGCCTTCAACGGCAGCATGGCCCAGGCGATGGCCTTCGTCGAGCGCGGCTTTGCCCTGGGCTTCGGTGGCGCCATGACCTTCGAGCGTGCTCTGCAGATCCGCCGCCTGGCTACCGATCTGCCCGCTGAGGCACTGGTGCTCGAGACCGATGCCCCGGACATCCCGCCGCAATGGCTGTATCGGACCGCGCAGCAACGGGCGCAGGGCCAGACCAGCCGCAACGAACCGGCCGAGTTGCCGCGCATTGCCCGGACACTGGCAGCGCTGCGCCGTTGGGCAGACGAGGACACCGCGCGCATCACCCGAGCCAACGCCTGCCGCGTGCTGCCGCGGCTGGCGGCGCTGACCATCGGCGCCACTTCCTGAGCAGCCGGGTTCGGCTCGTCAGCGGTTGCGCGGCGCGATCGGTGCCTCGGGCACGGGGTAGCCGGCGGCAGCGAAGGTGGAAACCACGGCCCTTTGGGTGCCTAAGCAGACCTGCCGGTAGTGGTCGTGGTTTGTGTAGGGGCGCATGCACGGCTGTGGGCCTCCGGGCGTGAACGCCGTTGAACTCGGCCATCACCAGTCCGAGGCTGCGGCGCGCGATGCCTTGGCGCCCGATGATCCAGTCGGGCAGCGCGGCGAGGAACTTCAGACCAAAGTCGGCGCCCTGGGTGCTCAGTCGGCAAGCCTTGGATCTGATGTGCACGAAGGCGCCCGCCTCTACGGGGCACCCCGCGGGCCCGGGCGCGCATCTTTGCAAAGTTTCCTGCGGCGGGCAGTTCGGTCGGGAATTGCGGCGCGGTAGCGCTCGGCCTGTACGATGCGCGGTGCCAGGCTGAGCGGCGAGTGGCCACGATGAAGGACAACCCCATGCGATCGATGAGACTGCCCTGTCGGCTTGTGCCGGCTGTCATGGCCACCGTGCTGGCGGCGCCGCAGGCGCTGGCCGCGCCGCGCACACCCACGCCCACCGAGCTGATGGATTGGGCCGAGCGCACCTACTCGCAGTTTTTCCCGGGTCATCAGGCCGACCAGACGTTGACGCCATACGTCTACCGCTACTACGCAATGACCGGGAACTATGTCGGTGTGGCGGGCGATGCGGTCTACATCCTGGGACCGGTGGCCGGCGGCGGAGCAGCACCCGTGCAGGTGGGCGTGCTCTCGGACTTTGCCTGCCAGGTGCATCCGGACAGTTGCCCCGACACAGCGCCCACAGGCGAAAACGACTGCGACGACCTGACGCTGACGAAGGTGAGCAGCTATTCAGCGCTGCGGCGTCATGTGGTCAGTGGCATGAGCTTCGACGTGCTCGAGTCGCGCGGGCCCTTGCAGCAGGTTCAATACCGCGGCCGGTCGGTCATGAGCTGGCAGCTGCGCCATGAGAGCACGGGACCCGGTGCAGGCGATCGCAGCGACACCGACGACTGGTGGTACTTCGAGCGCAGTGGTGCGCGCTCGTATGCCTACCACGGCCAGGTCCAGGACCAGGTGTCCACTACGGGCGGCGTGACGAGCCGCTCGCGCACCGAGTATGTCTGGGATCCCGCGTGGATGGCCCACGACGCGGCCTTGAACCCGGGACAGGACTACACCGTCACGGTGCACTCCTCCACGACGCAGGTGCGCGACGGCGTGACCACCGGCCCCACCGCGTCCACCGAGCGGTTCCGCACCCGGTTTGTCGGATACGAGTCGCGCAAGACGGCCGGTGCCGGCACGTTCGAAGCATGCCGATTCGAAGGGGACTGGCCCGACCAGCCAGGCACGCTGAGTGTCTATTGGGTCTTGCGGGGCCATGGCATCGAGTTGGAGCGCGAGGTGCAGATGACTTCTGCCGGTGGCACCACCGTTGTCCAGAAAGGGCTGCTGATGTCGCTGACCGTCAACGGGCAGCCTGCCCGCTGAAGCCAACTCACCCGGACGCAGATCGCTGGCCTCTCGGCGACACCTCGGCGGATGGTCCCCGCCGATGCGGCAACATACCGCCGCATGAGCAAACGCAAGCAGACCGCGCTGGCCGGCGCAACACTGTCGGAGTTCGAAGGCGTGCGCTACCTGCACCTGGGCACGCCCTGGGTGCAGGGCGCGATGCGCATCCGCAAGCCCCGCCACATCGAGCTGGAATACGTGCAGCGCATGATGGCCTGGATGCTCTGGCGGCCGACTCCACAGCTGACCGAAGGCCACGCCGTGCAACTGGGCATGGGGGCGGCGGCGATCACCCGGTTCACGCACCAGGAGCTGCGCATGCGCACCACGGTGGTAGAGCTCAACCCGAGCGTGATCGAGGCCTGCCGGATCTGGTTTCACCTGCCCGCCGACGACGAGCGGCTGCTGGTGCTGCAGGGTGACGCGCTCGATTGGGTGCGCGACCCCGCTCACCTGCAGACCGCCGATGTGCTGTGCGTCGACCTGTACGACCACGAGGCAGCCGCCCCGGTGCTCGACGATGCCGACTTCTATGCGGCCTGCAGGGCCGTCCTCACCCACGGTGGCCTGATGACGGTGAACCTGTTCGGGCGCGACGCGAGCTTCGAGCGCAGCGCGGATCTCATCGCGCAGGCATTCGGCCGCGATCAGGTCTGGGTGCTGGCCCCAACGGCCGAGGGCAACACGGTCGTGGTCGCCGCGCGGGGCGTGGAAGTGCCCGATCGCGCCGGGCTGCTGGCCCGCGCCGAGGCCATCGAGGCGCGCTGGAAGCTGCCAGCGCGCAAGTGGCTGCGGTTGGTGCGCCCGTACTGACCGCCTGGGGCACGGCGCACGACGGCGCCCTGGCGGGCCTGGGCCACCGGCCAGCGGGCCTCAGGCAGTGGCGTCCTGCAGGGCCTGGACGCAGGCCAGCAACTGGGCGCGGCTGAACGGTTTGTCCAGGCCGGCGCAGCCTGAGGCCCTGAAGAACTCCTGGGCCAGCGGAGACAGCGTGTCGCCGGTGACGAACAGCAGCCGGCGCTCGAGTGCCGGATGGCGGCTGCGGATCTCCCGCCAGAGTGAGGCACCATCCATGTCCGGCATGTGCAGGTCGGAGACCACCACGTCGAAGCGCGCCTCGGCCAGCATCTCCAGCGCCAGGGCGCCCGATTCGGCGGTGGCCACGTCGTAGCCGGCATGCTCCAGCATCTCGCGCATCATCAGGGCGATCTCCTCCTCGTCGTCGACCACCAGAATGCGGGCATCGGCGGCTTCGCTGGCATCGGCCACCGGTGTTGCCGCACTCGGCTGTGAGGCCGGGGCCGGCATCGCCAGGGCCGGCAGCGTGAGGCAGAACACCGCGCCGCGGCCGGGCACCCCTTCGTCGAGCCGAAGGTCGCCGCCGTGGCTGCGGGCCAACGTGCGCGACACCGACAGGCCCATGCCCGTGCCCAGCCCCTCGCCCTTGGTGGTGAAGTAGGCCTCGAACAGGCGCGGCCGTGCGGCCGCATCGACGCCTGGGCCGTTGTCGGCCACGCGCAGCTCCACCTGGGCGACCCCGGCAGTGCCGGCGCCGGTGGCGGGCGTGCCGGTGCTCAGCGTGACGACGCGAGCGGCGCTGCTTCGCGCCAACGCCTGCTGGGCATTGACCAGCAGGTTCAACACGATCTGGCTGATCTGGTCGGAGTCGGCACTCACGGCCGGCAGCGACTCGGCCAGCGTCAAGTGCAGTTCGATCCCATGGCTGCGGTAGTTGTAGGCCATCAGCTCGGCGGTGGCACGGGCCAGCACGTTCAGGTTCACAGGGCTTCGTTGGGCCGGGCGACTTCGGGCCATGTTCAGGAAGGTCTGCACGATGCGGCCGCAGCGCTCGGCGGCTTCGCGGATCAACTGCGCGTCGCGCTGCAATGCGGGGTCGGCGCTGCACTTCTCTTCGAGCAACGCCGCGCGACCCATCACGATGGCCAGCGGGTTGTTCAGTTCGTGCGATACACCGGCCAACAGGTTGCCCATTGCACTGAGCTTTTCGCTCTGGCGCAGGGCATCACGCTGTCGCTCGATCTGCTGCGCCGCGGCATGGCGCTCGGACAGGTCGGTGATCGAGGCCGTGAACACCACGGCGGCGCCCACCTCGGTGCGCCACAGCACCACTTCGGCCGGGAACTCTCGGCCGTCGGCACGCTGGGCCGTCACCTCCATGCGCCGCGCCGGCCCGGCTTCGGCTTCGTCGCGCCAGAGCTGAAAACCCTGCCCACCGGCGGGGCGCAGCCGTGCCGGCACGATCACCTGGGCCATCGGCAGGCCCAGCACCTCTGCGCGCGGACGACCGAACATGGCTTCGGCGGCGGGGTTGAACTCGATGATGAGCCCCTCTTCGTTGGTGGACACCAACGCGGCCAGCGCATGGTCGAAGATGGCCGCCTTCAACGCCTCGCTGGCGCGAAGCTGGACCTGGTGCGCCGCAAGCGCTTCCTCGCCCAGGCGCTGCTCGGTCTGGTCCAGGCCGATGATGATGACCGAGTCCACCTCGCCATCGGCGCCACGGTAGGGCAGGAACCACTGGTCACGAAAGCGCCTGCCCTGGTGCTGGTACTGGGCCCAGCCGCGGCGGTGCAGGCTCTCGCCGGCAAACACGCGCTGGAACAATGGCTCCAGCACGGCGTAGACGCCGGGGTCCAGCACCTGCGACATCGGCAGGCCGATCACCCGCTCGGGCGGCAGGCCCATGAACCGCAGCGTCTCGACGTTGGCATAGCGGTACGTCCAGTCGCGGTTCACCACCGCGACGCGTGTCGAGATGTGTGCCAGGACGAGCCGCATCATGGTGTCGTCCAGTGCCGGAAGGGCAGGCGTGGCGGCAGTCCAGTCGTCGCGGGTCCAGCTCAGTTGCGTATCGGCGGTGGTGGCCATGGGAGGTCGAGCAGGCAACACGGCGCAGTGTGCAGGGCGCACCGGGCGGACTCTTTGCGGATGATGCCACCGCAGTGGCGCGCATCCCGCAGGCGCTGCGGGTTGGCGCTATCCTGCGCCATCGGCATACTGCTGGGTGCGCTGCGGCGCGATGCAGGAGGCTGGGTCCGCATGGCATGGCAGAACCGACTGAACGGACGGCTGCGCCGTCGACACGTGGCGCGAGCGGCATCGGCACGCATGCAGCCCGGCGGGCCTTCGGACCCCTCCTTGGCGTCGGCAGATGCGCGCACAGCGGCTGCGCACGACGACGCGAGCCACGATGCGAACGACGATGCCCTGATGCTGGCGCTGTTCCGTTCGGCCCCGGTGCCGCTGGCCTACACGCGCAGTGCCGACCGCTACCGCATCAGCCACTGGAACGAGGCGTGGTTCCGCGCCTTCGGCTATGCGCCCGAGCAGGTCGATGGCCGCAGCGGCCCTGAGTTCGGGCTCTGGGTCGATCCCGCCGACCGTGAGCGCTATGGGGAACAGGTGCGCCAGCAGGGCTACGTGCGGTCGATGCAGGTCCGCCTGCGGCATGCCGATGGCGACGTGCACTGGTACCAGGTATCGGGTCAGGTGATCGGCCGCAAGCCGCAGCGCATGCTGATCACGGCGTTTGTGGACGTGACCGACCAATTGCGCGCTCGCCAGGCGATCCAAGCCGCGCAAGAGCGGCTGCAGGCCGTGTTCGACGCGTCGCCAGTGGCGATGATCGTCTCGGACGCTCGGCGCGGGTTCTGCGCTGTCGCCGCCAATGCGGCCTGGTTCCGCCAGTTCGCACGCAAGCCCGAGGATGTGCTCGGGCGTAATGGCGTCGAGCTGGGGCTGTGGGCCGATACGCGCCAGCGCGATGCCCTGTTCGCTGGCCTGCGAGGCGAGGGCGACATGGTCGAAGGCTTCGAGGCCGATCTGGTGCGCGGGGATGGCGGCCGCATGCTGACCCGTCTGTCGGCGCGGCGATTTCGCGCCGGCGACGACGACCTGATGGTGACCGTGCAGGAAGACATCACCGAGCGCGTGCGCGCCGAGCAGGCATTGCGCGAGAGCCGGGAGATGCTGTCGCACACCTTCGACCTGCTGCCTGAACCGTTGTGCATCATCGACGCCGACGACGGCCGCATCCTGGAGGTGAACCGCCGCTGGGTCGAGCGCATCGGCTACACCCGCGACCAGGTCGTCGGCCGCACCACCTGGGAGCTGGGCCTGTGGCGCGATGCGCGGGCGCGCGAGCACATACGGGCGCTGCTGCACCGCGATGGCCGTCTTCACGATGTGCCCGTGACCTACTACCTGCCCAGCGGCGAGGTGGTGCAGTGCGAAGTGTCGGCCAGCGAGATGGTGATCCAGGGCAGGCGCGTCGGCCTCTGGCTCACGCGCGACATGTCGGAGCGGGTGCGCACGCAGGCCCAGTTGCGCGAACTCAACGAGAGCCTGGAGGCGCGGGTGTCCGAGCGCACCCGTGAACTGCGGGCCGCCCTGGAAGACCTGCAGCGGGCCCAGAACGAATTGGTGCAGGCCGAGAAGCTGGCCTCGCTGGGGTCGCTGGTGGCCGGTGTGGCGCATGAGCTGAACACGCCCATCGGCAATGCCGTGATGGTGGCCAGCACGATGGCCGACGACCGGCGCGAGTTCGAGCAGGCGGTGGCCGGCGGCCTGCGGCGCAGCGCGCTCGAGGGGTTTCTGGCACGCGCCAGCGAAGGCGAGCAGGTGCTGGAGCGCAACCTGCAGCGCGCCGCCGAACTGGTGGGCAGCTTCAAGCAGCTGGCGGTCGACCAGTCCAGCTACCAGCGTCGTCCCTTCGAAGTGGCCGAGGTGGCCCAGGAGGTGCTGCTGGCACTCAGCCCCACGCTGCGCCGCAGTGGGGTGCACATGGTCGACTCGGTGCCCCTCGGCCTGCCGATGGACGGTTACCCGGGCCCGCTGGGTCAGGTGCTGGTGAACCTGATCACCAACGCGGTGGAGCACGGGTTCGAGGGCCGCCCGCCCGGAACCATTCGCCTGCATGCGCAGTCTGCGGTTGCGCCCGGCTGGGTGCGCTTGACGGTCGCTGACGACGGCGTGGGGATACCCGAGTCCAGCCTGGGCCGCATATTCGATCCGTTCTTCACCACGCGCCTGGGGCAGGGCGGTTCCGGCCTGGGCCTTCATCTCGCGTATACGCTGGTGACCGGCGTTCTGGGTGGGCGCATCGAGGTTCGCAGCCAGAGTGGCGAAGGCAGCGAATTCGTGATCGAGTTGCCGTGCCGGGCGCCCATGTCGGGCGCTGCGGGCATTCCATGACCCGCGCGCCAGGCTCGCACGCGCTACGATCACCCCAGCCACGAGACGCCCACCCGCCGTGAGTTCCCACTCCGCCGACCGATCCGGCCCGGATACCGAAGCCTTCGTCGAATTGCTGGAGGACGACGCCGGCGGGCCGGCGCATGCCGGCGGCCTGGGCGTCTGGAAGGTGCTCATCGTCGACGACGATGAAGACGTGCACCGCGCCACCGAGCTCGCGCTGCGCGGCATTGCCATCGAAGGGCGGCCGCTCGAGTTTCTCCATGCGCGCAGCGCCGCGCAGGCAATCGAGGTGGCGCGCGCGCAACCCGACATCGCGGTGGCCCTGCTCGATGTGGTCATGGAGTCACCCGATGCCGGCCTTCGCCTGGTGCGCACGCTGCGCGACGAACTCGGCCGACATGCGTTGCGGGTGGTGCTGCGCACCGGCCAGCCCGGCTATGCGCCCGAGATCGACACGATACGCAACTACGACATCAACGACTACAAGACCAAGTCCGAGCTCACGCGGGTGCGGCTTTACACGAGCCTGACCGCAGCCATCCGTTCCTATCGACAGATCCTCGCGCTCGAGCAAACACGCAACGGCTTGGAGATTGTCGTCTCCGCCAGCACCCACCTGGGGCGCCAGCGCGGCCTGCAGCGCTTCTCGGAAGGGCTGGTCACGCAGCTCAGCGCGTTGCTCGGCGTCACGCCCGAAGGGCTGGTATGCGCCCAGGCGCCCGACAACGGCGAGGACGACCCGGTCATCATCGCCGCCGCCGGCCGCTACAGCGAGCTCATCCATCGGCCGTTGCGTGAATTGCCCGGAACGCCGGTGCGCGAGGCGCTCACACGGTGCCTGCAGCAGCAGCGCTCGGTGCTGGAACCCGGCGTGTGCCTGTACTTCAGCGCGCCATCGGGACGAGGCATTGCCGCCTATGTGGAAGCCGGCCGCGAACTCGAGGCGCTCGACGAGCGTTTGCTCGAGGTCTTTGCGGCCAGCATGTCGGTGGCTTTCGAGAACGTGCTGCTCTACAGCCAACTGGTCGACTACGCCTACCACGACCAGCTGCTGCGCATGCCCAACCGCAATCGGTTCATCGAGCTGATCGGCGAGCGGCTGCGCCAGCCCGAAGGCGCTGTGCTGGCCCTGGTGGACATCGACGACTTCGCTGCCATCAACGACACCCTGGGCCACCAGGTGGGCGATCAGGTGCTGCAGGCGGCCGCCCAGCGGCTGACCGAAGCGCTGGGCGAGCAAGTGGTGATGGCCCGCCTGGGCGGCGACACCTTCGGCGTGCTGGGGCCGGAGTCGGTGGTCAATCCGCAGGTGCTCGAGCGGGCGTTCGTGCCCGTGGTCGAGGTGCAGGGCGAGCGCATGCGCATCTCGGTCACGTCGGGGTTGGTTCGGCTGGCCGCTGATTCACCGCCGGGGTTCGAACTCATCAAGGACGCTCATCTCGCGCTCAAGCAGGCCAAGCAGCACCGACGCGGCAGCTCGAGCTATTTTTCCGAACGCATGGGGGTGGATGCGCGCGAGCGCATGCGCCTGCTGCGCAGCCTGCGCGGGGCATTCGACGAGCGCCGGCTGTACGTGGCCTACCAGCCGCTGGTGGCGATGGAAACGCGAACGGCGGTCGGGCTCGAGGCCTTGATCCGCTGGCGCCTGGACGACGGCCGTTTCGTGCCGCCCGACCGGTTCATTCCACTGGCCGAGCGCTCGGGGTTGATCGTCTCCATCGGCGAATTCGTGCTGCGTAATGCGTGCTTCGAGCTGGTGCGCCTGCATCATGCCGGCTACAGCGAGCTGCGCATGTCGGTCAATGTGTCCAAGGCCCAGTTCACAGATCCGGACTTCCTGCCCTCGGTGGCGCGCGCGCTTCAGGATGCCCGGCTCGACCCTCGCGCGCTCGAGCTCGAGATCACCGAGTCGGTCGCGGTCGAGGACCTCGAGTTCGTGCTGGGCGTGCTGGCCGACTTGCGCCGGCTGGGTGTGTCGCTGGCCGTCGACGACTTCGGTACCGGCTACTCGTCGCTGGGCGTGCTGCGCCAGCTTGGCGCGCACCGGCTGAAGATCGACCGCAGCTTCATCCATGAGCTCGACGGCGCTGCCGCGCCCGTGCCCGATCCGCAACCGGACGTGCCTGGGCAGGGCACCATCGCCCGCATGGTGGTCGACCTCGGGCGCGCCCTGGGCATGGAGATCGTGGCCGAGGGTGTCGAAACCGAAACCCAGCACGCGGCGCTGCGTGCGCTGGGCTGCCAAGTTGGGCAGGGCTACCTCTATGCCCGTCCCATGCCGGCCGAGGACCTGCTGGGCTGGCTGGGCCGCGCCTGAGATCGGTTTCGGCGGCGCGCTTGTGGCCCGCGCAGCCCCAGCTCACGGCATCCCTGGCATGATGGCTGCCTGAACTTTTCGAGCAGGGGCGGGCATGTACGGCGTGGCGGATTACGGCGCCTTCGTGGTGGCGGTGGTGGTGTTCCTGGCCATACCGGGGCCTGGCAACCTGGCGCTGATCACATCCACCGGCAAGGGCGGCTTCAAAGGCGGCCTGGCGGCCTCGTTGGGCGTGATCGCGGGCGACCAGGTGCTGATGTGGCTGGCGGTTGCCGGTGTGGCTGCGCTGCTGGCCGCCTGGCCGGTGGTGTTCGGTGCCGTGCAGTGGCTGGGTGCCGCCTACCTGGCCTGGCTGGGGCTGAAGATGGCGCTCGCCCGCCCGGGTGATGCCCCCGTCATCCAGATCCACCCCGGCCACTACTTTCGCCAGGCATTCACCATCACGCTGCTCAACCCGAAGGCCATCGTGTTCTATATGGCCTTCTTCCCGCTCTTCGTCGACCCCGCGCGCCACCAGGGGCTCGCCACGTTCGCGTTCATGGCGGTGACGATCGCGGGTCTGACGTTGCTTTACTCGATGTCCGTGGTGTTGCTGACCCGCCGCTTTGCGCAGGCCTTGCGCGGCAACCCGCGCCTCACGCGCTGGCTCAACCGCTTGGCCGGCACGCTGCTCGTGGGCTTTGGCGTGAAGCTGGCCTTGTCGCGCTGAGAGCCTGTTCGGCGCGCCACTGGCGCAACGGCCAGAAGTCTGTTCAGGCGGCCAGCCGGAACACGCCCACCGCGTCCACCAGGCGGCCGGCCTGCTGGGCCAGGCTGTCGGCGGCCGCGGCGCTTTCTTCCACCAGCGCCGCGTTCTGCTGCGTCACCGTGTCGAGTTGCGTCACCGCCTCGCCCACCTGGCCGATCCCGGTTGCTTGCTGCTGCGAAGCGTCGCTGATTTCGGCTATCAGCCCATTGACTCGCTGCACTCGGTGCACGATGTCGTCCATCGCCCGGCCTGCGTCGGCCACGAGCTGCGAGCCTTGATGAACCTTCTCGGCGCTGGCGGTGATCAAAGACTTGATCTCGTGCGCGGCGGTGGCCGAACGCTGGGCGAGGCTGCGTACTTCGGATGCAACGACGGCGAACCCCCGACCGGCCTCGCCCGCGCGAGCCGCTTCGACGGCGGCATTGAGCGCCAGGATGTTGGTCTGGAAGGCGATGGAGTCGATCACGCCGATGATGTCCGAGATGCGCTGGCTGGACGCGTTGATCTCGTCCATCGTGCCCACCACCTCGCGCACCACTTTGCCTCCTCGTTGCGCCGCCTGGCTGGCCTCGGCGGCAACTGCGGTTGCCTGCTGGGCGGTAGCGGCGTTGTGCTTGACGGTCGAGCCCAGTTCCTCCATTGAGGCCGCGGTTTGCTGCAGGCTCGACGCCTGTTGCTCGGTGCGCTGGCTGAGGTCGGCGTTGCCGGTGGCGATCTGGCTCGACCCCGTGGCGATGCTCTCGCTGGACTGCCGTACCTGGGCCACCACCTGCACGAGGCTGTCGTTCATACGGGCGAGCGCAGTCACCAGTTCGCCGATCTCGTCGCGCGATTCGGCTTCGATGCGGGTCGTCAGGTCGCCGCCGGCCACGGCCTGTGCGACCGCCAGTGCACGCTCGACGGTGCGCGTGGTGTGACGCGTGACGCGCCAGGCCAGCGCTCCGGCCATGGCGCCGAACAGCAGCAGGGTCGCCATCGTCGCAGCCAGTTCGCGCCGATTGACGCCAACGCGCGCGTCCAGGCGCTCGTTCATGGCCTGGAAGGCAACGTCGACGAGGGCGAACTGCGCGTCGATTGCCCGTGTCATGCCGGCCAGATAGTCTGCGGGCGCCGCCTCGAGGGCCTGAGCGCGCAAGATGCGGTCTTCCACCAGCTTCAGTGCCTGCTCACGGCCCTGGTCGGCGGCATCTGCCGTCGGTTTCAGGCGGGCCGCCAGCGCTGGGTCGGCCTTTGCGAGTTGTGAAAGACCGTACTGAGCGTCGGCACCGTGCAGCCGGGTCTCGGCGACCAGGCTCTCCAGGCGCGCGCGGTCCTCGGGACTGGCCTGGCGCGCCTGCAGAAGGGCGGTTCCACGCGCACGCAACTGGCCGAGCGTCTCGCTCAGGCGCGGCAGCTGGCCCAGTACGGCGTTGAGCACATGGTGGGCGGCGGCATCGCTGTCGCGGGTCAGCCCGGCAGCCTCGGCCAGGCCGCGCAGCACCATGATCTCGGTGGCGACGGCTTCGGTGTGCCGCGCATAGCTCTCGCTGCCCTGGATCGACTTCCCGGCCACTGCGCCAGCCAATGATGGCCATTGCTGCTGGACCGTGGCAAGTTGGCGGGCCACTTCCGGGTGCTTGTCGGCATGCGTGGCCACTCGCGCCAGTGCCTGCTCGACCTCGGCGCTCTTGGCCTGGCGCTGCGACTCCTGGGCGGCGCCACCCGCCAGTGCCTGTGCCGAGAGCCCGCGATGCTGCTGCGTGTACTGAATCAGTCTCAGCGCGTCTGCCGCCGCCGGCATGCCGGCGGATGCCGTCGCTGCGGTGTCGATCTCTGCGAGGTTGTTGCGCAACAGCAAGGTCGTGGGCAACGCGAACATGGGCACCGACAGCGCGGCGACCACGGTGAACTTGTGGCGGATTTTCAGGTGCTTGAAGCGGGCAAACATGGTGGGTTCCGGTAGCGACACCGTTGTCGCCTTCCCGCCTGAGATCGGCTTCGGGATCCCAAACCTAAGCCGATGGCGTGATGCGCTCAGGTCTTAGAGGTGAACATTTGACCCGAGTCAATTCCGGGAGCCGGATTGGATCCGCTTTTCCCGCGGGGGCTATCGTGGATTGCCGATTCCAGCCACCTGCCGGGCTGGGTTGCCAATGCGACCGCGCAATCGGTCGATCACAGCCCACGTATGCCCAGCAGTTCCACTTCGAAGATCAGGGTGGCATTGGGCGGGATCACGTTGCCGGCACCGCGATCGCCGTAGGCCACCGCTGGCGGGCAGGTCAGGCGCGCCTTCCCTCCAACCTTGATGCGCTGCACGCCTTCGGTCCAGCACTTGATCACACGCCGCAGACCGAACTCGGCGGGAACACCTCGCCGAACCGAACTGTCGAACTCGCGGCCATCGGGGAAGGTGCCGACGTAGTGGACGCGCACGAAGTCGGTGGCCACCGGCATGACGCCGTGTCCCTCGCGCAGCACCTGGTACACCATGCCCGATGGCGTCAACACCGCACCGGGCTCGCGCGCGGCGCGGGCCACGATGTCGTTGGCGGGTACCGGGGCGGCAGCGCTGGCGGGAGTGCTGGCGGCTGCACTGGCGGGCTGGACATCGCTGGCCACAGCGGGTGCGCTGGCGGCCAAAGCGGCAGTGAGCAGAGTGATCAAACGTGACATCGCAGTGCCGGCATGGGACCGGTCATCGAACGCAGAAGTCTGCAATCATCGCACTGCGAGCGGGCGGTGGTCGGCGTCGTCGCTGCATCTGGACACAGCCGGCGCGAAGCGGCCACAGTCGCGTCGCGCGGCGAGGATAAACTGCGCGCCTTTTGCGCCCGCAACCGCGTCGGCGCCGCCGGCCACACCCGCGCATGTCTTCTGCACCGCACCCAACCCCCGCATTCGACCTCAAGAGCACCGCCTGGACGCTGACGGCGTTGCGTCTGCATGTGCTGGAGGCCGCTGCCATCGCGCGCGACCTGGATGCGCGCCTGGCCCAGGCGCCGGGCTTGTTCGACGACGATCCGCTGGTGCTGGACTTCTCGCTGCTGCGCACGGCCGACGAAGCGCCAGGGCTGGAACCGCTGCTCGCGCTGCTGCGCGAGCGGCGGCTGCGCCCG
>JABWBN010000294.1 GCA_013360485.1 Burkholderiaceae bacterium | reverse complement strand
CGCTGGCCCTGGCGCTGATCGGCGGCGGGGTGCTGGCCATGGTGCTGGCCCGTCGGGTGCGGCATGGGCCAGTCATTTTGGGTGGAAGTGCTGCAGCCGGGCTCGCGCTGACCGCCCTCGGTACCGCGCACTCGGCCCCCATGGCCGTGGCACTGCTGGTCGGCGTGGGCCTGGCCGGCGGCTGCGCGCTATCACTCATCGTCGCTGGCATCCAGGCCCAGGCACCGTCGGCGCTGCGCGGTCGCATCGTGAGCATGTATACCGTCATCTCCCAAGTCGTGCCGGCAGCGTCGGGCGTGCTGGCCGGAGCGCTGGTGCACGCCTGGGGTGTCGGCGTGGCCCTGAACCTGTGTGGCGGCGCGCTGGTGCTGCTGATGGCGCTGGCGGTCTTGCGCATGCAGGCGCTGCGCACGCACCACGGATGACGGGCCTTCCGCCCTGGGGCGGCGGGGGCTTCAGGGCCGCGCAGGGCGATGGCCATGCGGGCGGGCTACCATTGCGGCTTGCCGCACGAGGCGCGTTCACAGTGCGACGGCTCGGCCTGGCCGATCCGCACGAGCAAGGTTACCCGTGACCCTACTGATCATCGCCGAACTGCTGGCACTGGGCCTGGTGGCCGGCTTCCTGGCCGGGTTGCTGGGCATCGGCGGCGGCATGCTGCTGGTGCCCTTCCTCACCATCATCCTCAGCCAGCTCGGCGTGGCCGCAGGCCTGGCGGTGAAGATGGCGATTGCCACCTCCATGGCCACCATCCTGTTCACGTCGCTGTCGAGCGTGCGCGCCCACCACGCGCATGGCGCCGTGCGCTGGCCGCTGGTGCGGGGCATGGCGCCGGGCATCGTTGCCGGTGGGTTGGCTGCGGGTGCGGGTGTGTTCGCACTCGTCAAAGGCCAGGCGCTGGCGCTGGTGTTTTCGCTGTTCGTCGGCTTCTCGGCCACCCAGATGCTGCTCGACCGCCGGCCCACACCGTCGCGCCAGATGCCGGGCCTGGCCGGGCAGGCCGCGGTGGGTGGAGGCATCGGCTTCCTTTCGGGCCTGGTGGGTGCCGGCGGCGGGTTCATCTCGGTCCCCTTCATGGCCTGGTGCAACGTGCCCATCCACCAGGCGGTGGCCACCAGCGCGGCGCTGGGCTTTCCCATTGCGCTGGCCAATACGGCGGGCTACATCATCGGCGGCTGGGGCTACGCCGGCACGCCGCCGGGCAGTTTCGGCTTCCTGTACTTGCCTGCCCTGGTGGTGATCGCCAGCGCCAGCATGCTCATGGCGCCACGCGGCGCACGCACTGCGCACGCGATGAATGTGCGCCAACTCAAGCGCGTGTTCGCGGTGCTGCTGTTCGGCCTGGCGGCCTACATGGGCAGCAAGGGTCTGGGCTGGGTGTAGCGCACCCCCGTCACGCACCGGCTGACACTACGGCACGCTTGGGGCCGGGAACTTTGGCCGGTGAGCGCCGACGTGGAGCCGGCTTCGGTTGGGTGGCTGCGCGCGCCTGCAGCGCGAGCTTGCGCACGCGGGCGATGTCCTCATCGCTGAACACACCGTTCACACCCGAAATGGCCGCCAGGCGCATGCCGTGCTTCAGGCCCAACTGGTAGATCTCACGCACCTTTTCCCACTCGATCTGGCGACCCACGGTGTAGTTCTCGAAGCGGCCTTCGAGCGCCAGCACGATGGTCTCGGCCAGGCAGGCATAGGCCACGTTCTTGGGCAGCCCGATGTTCTTCATCTGCACGTCGCCAGGCAGCAGGATCTCGCCCGACTCGATCACCAGCACATCGGGGCGCTTGGCCACCTCCTCGGCCGGCAGGTCCAGTGGGCGGGCCACGTCGGTGATCACGCAGCCGGGCTTGACTTTCATGATGTCGAGCACCTTCTTGCCGGCGCCCGAGGTGGCGGTGACGATCATGTCCATCTCGCCGATATGGGTGTCGGCGCGCGCCGACAGCACCACCTGCGCATCAGGCGTTTCGCGCAGGATCGATTCCTTCAGCGCCAGCAGCTTGGCTGCCTCGGGCGAAACCAGGGTGACCTCCTGCGCCGCTCGCACCAGCAGCCGCGCGCAGGCCGCACCAATGCTGCCGGTGGCCCCTACCACCATGGCCTTGAATGCCACGCGCTCCTTGCCCTTCGGCCGCGGCAGCAGGTTCATGCGCAGCAGCGCATCGTGCGCGGCCCACAGCGCGCCCGATGCGCTGTAGCTGTTGCCGGTGGTGATGGGCAGCGGTGCGCGCTTGGCCACGGTCAGGCCGGCATCGCCCACCACCTTGGTGAAGGCGCCCAATCCCATGATCTGCGCACCCAGGCGCTTGGCCATGCGGGCCGCGTCGAGCAGCCGGCGATAGGTGAACTCCGGGCTGTGGGCCATGATCTCGCGCGGCGTGCCGCCCACGCTGATCAGCCAACCCTCGGCCCGCACACCGGTGGGCGATAGGATGCCGCTGACATGCGAATAGACGAACGGCGGCGCGTAGGCCAGCACCTTCTCCAGCGTGTCCATCATCAGCGGCGGGGACACGCGCGAGAGCATCTCGATGGGCTTGACCGTCTTGAAGTATTCCTGCGACAGCGGATGGATCACGAAGGCGAAGCGGTTGGTGCGCTGGTAGCCGTTGGGGTAGAGGATGCGCGGCTGCATCTCGAGCTCGGAAATGATCTGCAGGTAGTCGTCCTCCAGCAACTCGCCGGGGGGCTTGCCGGTCGCCGCGAGGATCATCGCGTCGAGCAGCGCCGCGCCGATGGCCTGGCCTTCGAGATGGGGCGCACCATCGATCACCATGTGCACGCCCTTGTCGCGCAGTTGGGCCAGGCGGGCATCGTTGACCGTGGCGGTGATCACCGTCTTGCCGGCCAGTTCCTCCAGGCCCAGGGTATCGAGCTCGTGCACCGGTGCCACCAGCACGGTGGCCTTCTGGATGGCCTTGCGCAGCACATGGCCCGACCACTGCGACAGCAGCGGCGCCGGCAGCAATCGCGGCGGCGCCCAGTCGGCCACATGGTGCGCGCCGCTGGCATACAGCCCCAGTGCGTCCAGCGAGGTGAGCAGCTTGGGCACGCCCAGTTGCCACAGCGGATCGGCGAACTGCAGGTTCTCGGTGTACTCGGCCATCGTGGCCGCAAGCTTGTAGTGCGCCAGTCCCGAGTGGAACACCACCAGCGCGTTGTCGAAGTAGTGCCCCAGGGCCTGCTGCGCGTGGCGCAGCGACCACTCCTCGAAAATCTCGCCCAGGCGGTCGCCGGTGGTCAGCGGCGCATGCTGCACCTGGGCGCGCAGCTTGTCGAGCCCGGTCGCAGCCGCGCCGGCACTGCCCAGCGCCTGGTGCTCGGCCGGCAGCCCCAGGGCCAGCACATCGGCACGGCTGTCCCACTGTCGCAGCACCTTGCCGGCCTTCACCAGGCTGCCTTGTGTGCCCACGCGCCGCACGGTCATGCGCTGGCCCATGAATCGGGTGGTGAACTCGAAGTCTTGTTTGCTCGAACCCAGGCTGACGCCGACGACCTGCTTCATAAAATCCCCTGCATGCTGCCGACGCTGGCAGCTTCACGTCACATCTTGGAGTAAGCCGATGATTCCCCCGTTGATCGCCGACATGGCCCGCACGCATGGCTTGCCCCCGCTCAAGCGCGCTGTGGGCTGGATGACACGCCTGCTGCCCATACCGCAGCCCACCACGTTCACCGGGGCCGGGGCCAGCGCCCGCCTGGGGCAGGCCATCGGCGACTTCCACCACCGTCGGGTGATGGTGGTCACCGATGCCTCGGTGGCCCAGCTCGGCCTGCTCGAGCCGTTGCTGGGTGCCTTGGACAAGGCGGGCGTGGCCACCAGTGTGTTCGACCGGGTGACGCCCGATGCGCCGATCGCGTTGATCGATGAAGGCGTGGCCCACTACCAGCGCGAGGGTTGCGACGCGCTGGTGGCCGTGGGCGGGGGCTCGGTGATGGATGCCGCCAAGGTGATCGGGCTGTGCGTCACCAACGGCAAGCCGCCGCGGGCGCTGGTGGGCTACTTCCGGGGCTTGCACGCACCCCCGCCGCTGTATGCCGTGCCCACGACAGCCGGTACGGGCTCGGAAGTTACCGTGGCCGCGGTGATCTCCGACCCCGACGAGGGCCGCAAGTATGTGGTGGCCGATACCCGCATCGTGCCGCGCATGGCCGCGCTCGACCCGTTGCTGATGCAGGGGCTGCCCCGTCACATCACCGCTGCCACCGGCATGGATGCGCTCACCCATGCGGTCGAGGCCTACATCGGCGACTGGGGGACCGAGCACACCAACCGCCTGTCGCTGGCCGCCGTGCGCATGATCTACCAGAACCTGCCGCGCGCCTGCGACGAAGGGCTCGACCTCCATGCCCGCGAGCAGATGGCGCTGGCGTCGATGTACGCGGGCCAGGCCTTCACGCGGGCCAACGTGGGCAACGTGCATGCACTTCACGCGGGCCAACGTGGGCAACGTGCATGCACTGGCACACCAGCTGGGCGGGCGCTACCACACACCGCACGGCCTGGCCAACGCCATCCTGCTGCCGCCGGTGCTGCGCTGGTGCGCCGCCAGCGTCACCGACCGCCTGGCCACCCTCGCGCTGCGTGCCGGCGTGGCCACCGAGAACGAGCCGGTCGAACAGCGGGCACAGGCGTTCGTGGAGTCGGTCGACGCGCTCAACCAGCGCGTGGGCATCCCGCGCACCCTGGCCGAACTGTGCGAAGCGGACATCCCGGATTTGGCCCGCGCTGCCTGCCGCGAGGCCGATGCCAATTACCCCGTGCCACGGGTGATGTCGCAGCCCGATGCCGAGGCGATCTTGCGCGAGGTGCTGCCGGCCGCAGCCCAGCCGCCTGCGGCCGCGTCTGCCCGCAAGCGCCGCGCGCGCACCACGCCGTCCACCCAGCCATCGGCCAAGCCCGCGCGCTCGCGCAAGCCCAAGCCCACGGCACCCCCGGCGTAGACTCGACTTCCGCGGCTTTCGCCCAGTTTGGCCGCCTGGTTCACTTCGAATCAACGACTTCCGCGTGCTGGGCACTGCGCACTTCGTTGCCGCTGGCGCCTGAATGAGTGCCCGTGGTGTGGTGGCGGGGGTTGCGCCGCGCTTCGCTGCGATCAACCTTGACGTCGAGATTGCGTTTGAGGCCGAAGGCCTTGTGTATGCGCACCGCGTCGTGGCCGAAGGCTCTGGGTAGGCGGTACTTGGCCCGGGTGGTCTTGTGCTCGAGGATGCAGGCTTGCACGCCGTGCAACGCGGCGCGGATGCGCTGCACACTCATCGCCGGCGTCAAGGACCTGTGGGTGCTCGAAACCGCCTTGGGCCGCAATCCCAAGTCACCCGCGAAGAAGGCCGCGTAAGATGCATCACACCGCCGCCAGTTCCAACTGCGAGCGGGACATCGCCGCCCCGCGTGGCGGGGCATCCTCGCATCCGGGTGCGTTCACTTGCGTTTCCGCGCTGCGGGCGGTCGGTCGCCGACCCAATCGGGTTGCGCGACGAATCTGTGCACTTGGTCGTTCAGTTCCTTGCTGTGGTACATATCCAGGCACTTGAGCAAGTCGAACCTGGCACCGGCGTACCCTTCGACCGGACTGGCGTAGTCCCGGCGCAAGTACTTGTCCACGAGTTGGTCGACTGCCGCGTTGCCCTTGTCGGTGTCGTAATAGGTCCACTCGATGAACACGCCCGTCGTAATGGCGGCATCTGTTCCAGCGGGCGATCCCTTGTAGGCTGCCGCGATACAACTAGCCAGCGCGCGGTCCTTGAAATTCTCCGCATTGGTGCGCCGGACCGCATCGACCCGGTCGGCAGCAAGCGCCTGCAGCGCCATCCAAAGCCCACCTAAGACAAGCACCGCTGCACGCATCAGTCCAACTCCCAGAAGTTCGCCCGCGACGTTCGGTAACTCGCGCCGGCGTCATTGAAGTAGCAGTGGTCGTAACAGTTTTGGCCGTTCCACAGCGTCGCGTGACCTGCCGCATCACGCCACCCGGCAACCTCGAAAACGATCAGGCCCTTCTTGCCCGCCAGCGCGCCGCCCCCGGTTGGAGGATAAGCATGCCCTGTCGGCGCACCCCAGCGCAGCTTCAAGAACCAAATGACATCCCTGACGCGATAGAAGTAGTGCCGTCCGTTCTCACCCCGCTTCGTCCTCTCGCCCGATGGCGGAACGATGACGCCGCACTCGTTCAGGATATAGCTCAGCCGAACGGCACAGGTGTTCCTCCAGGGGTTGCGCTTGTCGCGGATATTGGCGGCAACCTCGCCACCGACCACCTGCGCGACTCGGTCCGCCGAGTTGCCGGCATCGTAAATCCTCCGCGATGCAACCCACGCTGCAGTGAACGACGGTTTTGCCATTTGACTTTCATCCCTATTCGATCGTCTGTTAGGTCGCGTGGATTGACAGCGTGTTGCGCAACAGGCGCGCCGGGCATTCTGGCTACCTGCGAGCCACGTGTCCGTAACAACTCGTGTGGCCGGCACATCGATTTCCGCGGCGGGGAGTGGCACGGATTGGTGCCCTTGGCTACCTGGCCATCAACTTGAGCCGCTC
Source organism: Burkholderiaceae bacterium (assembly GCA_013360485.1). Classification (GTDB taxonomy): domain Bacteria; phylum Pseudomonadota; class Gammaproteobacteria; order Burkholderiales; family Burkholderiaceae_C; genus Pseudaquabacterium. The sequence continues at coordinate 2,239 of JABWBN010000294.1, read as the reverse complement.
GGTGAGGCTGCGCGAGATGAATTCCTCGGCCGGCGCGCGCAGCTTGGTCTCTTCTTCGGCGTCGAGCTCAATGGCCATGCAGCGCACGATGCGCTGGGTGGCCTTCTCGCCCGAGCGCGAGAACTCCACCACCCGCACGCTGCGCCGCGGCAATGATCGAGGGGCGGTGTTGCGCGCTCTTGAGCATGTTGCGCGCGGTGATCTCCGACCCCGACGAGGGCCGCAAGTACGTGGTGGCCGATACCCGCATCGTGCCGCGCATGATCTACCACAACCTGCCGCGCGCCTGCGACGAGGGGCTCGACCTCCATGCCCGCGAGCAGATGGCGCTGGCATCGATGTACGCGGGCCAGGCCTTCACGCGGGCCAACGTGGGCAACGTGCATGCGCTGGCACACCAGCTGGGCGGGCGCTACCACACGCCCCACGGCCTGGCCAATGCCATCCTGCTGCCGCCGGTGCTGCGCTGGTGCGCTTCACGTGTGACCGACCGCCTGGCCACCCTCGCGCTGCGTGCCGGCGTGGCCACCGAGAACGAGCCGGTCGAACAGCGGGCACAGGCGTTCGTGGAGTCGGTCGACGCACTCAACCAGCGCGTGGGCATCCCGCGCACCCTGGCCGATCTGCGCGAGGCCGACATCCCGGACCTGGCCCGCGCCGCCTGCCGCGAGGCCGATGCCAACTACCCCGTGCCGCGGGTGATGTCGCAGCCCGATGCCGAGGCGATCTTGCGCGAGGTGCTGCCGATCGCGGCCCGGCCTGCCCGAAAGCGCCGGCCGGCAGCCACGCCGCCATCCAAGCCATCGGCCAAGCCGGTACGGGTGCGCAAGCCGCGCGACGGGGCGCTCTCGGCGTAGCGTCACAGGCCGAGCAGCAGTGCGGCGCCTTCGCTGATGCGCGAGCGGTCCCAGGGCGGGTCGAACACCATGTTCACCGTGGCCTGGGCCACCTGCGGCAGCGCCAGCAGGCGCTCGCACACATCGTCGGCGATGGCGTCGCCCATGCCGCAGCCCGGTGCCGTGAGCGTCATGTCGACTTCGACGGTGCTGCGGCCGTCGGCTTCGGGCGTGAAGCGCACGTCATAGACCAGACCGAGCTCGACGATGTTCACCGGGATCTCGGGGTCGTAGCACTGGCGCAGCGTGTCCCACACCTGGGCCTGCAGGTCGCCGCCATCGCTGCTGGCCGCCCGTGTGAGCGCAACAGGCACCGGCTTGTCGATGGCGTCGGCGTCCGCGCCCGGCAACCGAACGAGCTGGCCCTCGACATAGAGCGTGAACGACGCGCCCAGCGCCTGCGTGATCTCGGCGCGGGTGCCGACAGGCAGCTCGTGGCGCGTACCGTGCGGCACGCGCTCGACCACCGCCGCGCGCGTGAAGGTGACGGCTTCGCGGGGCGGGGTCATTGCGCAGGCTCCGGCACGGCAACCTGCGCCGTCGGTGGCTGCATCGAAGCCGCCTCGGGGACCTCGCCATCGGCCAATGCATGTGCCAGCGCATGCCAGGCCAGCAGGGCGCACTTGATGCGGTTGGGCGAGCGCCGCACGCCAGCCAGGCTCACCAGCTTGCCCAGCGTGCTCTCCTCGGGCTCGCGCTGGCCGGTGAGAACGGCGCGGAAGTGCTCGTGCAGCGCCTGCGCATGCTCGACGCTCGTACCGGCCACGGCCTCGCTCATCATCGAGGCCGAGGCGATGCAGATGGCGCAGCCCTGGCCGTGGTAGCGAAGGTCCTCGATGCGCCCGTCGTGCACGCGCAACTGCAGCGTGACGTCGTCGCCGCACTGCGGGCTGTGGCCGTGCGACTGGTGCGTGGGTCGCTCGAGCGTGCCCCAGTGACGTGGTGCGCGCTTGTGCTCGAGCACCAGCTCGCGGTACAGGTCGGACAGCGGTGCATCGGCGGCGTTCATCGCAGCATCTCCAGCGCCTGGGCCACACCCTCGACCAGCGCCGCCACGTCGTCGGCGGTGTTGTACAGCGCGAATGAGGCGCGCGTGGTCGGACCCAGACCCAGGTGATCGTGCAGCGGCTGGGCGCAGTGAAAGCCGGTGCGCACGGCCACACCGGCGCCATCGAGCACGGTGCCGATGTCGTGCGGATGCGCACCCTCGGCCACGAAAGCCACGATCGCACCGCCGCCTTCGAGCACGCGAACGCCCGGCAGCGCGGTCAACCCGGCCAGGAACAGGCGGCGGAAGGTGAAGCGGGCGGCGACCAAGCGGTGCATGCCGCGGCCGATGTCCT
>JABWBN010000293.1 GCA_013360485.1 Burkholderiaceae bacterium | reverse complement strand
ACGGGCAGCGGCGCCAGCGGCGACCTCGACGAGGACGAGATCGAGCGTGCGATCCGCGAGATCAACGCCGCCATCAACAAATTCGACACCCGACCCTAGGACCCCCTACATGCGACCCAGCCAGCGCCTGCCCGACGAACTCCGCCCCGTCCGCCTCACCCGCGGCTACACCTGCCACGCCGAAGGCTCGGTGCTGGTCGAATTCGGCGCCACCCGCGTGCTATGCACCGCCAGCGTCGAAGAGACCGTGCCCGGCTTCCTGCGCGGCAAGGGCCAGGGCTGGCTCACCGCCGAATACGGCATGCTGCCGCGCGCCACGCACACGCGCAGCGCGCGCGAGGCCGCGCGCGGCAAGCAGAGCGGTCGCACCCAGGAGATCCAGCGCCTGATCGGGCGCAGCCTGCGCGCAGTGGTCGATCTCGGCGCACTCGGCGAGCGCCAGATCGTGATCGACTGCGACGTGCTACAGGCCGACGGCGGCACGCGCACCGCGTCGATCACCGGCGCCTGCGTCGCCGTGCACGACGCCCTGGTCGGCCTGGTCGCCGCCGGCAAGCTCGCCCACAACCCGATGCGCGAGCTCGTCGCCGCGGTCTCGGTCGGCATCCACGACGGCGTGCCGGTGCTCGACCTCGACTACGCCGAAGACTCGGATTGCGACACCGACATGAACGTGGTGATGACCGAAAGCGGTGGCCTGATCGAGGTGCAAGGCACGGCCGAAGGCGCAGCCTTCTCGCGCGCCGAGCTCAACGCGCTGCTCGACCTCGCCGAACTCGGCGGCCGTCGCCTGTTCGAACTGCAGCGCACCGCGGTGCGCACGGCCAGCCTCACGGCCTGAGGCCTGCCCACCCGGAGCCCTGATCCATGAGCACCCGACTCGTCCTCGCCAGCAACAACGCCAAGAAGGCCGCCGAGATGCAGGCCTTGCTCGCCCCGCTCGGCATCGAGGTCATCCCGCAGGCGGTGTTCGGCGTCGGCGAAGCCGAAGAGCCACACCCGAGCTTCGTCGAAAATGCGCTCGCCAAGGCCCGTCACGCCTCTGCCGCCACCGGCCTGCCGGCGGTGGCGGACGACTCCGGGCTGTGCGTGGAAGCGCTCGGCGGCGCCCCGGGGGTGATCTCCGCCCGCTTCGCCGGCGAACCCAGGTCGGACGCGCGCAACAACGCCCTGCTGCTGGAGAAGCTCGCCCACCTGACCGAGCCGGCCCGGCGCCGGGCCTATTTTTATTCTGCCGTGGTGCTCGTGCGTCATGCGGAGGACCCCCGTCCGCTGATCGCCGACGGCGAGTGGCATGGCGAGATCCTCACCGCCGCGCGCGGCGAGGGCGGCTTCGGCTACGACCCGCTGTTCTGGCTGCCCGAGCTGGAACAGACGGCAGCTGAGCTGGACGCGACCCTCAAGAACACCCTCAGCCATCGCGGCGCCGCAATGCGCCACCTGCTCGACCGCCTCGCCGCACATCCGCTGTGACCCCCCGCCGCGTCATCCCGCTCACGCCCGCCGCCAGCCCTGCACGCGCCGTGCCGCTGCCCGCCCGCCCGCAGCTCGAGGCCTCGCCGCCGCTGTCGGTGTACGTGCATTTCCCGTGGTGCGTTAAGAAGTGCCCTTATTGCGACTTCAACTCGCACGCCCCGCGCGACGGCAGCATCCCCGAGCAGGCCTGGCTGGACGCCGTGCTCGCCGACCTGCAACGGTCGCTGCCTCAGGTGTGGGGACGGCGGGTGCACAGCGTGTTCATCGGCGGCGGCACCCCCAGCCTGATGTCGGCTAGCACGCTGGACGCGCTCCTCACCGGCCTTCGCATGCTGCTGCCGCTCGACCCGCTCGCCGAGGTCACCCTCGAGGCCAACCCGGGCACGGTCGAAGCCGAGCGCTTCCGCGACTACCGCGCCGCCGTCAACCGCCTGTCGCTCGGCATCCAGAGCTTCGACGACACCCTGCTCGCCAGGATCGGCCGCATCCACGGCGGCACCGAGGCGCGGCGCGCGATCGAGGCCGCGCGCACCCACTTCGAACGCGTCAACCTCGACCTGATGTACGCCCTGCCCGGCCAGACCCCGGACATGGCGCTCGCCGACCTGGAGACCGCGATCGGCTTCGGCGTGCAGCACCTGTCGTGCTACCACCTCACCCTCGAGCCCAACACCCCCTTCGCCCACGACCCGCCCGCGCTGCCCGACGACGACAGCGCCGCCGACATGCAGGAAGCGATCGAGGCCCGCCTGGCCGCGGCCGGCTTCACGCACTACGAGACCTCCGCCTTCGCCCGTCCGCACGAACAAAGCCGCCACAACCTCAACTACTGGACCTTCGGCGACTACCTCGGCCTCGGCCCCGGCGCGCACGGCAAGCTCTCCAGCCACGAGGGCATCCGCCGCGAGATGCGCCACAAGCACCCCGGCCGTTATCTGGAAGGCGCGGCACGCGGGGATTTCATCCAGGAGGCGCGCGAGGTGTCGGTGGCCGAGCTGCCCTTCGAGTTCATGATGAACGCGCTGCGCCTCACCGAAGGGGTGCCGGCGAAGCTGTTCACCGAGCGCACCGGGGTGCCGATCGAGGCCATCACCACCGAGTTGGCGCAGGCGCGCGAACGCGGGCTGCTGGACACGGCGGCGGGGCAACTGCGGCCGACGCTGCAGGGACGGCGGTTTCTGAATGAGTTGCTGCAGGGGTTCTTGCGGGACTGAGCCGCCCGCTCACGGCGCGGCAACGCGAGCATGTGTTCACACGCGATATGGTGACGGACGGCAGCCTCGTACAGCCGACGGTCGAGACTCGCCAGCCGGCCGCCGAGCCGGTGTGCGATCGCCAGGTGCAGCGCAGCGCCAGCGGCGCATCGATGAACACGGCGGCGGTACGGAAATCGGCCGGCTTCGACGTCGGCGATGAGCTGGAGAGGTGGGATTCGGTCGCGGCGACAGAAGCGGTTTTCATGCTCGCACCGTCCTCACATGGTCAACGATGGCCTCATCCTGGCTTTCGTTGACCATGTTTTAAGCCACGGGTGAGCTTCGTCGTTCGGCGCTCAGGGCAGCAAGCTCAATGCGAGTGTCGATGGTGGATGTCCGGAAAGTGCGGGTGCTTGTGAAGCAGCGCCTCGTGGCGGTGCCGATGTTCATGTGGCTCGTCACTGTCCCAGGCGAAGTCGTGTTCGTGCTGGTGGTGTTCGTCATGGGAGTGCCGATGGCCATGCTCCATCGGCTCATGCTCGTGCTCGTGCTCGTGGTGCTCGGTGAGGTGTAGCCACACCCCCCCGCCCATCAAAGCGGCGGCGATCCAGAATGCGATCGAGGTCGACTCCCCCAGCAGGACCAGCGACACCGCCGCACCGATGAAAGGCGCGGTCGAGAAGCAGGCGCCGGTGCGCGCCGTCCCCAGTCCGCGTAGCGCAAGCACGAAGAGCACCAGGCTGATGCCATAGCCGGACAAGCCGACGACCAGGGTGCCGAGCAGGACCGGGCCGTCCGGCAGGCTCGCGCCGAGCGCAAACGCCAGCACGACGTTGACCGTGCCTGCCACCGCACCTTTCGTGGCCGCGATGAAGAGCGCATCCGAGGCCGACACGCGCCGCGTCAGGTTGTTGTCGATCGCCCAGCACAGGCAGCCGGCGGCGATGGCGAGCGGGCCAAGCCAATCGTTCGCGCCCCCTTCGCCCCCCGACCAGGACAGCACGACACCACCCGCCACGATCGCGAGCATGCCGAGCACGATGCGGCGGTCGGCGTGCTCCCTGAACACGCCCCAGGCGATCACGGCGGTGAGTACCGCTTCGAGGTTGAGCAGCAGCGACGCGATCGAACCACTGGTCCGCGTGAGGCCGAACATGAGCGCGAGCGGCCCGAGCACGCCGCCGAAGAAGATCGCCCCCAGCAGCCAGCGCCATTCACCCTTGGCCAAGCCGGAGGGCGTCCAGCCACGATCGCGGATCAGGCGCGCCGCAGCCAGCCCGAGCCCACTGCCAAGGTAGAGCAGACCCGCCAGCAGCCAGGGCGACATCTCGCCGACGAGCAACTTGGCGAACGGCGTGCTCGCGCCGAACAGGGCCGCCGCGAGCAGCGCATGGATCAGGTGGATGCTGTTCATCGCTCTTGTCCGGACGGCATGGTCGCCACCCAGCAGGAACGATAGCCGGAAACGGCTCTCGAGCGCGCGCCGGGCTCGACGAGCCCGGCGCGCCTGATCGACCCCATCGCAAACCACGCACGGATGCTCACGCCCCGGCCGCAGACGAAGTACATTGCGCTATGGCTTGCCATCCACCCGCCGCGCGGCAAGCAACGCAGCCTTGACGATCAGCTGCTCCGGAATGGCTTCGAAGGTTTCCGCGCCGATCTCCAATGTCCGGCACTGTTCGCCGCCGCAAGCCGAACAGCACCGGCTCTTGCCGACGCTCGCCTCGAGCCAGTCCTCGATCGAGCGCCCGGCAATCCAGATGCGATTGGACTCGGACGGCATCCCCTTGAAAGCGTCGAGTGCGATCTCCCGCGTTTCCAGAACCGGCTCGAAACCCAACGGCCGCAGCGCTTCCCGAAGCTGCGGAATCGCCCGAACGATCGCATCCTGCGTGCCGCCACAGCGCTCGCAGGTCTCTCCGTCGGGCGTGACGAGTCGTTGCCAAAGGATGTTCAGGGTCTTCATGTCGATGGGAATCCTTGCAGGAAGGTGACAGGGCCGGCTGGCCGGGCACCACGCCATCCACCTGGCAAACCGGTGCCGCATTGCTGCCGCCAGCGCCAGGGCGGGATCGGGCCTGACCGCGGTTTAGTCCTTCGACCCGGCGCCGCCTGATGACATTCTCAAGCATACCGGCAACTTGCTGTTGGGCAAGCTGCCGTTCATATGGATCTGATGTCGGCCTGGTGATCGGCCTCAAGGGCCGGCCCGCCTGCGCCAATTGAGCTGATCCGGCGAAGCATGAACTGGTGCTTCGGCCAGCAGGAAAAAGGACGTTGAGGGCAAAAGTCGTCTGCGAACCTGTCACGACAGGTGACGGGCCCGCATGGCGGCCGCGCTTGTCTGGATGCGCCGTCTCGCCGCCTCAGACCTATACGAACTCACCGTTTGCGCGCTGTAGCACACATGTGCTACATTGACGTCAGCTACTCTATTTGGAGTCTGACATGTCCACGACCACCATTCGTCTGCCGGATGACCTGAAAGCCCGAATCGCAGCTGCTGCAAAGCACGCCGGAACGACGGCTCATGGCTTCATTCTCGAAGCGATCGCTGAGAAGACCGAGCAAGCGGAACGTCGTGCTGATTTCGATGCGGCAGCGGAAGCTCGTTATGCCCGCATCGTGGCCACCGGCAAGACCATCCCGTGGGAGGAAATGCGCGGCTATCTGGAGGCTCGCATGGCCGGCAAGACTGCGGAGCGCCCCGTTGCGCGCAAGCTGGCACGCTGAAGGTGTCCTGCATCGAGTTGGCACCGGAAGTTGCAGAGGATTTTGATCGCATCCTCGATCATCTGACCAGCCATGAGGTGGAAAATCCTGGGCAGCGCATTGGCGAAATCATTGCTGCCTTGGAAATTCTTGTGCAGAACCCGTTGATCGGTCGTCTGGTGACGAATGCCAAGCGCGAACTGGTGATTGGCCGTCGTTCACATGGGTATGCAGCTTTGTATCGCTATGTGCCTGAGATTGATACGGTGTTCGTGCTGTCGATACGCAGCCAGCGTGAGGCCGGCTACTCTGAGCGGGATCCTGCCGGGTAAAACTCTTGCCACCGACCGTATCGGCGTGACCGACTTTCGCGGTTGGCCTGGACGCTCCGAGCGGCAGGTACAGGATCAGTTAAACGTCATTCGCGTTACCACATTCTCCCATGCGGACATGTCTGCATCTTTGGCCGAGTCGAGTCAAAGACCAACTTCCCTTTCCGTACCCATTGCGCCAATCAAAACCAACTTCTTGACACCCTGACGACCGCAAGTGTCTCACCGCATTCTCCCGGCCCGAATCATCAGCAGACTTTCTATGCGTCGAGTATGGGTGGCGCTGTGTTGCATGAACTGCGGCGTACGTCACGGCGATGGCGCCTACCGCCCCACCCACCCGCCACACACCGGGAACACCTGGCCGACGAAGCAGTTCGCCGCGCTACTGCAGAGATAGGCGGCGAACAGCGCATCTTCGCGCGCCGACACCAGGCGGCCCAGCGGCACTTCGCGTGCGAGTCGTTCCTGAAAGCGCGGGTTCGCCTGCACGTCGGCAGGGAAATAGGTCGGGTTGTCGACGAAGTTCTGCGCGACGGCATTGACCTGCACATTGTGCGGCGCCAGCTCCACGCCGATCGCCTGCACATAGGCCAGCTGCGCCCCGCGTGCGGCGCTGTAGGTGGAGGCGCGCTTCATGCCGCGCAGGGCGGCCGCGCTGCCCATCACCAGG
>JABWBN010000292.1 GCA_013360485.1 Burkholderiaceae bacterium | reverse complement strand
CGATACCATGGGCGCTGGGGTTGCGGCGGAACCCGGAACCGACGCCCCGGGGTCGCGACCCGCCGCGGCCATGGCGGACTGCGCCGCAGCGGCGATTGCCCAGCCCAGACCGACGAACAAGACACCGGCGCAACGCGCTGCCGAACCGCGCGGCCCCGGCCCGCGCCACCAATTACTACACCACCACTGCATGATCAACCTGCTCTGCCCCGAGGCGGGAACTGCGGTCGCCTCGCCTGTCGAAGTCTGCCTGCATCCGCCGGCGGCGTCATCACCGCGACCCGGGTGCCCAGGCCGGCCCCGGACCGCCACCCACGGGTGCTACACCAGGACCTCGACGCAACCCGGATGCCCGAGGAAGGCCTGCGGGCTGGCTGTGGCGCCATACGCACCCGACTGGAACACCACCACGAGATCGCCCACCTGCGCGGCCGGCAGTTCGACCCGATCGCCCAGCAGGTCCAGCGGCGTGCACAGGGGCCCGACGACGGACACCACTTCGCGCTCGGCGGTGTCTATCCGGTTGCCGACCGCCAGCGGGTAATTCTTGCGCAGCACCTGCCCGAAGTTGCCCGATGCCGACAGGTGATGGTGCAGGCCACCGTCGGTGACCAGGAACACCTGGCCGCGAGAGACCTTGCGGTCGACCACGCGGGCGACATAGACGCCAGCCTCGCCCACCAGGTAGCGCCCGAGCTCGATGACCAGCGTCGCCTGCGGCAGCTCGCACGCAGCGCGCTGCTGCAACTGAGCCAGATTGCCGGCGATCGGCGCGACATCCAGCGGCTGCTCGCCCGGGAAGTAGGGAATTCCGAAACCGCCACCCAGATTGAGGAAGCACACCGGCCCCGGGGCATGGGCAGCCAGCCGCACGGCGAGGTCAAAGGACTTCTGTTGCGCGTCGCAAATGGCCTCGCTGCGCAGGTTCTGCGACCCGGCGAAGAGGTGAAATCCCTCGAACGCCAGCCCGGCCTGGCCGATGCGCTCGAGCAGCGCGGGCACCTGGTCGGCATCGACCCCGAACGGCTTCGGTCCGCCACCCATCTTCATGCCGGAGCCCTTGAGCTCGAAGTCGGGGTTCACGCGCACGGCGGCGCGCGCCGGCACGCCCAGCGACTGCGAGGCATGGGCCAGCACATCGACTTCGCGGAACGACTCGATGTTGACCAGCACGCCAGCGGCCACGGCCTGATGCAGCTCGATGTCTCGCTTGCCTGGGCCAGCGAAGCTGATGTGCTGCGGGTCGGCCCCGGCGTCCAGCGCCACCTTCAGCTCGCCCGCCGAGGCCACATCGATGCCGCCGACGAGCCCGGCCATGTGCGCCACCAGCGCCGGCATCGGATTGGCCTTCATCGCGTAATGCAGCTCGATGCCGGCCGGCAGCGCCGCGCGCAGCGTCCGCACCCGCTGACTGAGGGCGGCGCGGTCGTAGGCATAGAACGGTGTCTGGCCGACGCGGGCGGCCAGCCGGGACAGCGCCAGGCCGCCGACGAGCAGCTCGCCGTTGCGGGCGGCAAACGCAGTGATCGGGGCATGCACAGGGACACGCGGGGGCGGTACGACGTCGGTCACGGTATGTCCGGGCAGCGGTTTTCGGGGTTCGGTTCAGGTTCGGCGGGGTGATCAGTCCGATTCGCCCCATTGGGTGGCCAGCAGCTTGCGGTCGATCTTGCCGTTCGGGTTGCGTGGCAGCGGGCCGGCGACCACCTCGATGCCATGCGGCACCATGTAGATGGGCATGTGCTGCTTGCAGTGGGCCATCAGCGCGGCCACATCGACCTCGGATGCACCGGCCACCGGCGTGGCGATGACCTGGATCGCCTGCCCAAGCATGGGATGGTCGACACCGAAGGCGGCGCACTCACCCACCTGCCGGCTGGCATAGAGCACTTCCTCGACCTCGGTCGGGCTCACGCGATAGCCCGAGGTCTTCATCATCTCGTCGCGCCGCCCGATGAAATACAGGTAGCCCTCGGCATCGCGCCGCACGGTGTCGCCCGAGTACACGGCGTACTCCGGCAACTGCAGGCCCTGCAGCCGACCGCCGATGCCCGGCGGCAACAGGCGGTAGCGTTCGGCCGTCTTTTCGGGGTCGTTCCAGTAGCCCTGCCCCACGAGCGGCCCGCGATGCACGAGTTCGCCGGGCTCGTCGGGCGCGCACTCGGTGCCGTCTTCGCGCAACACCAGGATCTCGGCGTTCGGGATGGCCTTGCCGATGGAGTCCGGCCGCCGGTCGACCTCCTCGGGCGGCAGGTAGGTCGAGCGGAAGGCCTCGGTCAGCCCGTACATCAGGAACGGTCGCGTCCTGGGCACGCGCTGGCGCAGCGCCTGCAGGGTGTCGCGCGGCATGCGCCCACCGGTGTTGGCGAAATAGCGCAGGTGCTGGTCCAGGCCTGCCGGCCATTCGAGCTGGGCCAGTTGGATGTACAGCGGCGGGACCGCGGTCAGCCCGGTCACGCGCTCGCGTTCGAGCGCGCGCAGCACGTCGCGCGGCAACAGGTAGTTCAGCAGCACGACGCGCGCGCCGGCGTGAAAGGCCGTGGTGAGCTGGCTGAAACCGGCGTCGAAGCTCAGCGGCAGGGCGGCCAGCAGGGTATCCCCGGCATGATTGCCGAGGTAGGACGCCACGCTCTTGGCCCCGGCCACCATGTTGCGGTGCGACAGCACCACGCCCTTGGGGCGCCCGGTGGAGCCTGAGGTGTACAGAATGGCGGTAACGTCGGTGTCGATCACGCGATGGCCGGCGCGCACCGGCGCCGACAGCGCGTCTGCCCAGGTCGTGATCGCGGGACCGCCAGGCCACGGGGCTTGCGCGCCGTCGGTCACGATCACGTGCCGCAATGCCGGGCACTGCGGCAACGTGTCGGCCAACAGCGCCAGCCGTTGGGCCGATGTCACCAGCACGCGCACATCGCAATCGGCCAGGATGAACCCTACCTGTTCGGGCTTGAGCAGCGGGTTCAGCGGCACGAACACGCCACCGGCGGCCGGCGCGCCGAAGCTCGCCACCACGGTTTCCACGCGCTTTTCGAGGTAGATCGCCACCCGTTCGCCGCGCTGCAGACCCAACTCGAGCAGCCCATGGCCGAACGCGGCCACCTGGGCATGCAGGCTGGCGTAGTCGAGCGTCTGGCCACCCTGCGTGAGCGCGGCTGCCTGCGGCTCGCGTCGTGCTGCCGTGGCGATGAGATCGTGCAGGAGGGTCGACTCGACGGGGTGGCGGTGCAGTGGGCCGGACATGCGCAGGCGTCCCGCGCAGCCGCGGGCCGGAAGTGGAAAAAAAGTATGGCACAGCCCCCGCGCGCCACCCCATGCCCAAAACGTGACGTTGTTGCGCTGTGGGCCCGTGTCGCCCCCATCCAGGGCGGGGCTGCGCGATGGGGTGCCACCTAGAATCCGCGGGTTTCGCAGGTGGCCCAAGCGGGCCGGGAGTGATCGATGAATGTTCAGCAGGAAGTGCTTCGTGCCGTAGACGAAGTGCTGAGCCTGGGCGGGCGCGCCGCGGCTTTCACGCGTGACACATCGCTGGGCACGTTGCTGGATTCGATGGCCGTGGTCGGACTCATCACGCTGATTCAGGAACGCCTGGACATCGTGATCGACGACGACGAGATCGTCGGCGACAACTTCGCCACGGTTGGCGCCCTGGTGGATCTGGTGGCTTCCAAGCTGGGTTGAACGCGGCCGCGACGATGCCGGCGCCAGCCGCGTTCTTCATTCCTGCAGCGCAGGGCCAGCGCCTGGCCATCCACCATGCGCCGGCGGCGTCGCCGCGCAGCGTGGTGCTGTTCGTGCACGCCTTCGCCGAGGAAATGAACAAGTCGCGCCGCATGGCCGCGCTGGCCGCACGCTCGCTGGCCGAAGCCGGTCACGCGGTGCTGCAAGTCGACCTGCTCGGCTGTGGCGACAGCAGCGGCGACCTGGTCGACGCGCGATGGTCCGACTGGCTCGACGACGTACGGCTCGGCGTGCGGTGGCTGCGCCAACGCCATGGGCAAGACCTGCCGCTGTGGCTGTGGGGTCACCGGGTCGGTGCGCTGGTCGCCGCCGGAGCCGCGCGCCACCTGGACGAGGACTGCCAGTTCATGTTCTGGCACCCGAACACCTCCGGCAAGCAGCCGCTGGCCCAGTTCCTGCGACTGAAAACCGTGGCGGCGATGCTGCAGGGTGCCCAGTCGGGTGGTGCGCCCGACCTGCGCAAGGCGTTGGTGCAGGGACAGAACGTCGAGGTGGCGGGCTACACGCTGGGTGCAGCGCTGGCGCTCGACATGGAAGCGGCCTCGCTGTCACCCCCGCCGCGGGCGCGCAGGGCGCTGTTCCTGGAGGTGCAGGCGGTTCAGGCCGACGGCACGCTGCCGCCGGCGAGCCCGGCCATCGCGGGCTGCATCGAGCGCTGGCAGGCAGCGGGCGTGCCTTGCGTCGGTCAGGTCGTGGCGGGCCCGGCCTTCTGGCAGACCGCCGAGATCGAGGACGCGCCGGCGCTGATCGAGGCGACGGT
>JABWBN010000291.1 GCA_013360485.1 Burkholderiaceae bacterium | reverse complement strand
GGCGCTGGCGGTGGCGGCGCAGGCGGTGGCGGTGGCGCCCGACGAGGCCGCGCGGCAGCTGATGGACTTCGGCGAAGCGCAGTTCCCGCAGTACTTCCCCAGCCGGCAGCCGACGCAGAGCCTGCCGCCGTTCGCGTACCGGTACTACCCGCAGACCGGCGTCTACCTGGGCGTCGTCGTCAGCGCCGGGCTGGGCAACGAGTACCTGGGCGTCCACGTGATGGGCGGGCCGTTCGGCGAGGAGCCTCAGTTCGTCGGGCCGTTGGCGAGCTTCATCACCCCGTTGGCACCGGATCGCCTGGTCAAGGTGCATGTCAGCCACGCAGCCACCTATGCGCTGACGGCTGCGGGTGAGCTGTTCGCCACCGGCGTCGGCTTCGGCTGCCGGTTGGGCGACGGTAGCCCGACCGATCGCCCGGCGCCGGTGAGCCTAGGCCGGGGCTGGGTGGGCGTGACAGGGGGCGACCGGCTGCTGGCGCTGAAGGACGACGGCAGCCTGTGGGGCTGGGGCGTGGGCAATGTCGGCGACGGCACCGGCGCCATGCGTTGCGTGCCGACCCGCATCGGCGACGGCTACCGCAAGGTGGCCGCATGGTCCTCCGGCGGGGGATTGGCGGTTGCCGTCAAGATCGACGGCAGCCTGTGGGTCTGGAATCCGGGACCGGTCCCGACGCGGGTCGGCACCGACACCGACTGGATCGATGCAGTGGCCGGCGAAGCACACTACCTGGCCCTCAAAGCCGACGGCAGTCTGTGGTCGTGGAACGGGAGCGGTGTCAATTTGAACGGTGAACTCGGGCGCGAAGCCAGCGGCAATACCGGCGAAGTACCCGGACGCGTGGGCAGTGCCACCTACAAGGCCATGGGCGCGGGCCGGGACACCAGTTACGCCATCACCACGGACGGTGACTTGCATGGCTGGGGCCGCAGCAGCTCTCTGGGGCCGCTGGGCGACGGCGGGACCGAAAACCGGTGGCTGCCGGTGCGCATTGGCGGTGGCTACGCCTCGGTACACCCGGCCGCCACGCGAGTGGTGGCGCTGAAGTCGGACGGCAGCGTCTGGGCCTGGGGCGAGAATGGCCAGTTCGGCGGCGGTCCGATCGGCGACGGTACGCAGATCCCGCGCACCGAGCCGTTCCAGTTGGCCGGCGGCTATGTCAGCCTGAGCAACAGCGAAGGCAGCGTGCTGGGCATCGACCAACACGGCGACGTCTGGGGATGGGACGTCTACGACTACGTGCGTCACCTGCCGAGCGGCAACTTCGGCGTGTTGTCGAGTCGGGTGCCGGTGAAGTTCGACTACTTCGCGCCTTGACCCGTGTCTTCGAGATCGCCGGCTGGCCCGACTGGCGACCGGACTGAAACGGTCCAACCGACGCTCGTCGGGCCCAATGGGACGGCTGCGCGACTGCGGTCCAACCTTGATGTCGGCGGCCTGCTCGATCGGCTACCGTCGCCGGCAAGGAGGATCTTCCGATGAGCGATGAGCAGCGGGAGCCGTTGCCGCAGCAGCGGGTGGGGCTGCGCCTGCTCGGCCCGCCGCAGCTTCACGCCGGCGGCCGGGTCCACGACCTGGCCGGCAGCGATGCACTGCTGATCGCGCTGCTGGCCATCGAAGGGGCCCTGCCGCGGCGGCGAGCCGCCGAGCTGCTGTGGCCCGACCGCGACCCGCGCCGCGCCAATATCAGCTTGCGCCAGCGCCTGTTCAGGCTCAAGCGCGCAGCGGGGCGCGATGTCGTGACCGGCGACGTAACGCTGGCGCTTGCACCCGAGGTCGCACACGACCTAGCCGGCCTGGATGCTGCGCTGCTGGCCGATGCCGACCTGGATGCCGCCGCGGCCACCGCCGCTCTGATGTACCGCAATGCCGGCCAGGTGTGCCTGGCGGGCACCCGGCTGCTGGTGCATGAATCGGTGGCCGGGCGCTTCGTCGCCGCGATGCGCGGCTACGTCGAGCGGCTGGTGATCGGCGATCCGCGCGACCCGGCCACCGAGGTCGGGCCCATCATCCATCCGCGCCAGGTCGAGCGCGTGCTGGGCTACATCGAGCGCGCCCGCGGCGCCGGTGCACGCGTGCTGTGGGGTGGCGAGCGGCACCCCTGCGGCGCGCAGTACGTCCGGCCCACGCTGCTGACCGACGTGGCCCAGGATGCCGAGATCGTGCAGAACGAGGTGTTCGGCCCGGTGCTCACGCTGCAGACCTTTGCCAGCGACGACGAGGCGGTGGCCCTGGCCAACGGAACCGACTACGGCCTGGGCGGCGTGTGCTACGGCGAGCCCTCGCATGCCATCGCGCTGGCCGAGCGCGTGCGCACTGGCTTCATC
Source organism: Burkholderiaceae bacterium (assembly GCA_013360485.1). Classification (GTDB taxonomy): domain Bacteria; phylum Pseudomonadota; class Gammaproteobacteria; order Burkholderiales; family Burkholderiaceae_C; genus Pseudaquabacterium. The sequence continues at coordinate 2,174 of JABWBN010000291.1, read as the reverse complement.
TGGATCAACAGCTTCGGCATCCGCGATCTCGCCGCGCCCTTCGGCGGCATCAAGCGCTCGGGCGTGGGCCGCGAAGGCGGCGACTGGAGCTTCGAGTTCTTCTGCGACGTGAAAGACGTGATCGTGCCGAACCAGCCCTTCCGCGCCAGCTTCAGTGCGCGCTGAATTCAACCGAGGACACTGTTATGGGACAGATCGTCGGCGCGGCCATCGCGTCGCACCACCCCGGCCTGATGCAATGCGAGGACTTCCGCAAGATGATGGGGGCGGGCCGGGACTCCGATCTCATCGCGGGTTACGCGCGGCTGCGCGAGCGCATCGTCGCGGCCCGGCCCGACGTGGTGATGATCTTCGACTCGCACTGGTTCACCACCGGCTACCACCTGGTCGACGGCGCTGCGCGCTACCAGGGCTGGTATGTCTCGGACGAGATGCCCTGGTACCTGCATGGCGTGGACTACGACTACGCGGGCTGCCCCGAGCTGGCGTTGGCCATCGATGCCGTGGGCGTCGAGCGCCAGGTGCCGGTGCGTGCCATCTGCAACCCCGGCTTGGGCCGCCAGTACGCCACGCTCAACCAGATCAAGCAGATGCGGCTGGACCTGCTGGGCGTGAAGGTCGTGTCCGTCAGCAGTTGCCAGAACTGCCGCTGGCCGCACTTCCTGCAAAGCGGCGCCGTCATCGGCGAGGGTATCCGCCGCTCGGGCTTGCGCGTGATGCTGCTGGCCTCGGGTGCGCTGAGCCACAGGTTCAACGAGATCGACTGGGTGCCCCAGCACCCGCGCCTGTACCACGAGAGCAACGTCTCGCGGCCGGAGCACATCGAAAGCGACAAGGGCGCGATCGAGCTGTTCCGCCAGGGCCGGCACGACCTCGTGATCGAGCGCTGGGACGACGAATACCGCAAGCTGCCGTGGGAGGCCTTCGGCGCCCACTACCTGCAGATGGTCGGCGCAATGGGCGGCGCCGATTGCCGGGCCAAGGGCACGCCGTTGTCGGACTACGAGAATGCCCGCGGCACCGGCAACATTCACATCTGGTTTGACGTTGCATGAGCGCGGTCCGATGAACTTCGAATTCCCGTTCGCCGAACTGCCGGCCGTGGTGCGCGGCCCGCGCGTCGAGCGCCGCCGTGTGCTGGTGGGCGGCAGCGCCTTCTGGGGCACGATCGTCGAGGAGGGCGCGCGCGCCGGCCGCCTGCGGCTGGACGATGGGCGGCTGCTCGATGCCGACGCGGCGACATACCTGCCGCCGGTGTCGCCCAGCAAGATCATCGCGGTGCACATCTCGTACAGCTCGCGCAGCATCGAAACGCGCGACCGGCCGCGGCCCACGGCCACGCCCACGTATTTCACCAAGCCACCCACCGCGCTGAACGGCCACCGTGGCCAGATCCTCAAGCCCGCCGATTGCCGCTACCTCAACTATGAGGGCGAGTACGCGGTGGTCATCGGCCGAACCTGCCGCAACGTCACGCCCGACGAGGCCTGGGACTTCATCGAGGGCTTCTGCCCGGCGCTGGACATGGGGCTGCAGGATTTCCGCGACACCGACCAGGGCTCGATGCTGCGCGTCAAGGGCGCCGACACGCTGCTGCCCATCGGGCCCGGCCTGGTGCGTGGCGTGAACCTGTTCGAGCAGACGCTGCGCACCCGCGTCAACGGCCTGGTGGTGCAAGAGGCCCACATCGGTGAGGAGACGATCTGGGGCCCGCACTACGTGATCGCCGACCTGGCGCGCCACATCACGCTGCTGGCCGGAGACGTGATCCTCATGGGTACGCCCTGCCACTCGCGCAGCGTCGATGCCGGCGATGTGGTCGAGTGCGAGATCAGCGGCCTCGGTTGCGTGAGCGGGACAGTGGTGGCGATCGAGGCACCGCGCGCGTCGGCGCTCGGCGTGGGCCACGTCCCCACCGACAGCCCCGAGGTGCGGCGCGTGGCGCTGGGCTTCGATGAACGCGTGCCGCAGTGGCTGCAGGACAATCTGCGCCGCGCGAAGTCACGGGGATCGACATGAAGGTTTGCATCGTGGGTGCCGGCGCGATCGGCGGGTTCATCGGCACGCGGCTGGCCGCCAGCGGCGTGAACGTCTCGGCCTGGGCTCGTGGCGCCACGCTGGCGGCCCTGCAGCAGCACGGCTGGCGCCTGCAGACCGCGCAGGGCCTGGTGCAG
>JABWBN010000290.1 GCA_013360485.1 Burkholderiaceae bacterium | reverse complement strand
AGCCGCAGCCCAAGACACCGCTGCTCGGGTGGAGCGCGTTCCTGCCCGGTGCGGGCATGCGCTTTCCGGCCGTCGACGGCACGCGCTACAGGGCGCACACGACCAGCGGGCGCGCCGCGCTGTGGGCGGCGTTGCGGCAGATGGATCTGCCGCCGGGCAGCGGCGTGCTGGTGCCCACCTACCACTGCCCGACGATGGTGGCGCCGATCGTCCTGGCCGGGCACCGCCCGGTCTACTACGCGATCGGCGAGGACGGCCTGCCGCTGCTCGAGTCCATCGCCGAGCCCGCGGCCAGCGGTGCCCGGGCGATGTTCGTGGCGCACTACTTCGGCCTGCCGGCAAGCCTGCACGCGGTGCGCGCGTGGTGCGATGCCCACGGCGTCGTGCTCGTCGAGGACTGCGCCCACAGCTTCTTCGGCATGGCGGGCGACCGCCCTGTCGGCCAGTGGGGCGACTACGCGACGGCCAGCCTCTCGAAGTTCTTCCCGGTGATGGAAGGCGGCCTGCTCGCTTCACAGCGGCACCCGCTGCGCGCGCTGCGGCTGGCGAACGCGGGCCTGCGCTACCAGGTGAAGAGCCTGCTCGACCCGATCGAGCTGGGCGCGCAATTCGGCCGCCTGCCGGGGCTGCAACACCTGCTCGCCCTGGCGCTGCGGATGAAGCCGCAAGGCCGGCCGTCTCTGCCCGAGGGCCGCCCCGTCAACGCCGCCGCCAGCGACGCAGACAGCACCGCCTCCAGCGACGCAGACAGCGACCCAAGCAGCGACGACGACCGCGACACGATGCGTCAAAGCGACATGCGGCGCGTCGGGCAGGCCTCGGGCTGGGCGACCCTCGCCCTGTATCACCTGCTGCCGCGCCAGGGCATCGTGCGCAAGCGCCGCGAGAACTACCACCGCCTCGCACGTGGCCTGCAATCGCTGCCCGGCGCCCGGCTGCTGCATCCGCAGCTGCGCCCCGATGCCGTGCCCTACGTGTGCCCGCTGTGGGTGGAGGGCGCGGCGCGCGCCGATGCCGTGTACGCGCGCATGCGCGACGACGGCCTGGCCGTCTACCGCTGGGACCGCCTGTGGCCCGGCGTGCCGCGGGACACACGGGACTTCGGCATCCGCTGGAGCCACGAGGTGATCCAGCTCATCTGCCACCAGGACCTGCGCGCCGGGCAGATCGACCACACGGTGGCCGCCGCCAAGCGGCTGCTCGCCTGCACCTGAGCAACCGGCCGCCCGAACGCCCCCGCATCACCAAGAAGATGAAAAAAATCCACTGGCGCACCCTGCCCGGCCCCGTGCTCACCAGCGACAAGGCGCTGCAGGCGCATTGGGACCGCCTGAACGCCGAACGCCTGGACGTGCCGTTCCTCTCGTCCTACGCCATCGCGGCCGCGCTGGCGGCCTTCGGCGGCGAGCGAACGAAGCTGCTCGTCGCCGACGAAGGTGCCGAGCCGGTGGCCATGTTCCTGCTCGAAGCCGCCGACACCTGGCGCTGGAGCACATTCCAGCCTTCGCAGCTGCCGCTGGGCGCCTGGGTGGCGCGGGCGGACCTGCGCCTGGCGCCCTTGTGTCGCGACCTGCTGCGCAGCCTGCCCTGGTCGGTGATGCGGCTGCTCGTCAGCCAGGTCGACCCGCGCCAGGAAGCGCAGGCCGACGAGGCGCCGGACATCGAGCTCGCCAGCTACATCGACACCGCCTGGCTCGACATCGCCGGCACCTTCGACGACTACTGGGCGGCGCGCGGCAAAAACCTGAGGCAGAACCTGCGCAAGCAGCGCAACCGGCTGGCGAGCGAGGGCACACAGACCACGATGCGCATCCTGCGCTCGCCGCAGGAGATGGCCGAGGCCGTGGCCCGCTACGGCGCGCTGGAAAGCACCGGCTGGAAATCCACCGAAGGCACCGCGATACATCCGGGCAACGAGCAGGGGCGCTTCTACGTCCAGCTGCTGGAAGAGGCCGCGCGGCGCGACGAGGCGATGGTCTTCGAGTACCTGATCGACGGCCGCACCGCGGCGATGAACCTCGGCATCTGCCGCGGCGGCGTGCTCGTGGTGCTGAAGACGACCTACGACGAATCGCTGCCCAAGTCGCTTTCGCCGGCCTCGCTGCTGCGCGAAGACGAGTTGAAGCACTTCTTCGCGCAGCCCGACATCCGGCGCCTCGAGTACTACGGGCGGGTGATGGACTGGCACACCAAGCTCACCGAGAACCGGCGCACGCTCTACCACCTCACGGCCTATCGCTGGCCGCTGCTGAAGACGCTGGCGCAGCGGCGGCGGGCGGCGGCGCCGGCGGCGGCGACAACGCCCCCCAGCGAGCGCGCCGAAGAAGGGGCCCTGGCGCATACGTGAGCAATGCGCCGGACGCGAGTGCTGCTGATCGCCTCCCACTTGCCGCCGTCCGGCAAATCAACATGAGCGAAGAAACCGTCGCGCGGCCCATATCTCGACGCACCATCCTTTCCCGCGCCGTGGTCGGAATGGGTGGATGGCTGGGAGGCTGCGGCAGCGGCTCGACCGAATCGATGGCCCAGCCGCCAAGCGGCGGTGCAATGCCCGTGACGGCGCTCACGTTGAGCGGCCCGAGTTCGTCGGTGGTCGGGCTTGCATCGGCGGCATGCGCCGTGTCGCTTGCCCCCAGCGGCGGCTCGATCGACGGCTTGGTCACGGTCATTCCCAGCGACGGAGGCCAAGGGGGGACGTTCGACCCGCCTGCGCTGGTCCTTTCTGCCGGCGCAGCCAGTGGCTCGTTTTCGTACACCGCCCGCTCGCTTGGCCAAGTTCAGATCAGCGTCACCAACAACCGCGGCCTGGCGAGCCCCGCCGCACTGAGCCTGCGTCCCCACGACGCTTCGGCCACGCCCCTTGCGCTTGGTTTCGACACGGCGACGCCGCATCAATTGAGCCTGCGGTGCCGGCAGTCGCGCGCACTGGCCGCCGGCAGCACCGCTCATGCCTGGTTCAAGACTTCGGGCAGCGCCACCTGGCGCGACGCCGGGCTGCTGTATCAGGTCAAGGACGCCGAAGGGGCGGCCCCCGGCGAGGCCGGCTTCGCCGGCTTCATCCTCGACGCCACCCCGGGCACCACCTATGACTTGCGCGTGGACATCACCGAGCCGGGCGTGGGCTCGTGGCAACTGAACAGCGCCCACGCCACGCGCGCCCTGCCGCCCGAGGGCGCCTCGCCCAGCGGCGCGGGCATCGTCAGGAACTGCTCGACTGCCGCCGCCTTCACCAGCGCGCTGGCCAGCGCCGTGCCCGGCGACGTCATCGTGCTGGCCAACGGCACCTACACGGTCAACTCGCTGAACTTCAACTCACCGGGCACAGCAGCCAACCCGGTGGTCATCCGCGGCGCCAGCCGCACCGGCGCGGTGATCGTGTGCACCTCGGGCCACCTGCTGCAGCTCAGCGGCAGCCACACCGTCATCGAGCACCTCACGCTGCGCGGCTCGCGCGTGGACTCCGGCACCGCAAGCGCCTCGCGCGGCATCGTCTTCAGCGGCGCTCGCCGCACCAACAACACCATCCGCCACTGCACCTTCGACGGCTTCGACCGCGGCATCAAGGCGTTCGACCCGGTCGACGGCATGCTCGTCTACGACTGCGAGTTCATCGGCAACAACACCCACGACACGCTGGTCAGCGGCGACGCCACCGGCCAAGGCTGGAGCGACGACGGCGTGGGCATGCCCGGCACCGGCAACTGCGTGTGGAACTGCACCTTCAGCGGCCACGGCGACGTCATCAAGCTGGGCGACCAGAGCCACGCCGAGCGCTCGCGTGCCTGCTACGTGCACCACATCTACGTCAAGTGGTCGGCCGACGACGGCACCGAGTTCGACGACGCCGGCGGCAACTGCGCGCTGTACAACAGCATCATCTGCAACACCGCCACCGCCTTCTCCGCCGACGGCACCTACGGCGGGCCCTTCGGCATCGTGCGCAACGTCTTCATCAACCAGGCACGCCACCCGATGAAGCTGACCAGCACGTCGCAGGGCGTGCGCATGTGGAACAACACCATCGTCTCCACCAACAAGATCAGCGCCGACCACAACCGCGGCCTGCGCATCCCCAATGCCGTCAACCACGGCTTGGACTATCGCAACAACCTGCTGACCTACCGCGGCTCGGGCGACCTCGTCTACGGCAACGGCTCGCTGCCCGGGCTGGCCATCAGCAACAACGCCTGGTATCCCAACCGCGCCGTCCAGTGGACCAGCAGCTCCGGTTCACACGGTAGCGTCGAGACGGCCCGCGCGGCGCTGGCCCCGGTGATGAGCGGCGACATCGCCGTGCCGGCCGACCCGTTTGCCACCCCGATCACGCTGGGCGCCACCTTCGCCACCCGCTACGACGGGCACACCAACGCCACGCTCGCTGCGGGCTCGACCGCCCGCAACGGCGGCGTGCCCCTGCCAGGAATCACCGACGGCTTCTCCGGCCACGCCCCCGATGTCGGGGCTTTCGTCTCCGGCCAAGCCTTCGGTACCGTCGGCTGCGCTTGGGC
>JABWBN010000289.1 GCA_013360485.1 Burkholderiaceae bacterium | reverse complement strand
CTCCCGCCGTGCCCGCGGCGCGCACGCCAGCGCCCGATGCGTGATTTCCCCCCCGTGCCAGCGGCCCGGGCGGCGCGCATCGGCCCCGCGTTACAGGGCACAATGCCCGCGGTAACCCCTTCCCAACGTGACCGCTGAAGCTGAGCGCATGACGTTTGAGTTCTTCCACGCCGTGGACACCGGCCGCGCGCGCTCGAACAACGAGGACTCGGTGGCCGTGGACGACGCCAACCTGCTGGCGGTGCTGGCCGACGGCATGGGCGGCTACAACGCGGGCGAGGTCGCCAGCAACATGGCCACCTCGTTCATCAAGAGCGAACTCGGCCGCTGGCTGCACGAAACCGAAGGCAAGGCCAACGACGCGGAAATCCGCCGCGCGATGGACATCTGCGTCGACAACGCCAACCGGGCGATCTTCAACGCGGCCAATGCCAACCCGCAGTACGCCGGCATGGGCACCACGCTGGTGGTGGCGGTGTTCCGCGAGGGCCAGCTTCGCCTGGGCCATGTGGGCGACTCGCGCGCCTATCGCTGGCGTGCCGGCCAGCTGGTGCAAATCACCCGTGACCACTCGCTGCTGCAGGAACAGATCGACGCGGGCCTCATCACGCCCGAGCAGGCGGCGTTCTCGGCCAACAAGAACCTCGTCACCCGCGCCGTGGGCGTGGAAGACACGGTGCTGCTGGAGTCGCACCAGCATGAGGTGTTGGCAGGCGACCTGTACCTGATGTGCTCCGACGGCCTGTCGGACATGCTGGACGACGCCACGCTGGCCCAGATGTTGCAAGCACACGACGCGTTGGCCGATATGGGCCGGGCGCTCATCGATGCAGCCAATGAGGCAGGCGGAAAGGATAATATCTCGCTGGTCCTCGTGCGGGTGGGGGGCGCGTCGTCCGCTGCCAGCAAGCCCTGGTGGCGATTCGGCCGTTGAGCCGCCGGGGCCCGCGCATCGCCTGGGGCGCCGCCCCGGGATCGGTCGGTCAGTCAAGATGAGGGCAAGCATGAGCAAGCTGGTGGTCTCGCTCGACGGTGTGGTGATCAAGGAAGTCCAGATCACCAAGGACAAGACGACACTCGGTCGTCGCCCTTACAACGACATCGTGATCGACAACCTGGCCGTCAGCGGCGAGCACGCCGTGCTGCAGATGGTGGGGCAGGACGTCTTCATCGAAGACCTCAACAGCACCAACGGCACCTACATCAACGGCAAGGCGATCAAGAAGCAGCTGCTCGCCCACAACGACACGGTCGAGATCGGCAAGTACAAGATCAAGTACCTGGTCGAAGACGGCGGCGACTACGAAAAGACCATGATCATGCGCCCGGGTGCGCAGCCGCCCATGCCGGGCGCCGCGCAAGCGCCGGCGTCGGGCTTCGGCCCGATGGCATCCACTACGCCGCGACCTGGCCCGCTGGGTGCACCCACCGGCCCCGGCGGCATCCACACGCTGCCGGCATCGATCAAGGTGCTCAGTGGCGCTGCGGCCGGCCGTGAGGTCACGCTCACCAAGGTGGTCACCACCGTCGGCAAGCCCGGCGTGCAGGTGGCCTCCATCACCAAGCGCCCGGGCGGCTATGTCATCGCCCATGTCGAGGGCCCGACCCGTCCCAGCCTCAACGGCATGCCGCTGGCCACCGATACCGCGCCGCTGAAGAACGGCGACCTGATCGAACTGGCAGGCACGCAGATGCAGTTCATCCAGTTCTGATCGGCACTTTGCCGAAGGGCGCTGTTGCGCGCCTTCGGTGCGCTCCGTCTTGCGGCAGCGTGACCGAGTTCACGCCCGGCGCCGGTCCACGGCTCGGACGCGTCGTCACAGCGTAGAAGTTCGCGCCGCAGCCCTTGCGGGCACCGGCGCCGCGCGCGAGGATCACACTTTTCCTCTCCCCAACGTCGCGATGGCGCCCCGGTGCCTATCCGCGACGCGCGTGCCTCATGCAGATTCGGGTCCTGGGCTGTTCCGGCTCGATCGCGGCGCAGTGCCGCACCACCGCCTTCCTGCTCGATGACGACATCCTCATCGATGCCGGCACCGGCGTGGGCGATCTCGCGCTCGACGAACTCGAGCGCATCGACCACATCCTGCTCACGCACTCCCACCTCGACCACGTGCTGGCCGTGCCTTTGCTCGCCGACAGCGTGATGCGCCGGCGCGCGCACCGCCCGCCCATCCGCGTGCATGCCCTGCCCGAGACGTTGGCCACGCTTCGCGAGCACCTGTTCAACGGCGCACTCTGGCCCGACTTCACCCGCCTGCCCTCGGCCGAGCGCCCGGTGCTCAGCCTGCAACCACTGCACGTCGGCCAGGTCATCGAGTTCGCGGGCGGCCGGCGAATCGAAGTGCTGCCGGCCCTGCACACGGTGCCGGCCGTGGGCTATGCCGTGCTGCCCGGCGCCGGCTCGTCGCGCGGCGCCTGGGTCTACACCGGCGACACGGCCCCGCACGAGCCCCTGTGGCAGCGACTGGCCCAGATGCAGGTGGACACCCTGGTCATCGAAACCGCCTTCCGCGACGACGAGCGCGCGCTGGCGCAGGTCAGCCGCCACCTGTACCCACAGGCCATCGGGCGTGAGCTGCGCCACCTGGCGGCCGGTGTGGCGGTCTACATCACCCACATCAAGCCGGGTGAGCTCGACACCGTCATGACCGAACTGGCCGCCCTGGGTGCCGCCCACGACCTGCGCGCCCTGGCTGCCGGCCAGGTGCTGGCCCTGGACTGACGGTTTGCGGCGCAGGTGACGAAAAACGTCACCTGCGCGACCGCCGGGTCGACGGATTGCGGCAGCAGGGCCCGGTGGCACGTGATCGATTTCGCGCCTGCCACCCCCCCAGAACCCCCAGGCGGGCTGGCACGGGGCCTGCATAAGAAAGCTCGCACAGTCCCCCACCCCTCACCCCAGACAGGAGTTTTCTCATGAAGCGCAGCATCCAACAAGGTTTCACCCTGATCGAACTGATGATCGTGGTCGCGATCATCGGCATCCTGGCCGCCATCGCGCTGCCGGCGTACCAGGACTACACGATCCGCGCCAAGGTGTCGGAAGGCATCGTCCAGGCCAGCGGTGCCAAGGCCACGGTTTCCGAGAACTTCGCCAATGGCGCGGCTGACAATTGCCTCGGCGTGGCGACTGGCACCATCGGCATGACGACGCTGGCGTGCACACACGCTGCCACGGGCGCAACGCTCGGGGTCACGGTTGCGACGGGCGTCAGCGGAACGACCGTTACGTTCAATCTGGTCGGTACGGGCAGCTCCACTGGCATTACCTGGGACTGCAACACGCCTTCGAACGCCAAGTACGTTCCGGCTGAGTGCCGCACCTGATAACTTGACGACGGCAAGGTGGGGCCGGCGACATCCGGCCCACCCCATCGACCGCCAACCGGGCACCCAAGGGTGCCCGGTTGGCGTTTCGGTTGCCGCAGAATCGTCATCACGCAACGACTGAGCAAAGACACCCGGCGATGGCTGCATTCGACTTGAAATCACGTCTGCGCGCCGCAGGCATCCACCTGTTGCTCAGCGCGGGGGTCGCCGCGTTGGCCGCAGCCCTGGTGTTCGGCCTGTGGTACCCGTGGCCCTACACCGTGCTCGCCGGTGGCACCGAGCTCTTCGTGTTGATCACGTCGGTCGACGTCGTCATCGGCCCCGCGTTGACCTTCGCTGTGTTCGACCGGGTGCGCAAGCCGCTGCGCGAGCTGCAGCGCGATCTGGCCGTCATCGCGATGTTGCAGCTCGCCGCGCTGGCATTTGGCATGCACACCATCTTCGTTGCCCGCCCGGTGGCGCTGGTCTTCGAGGTCGACCGTCTGCGCGTGGTAACGGCCGTGGACATTCCGGACGGTGGGCTGGACGATGCGCCACAGGACCTGCGCCACCTGCCGCTGGACGGTCCTCGATTGCTGCGCATCGAGAGACCGGCCGATGGAGCGGAGAAGCTGGAGGCCATCCAGATGGCCGCTTCCGGCACCGATCTCAGCGCTCGTCCGCGATACTGGCGGCCCTGGGACGCCACCGCCCGCGCTGAGGCCCTGCTCCGGTCCCGGCCGCTGGCCCAGTTGCCAGGCGTGGATGCCGATCGCCGAGGCGAACTCGACGCGGCCGTAAAGCGTTCCGGCAGAGCTGCTGACCAAATGCGCTACCTGCCGTTGCAGGCCCGCAAGACCGATTGGATCGCACTGATCGACGGCACCAGCGGCGACGTCGTCGGCTACGCGCCGTTCAACGGGTTCTAGTGGCGAGCGCGGACGCAGGACTGCCCGCGCCCGGTCGGGCGCCTTGGGCTGCCTAGAATCCAGCGCATGTCGCTGCCCACCTGGGCTGCGGGCGCGGCAGCGCCTGCGGCCGCCGATGAACGCCGCTGGCCGTGGCCGGTCATGCTGGCCGCACTCCTGGCCTGCGCGGTGCCGCCGCTGCTGGCCTACAACCAGCCGCCGTCGTCCACGCTGCTGAACCAGTGCCTGGCGGTGTCGCTGTGGGGTGCGCTGGTGGCGGTGCTGGCGCCG
>JABWBN010000288.1 GCA_013360485.1 Burkholderiaceae bacterium | reverse complement strand
GCTCGCCCGCCGCGACAACCGCGCGCGCTGCCGCCGCCACGGCCGGTCACGCCCGTGCCCGCCATCGCCTTTCCTGAGTCGCTGCCCGTGTCTGCCCGGCGCGAGGAAATCGCGCAGGCGCTCTTGGCGCATCAGGTCATCATCGTCTGCGGGGAAACCGGGTCGGGCAAAACCACGCAACTGCCCAAGATCGCGCTGACGCTTGGCCGCGGCATCGGTGCGGGCGGGCGCGGGCTGATCGGTCACACCCAGCCGCGGCGGATTGCTGCGTCCAGCGTGGCGCGGCGCATCGCAGAGGAACTGGCCACGCCGCTGGGGGCGGTGGTCGGATTCAAGGTGCGCTTCCAGGACCGGCTGCAGCCGGGCGCGTCGGTCAAGCTGATGACCGACGGCATCCTGCTGGCCGAGACCCAGGGTGACCCCGATCTGTGGGCCTACGACACGCTCATCATCGACGAGGCGCATGAGCGCAGCCTGAACATCGACTTCCTGCTGGGCTACCTGCGCCAGTTGCTGCCTCGGCGCCCCGATCTCAAGGTGGTGGTGACATCGGCCACCATCGATGCGGACCGCTTCGCGCAGCATTTCGCCTCGGCTCGGGGTCCCGCGCCGGTCATTCAGGTTTCTGGGCGCCTGTTCCCGGTGGAACTGCGCTGGCGGCCGTTCGAGTGGGATGGTGCGCCCAATGCGCCGGCCGCAGGGGCCGCCGCCAGTGGCCGACCGGGTGCTCGCCGTGGCGAGTCCGACCTCAACGACGCCATCGCCGATGCGGTGGACGAACTGTGGCGTTCTGGCCCGGGCGATGTCCTCGTGTTCCTGCCGGGCGAGCGCGAGATCCGCGAGGCGGCCGATCACCTGCACCAGCATCTGGCCCAGCAGCACCGCGGGCCGCCGGCCGAAGTCCTGCCGCTGTACGCCCGCCTGTCGCAGGCCGAGCAGGACCGCGTCTTCCATGGTGGCAATGGCCGGCGCATCGTGCTCGCCACCAATGTGGCCGAGACCTCGCTCACGGTGCCCGGCATCCGCTACGTCATCGATACCGGCCTTGCACGGGTCAAGCGCTACAGCTACCGCAACAAGGTCGAGCAGTTGCAGGTCGAGCCCATCAGCCAGGCGGCCGCTGACCAGCGCGCCGGGCGATGCGGGCGCGTGGCCAATGGCATCTGCATCCGCCTGTTCGACGAAGCGGATTACGCCGGCCGCACCCGGTTCACCGACCCGGAAATCCTGCGTTCGTCGCTCGCGGGCGTGATCCTGCGCATGAAGAGCCTGCACCTGGGTAGCGTGGAGCAGTTCCCGTTCCTCGAGCCGCCGCGTGCGAAGGCCATCGCCGACGGCTACGCGCTGTTGGGCGAGCTCAACGCCGTGGACGACGACAACGAGCTCACGCCCATCGGGCAGGAACTGGCCCGTCTGCCGCTGGACCCGCGGGTGGGCCGCATGATCCTCGAGGCGCGCGACCGGCACTGCCTGGCCGAAGTGCTGGTGATCGCATCCGCGCTGAGCGGCCAGGACGTGCGCGACCGACCGCTCGAGCAGGCGCAGGCGGCCGACGACAAGCACCGGCCGTTCGACGACGAGCGCTCCGAGTTCAACGGTTACCTGAAGCTGTGGAACTGGCTGGAAGGGTTGCGCGGGCACGCGCCTGCCGCGACGGGCGCAGACGCTCGCAACCCGCACAAGCTCAGCCATCGCCGCCAGGAACAGACCCTGCGCGAGCACTTCATCAGCCCGCGCCGGGTGCGCGAGTGGCGCGATATCCATTCGCAACTGCACACCGTCGTGGCCGAGCATGGATGGCGCTTGAACGCCAGTCCTGCGACCTATGAGCAGGTGCACCAGGCCATGCTGGCGGGACTGCTGGGCAACATCGGTTGCAAGAACGACGAGCAGGAGTGGTACCTCGGCGCCCGCGGCATCAAGTTCTGGCGCCACCCGGGCGCGCATCTGTCGAAGAAGCCCGGGCGTTGGCTGGTGGCTGCCGAACTCGTCGAGACCACGCGCTTGTACGGGCGTGGCCTGGCGCAGATCGATCCGCGGTGGATACCCGATGTCGCCGGGCACCTGCTGAAAAAGCAGCTGCTCGATCCGCACTGGGAAAAGAAGCCTGCCGAGGTCGTCGCCCTGGAGCGCGCCACGCTTTACGGGCTGGTGGTCTACAACCAGCGAAGGGTGAACTACGGTCGCGTCGATCCAGCCGCGGCGCGCGAGATCTTCATACGCTCTGCGCTGATCGACGGGCGGTGGGAAACCCGGCTGCCTTTCCTGGCACACAACGCCAAGCTGATGGCGCAGGTGCAGGAGCTCGAGCACAAGGCGCGCCGACAGGATGTGTTGGTCGACGACGAGCTCATCTATGCCTACTACGATCGCCACGTGCCGCAGCAGGTGTGCTCGGGCGCCAGCTTCGAGCGCTGGTACCGCGACGCCAGTCGCAGCCAGCCGAAACTGCTGCACCTGAGCCGCGACGAGTTGATGCGGCATGAGGCCGCAGGAGTCACGACGGCGTCGTTCCCGCGCACGATCCGTCTGGGTGGGGTGGACTGCGGCGCTGCGTACTTGCATGAGCCAGGTGACCCGCGCGATGGGTTGACGGTGACGGTGCCTGTGTATGCGCTCAATCAACTCAGCGAAGAGCGTTGCGAGTGGCTCGTGCCCGGCATGCTGGCGGCGAAGGTGACGGCGCTGCTCAAGAGCCTGCACCAGAAGCCGCGCGCCCGGCTGGTGCCACTGCCCGAGTTCGCCGCGGCCTTCATCGAGCGCGTGTCCTTCGGAGAAGGCGGACTGGTCGACGCACTGCTGCAGGCGGTGAGAGAGCGCACGCAGTTGCCGGTGCAGCGCGCCGATTTCAAGCTCGACATGCTGGCGCCGCACCACTTCATGAACCTGCGCATCGTCGACGAGCATGGGCGCCAGCTCGGCATGGGGCGCAACGCTGCGGCGCTGAAGGCCGAGCTGGGTGGCCTGGCCCGCACGGCATTCCAGGCGTTGGCCAGGTTGAAGCTACCGGGGGGTGACGCTGCGGATGCTCCGGCGGCACCGCGTGCGCAGCCTGCAACTGCGAAGGTTGCCAGCGCGGCGAGCCCTGCTTCTTCGGGCGCACCTGCCGGACGTACTGCGCCCGCTGGGTCGACCGCTGCGCAGGTCGCACCGGCCTATACCGCCTGGACGTTCGGTGAACTGCCTGAGTTGATGGAAATCCGCAAGGGCGCGCAGGTGCTGGTGGGCTTCCCGGCCCTGGTCGACAAGGGCACCCATGTCGATATCGAGGTCTTCGACGAACCGGATGCGGCGGCTCGCCGACACCTCGAGGGCATGCGCCGCCTGGTGGCGCTGGCCATGAAGGAGCCGCTCAAGTACCTGGAGCGCCACGTTCCGGACCTTCAGAAGATGGCGGTGGCCTACATGTCGTTGGGCACGGCCGACGAGCTGCGCACGCAAATCGTCGACGTCGCGCTCGACCGGGCGTTTCTGGCTGAACCATTGCCGACCGACGAAGCTGCGTTCATCGCGCGGCTCGAGCAGGGACGTGGCCGGCTCATGCTCATTGCGCAGGAAGTCGCGCTTCTGGTCGCCCAGGTGCTGCAGGAGCACAACGCAGTCACTCGCAAGCTCAAGGACAGTCGCCCGCCCAAGGAGGTGGCCGAAGATATCCAGGCCCAGTTGCAGCGGCTGTGTCCCAAGCGCTTCATCGTGCAGTCGCCGTGGGCGCAGCTTCAGCAGTTCCCGCGTTACCTGAAGGCCATGGCGTTGCGACTGGACAAGGTGCGCGCCGACCCGGTACGCGATGCGCAACGCATGGCCGAACTGCGGCCGCTGGAACAACGCTACCACCGCAGGTTGGCCGACCTGCGGGGACGCGGCGACACCCGGATGGAGGAGTACCGCTGGTTGCTTGAAGAACTGCGGGTGAGCGCCTTTGCACAAGAACTTCGAACGCCGCAGCCGGTGAGCGTCAAGCGGCTGGACAAGGTCTGGCAGCAGATCTGCGCCTGATGCCCGCGGGGCCGCCGGAGTGTGCATGACTGCACGTAACCGGCTGTTACTCGCAAGATCTGCTTACAACTTCACAACGGCAGCGGTCGGTATCCGGGCTGACCAGTAGTGGCTGGGCGGTTGCGGTTCGTAGAATTCCGTTCGGATTCGCAGACAGCCACGAGCGTCTTGCGAAACACGTCGGGCACCCGTTGGAGGTTCGCGTTGAAAAAGGTTGTACTGGCTATCGCTTGTGTGTGGGGCATCTGCCTGCCGGCTGTGGCGGCCGACGACGCGGTAGGCGCTGCGGTCAAGTCGATAGAGCGCATGGATCGCGCCAAGCGAGATGCGTCCAATCCCTTGCGCATGATCATCCAGGCCAGTCAGGTAAAGACCCGGCCACGAGCGACCGACTTGCCTGATCCCGCGAGCACGTCGGCGGTGGTTCCTGTGGCCGCGCAGGCCACCAGCGCGCGGCCTGCTACCGCTGCTCAGCGGCCAGCCGCAGCCGTAGCGCCTCAGCCTGCACCGGCGGTGGCGGCCGAAGCCACCCGG
>JABWBN010000287.1 GCA_013360485.1 Burkholderiaceae bacterium | reverse complement strand
GGAAAGCCCAAGAAGGTCGCCATCGTCGCCTGCATGCGCAAGCTGCTGACCATCCTCAACGCGATGGTCCGATCCGGCGCCTCTTGGAACGATTCGATTCATCTCGCTTGACTCGAAAGACAGTTGCTCAATCTCGCAGATGTTCCTCCGCGAAGCGCCGGAAGATGGCCATCGAGGGGGCTTCGGTGCGGCCGGCGAGGGTGACGAAGGCGAAGCGGGCGCCGGCGGTGAGCGGCGGGGAGACGGGGAGTTCGGCGAGCTGGCCGGCGGCGATGCCGGCGCGGGCGGCGGCGACGATACCGATGAAGACGGCGTCGGTGGCGCGCACGGTGTCGATGAGGCTGGTGATGTCGTCGCAGCGCACGCTGACGGCGGTCTGCGGGTCGGCGTTGGGGCCGTAGAGGTCGACCAGGATGCGCGCGGCTTCGGGGCTGAGGGGGGTGGAGGCGAGCGGGTAGTGGCGCAATGCGGCGAAGGGCAGGGCGGCGGACGCCGGTTCGCCACCGAGGGCGAGCAAGGGATGGCCGGCGCGGCAGATGAAGCCAGTGCGCATGGCGATGAGCGGTTCGATGACGAGGTCTGGGGCGGGGGTGATACGGCGCATCTCGATGACAAGCGCGTCGAAGAGACGCTCACGCAGCTGGGTGAGCTGCAGCTCGGTGGCGCCGGGGAAGAGGTCGACCTCAATGCCGGGGTGCTCGCGCGCCATGTAGCGCAGGAAGGGCGTCATCAGCATGGCGGCGGGCCCGGAGCCGAGCCCAACGCGGATGGCGCCGATGTTGCCCTGGCGCAAGAACTGCGCGCTGCGGCGCAGCTCGGCGGCGTCGAGCAGCATGCGACGGGCACGCTCGGCGACGACGTGGCCGAAGGGGGTAAGTTCGTTGCGCTTGCCGAGGCGGTCGAGCAGACGTAGGCCGAGTTCGTCTTCCAGCGCCTGGATGCTGCGACTGAGTGCCGACTGGGTGATGTGGTGCTGTTCGGCGGCGCGGCTGAAGGAGCCGGTGTCGATCACGGCCAGCAGGTGTTCGAGGTGGCGCAGGTTCATCGCGTGGCGATCCTGATGAATGACTTTTAGGAATATAAACTATTCTGATGATGCATTGGACGCATGTCTGGTGCCTGCCTATCATCCACGCGTTACACCAAACGACACATAACGAGACGCGGAGACCTCCATCCATGAGCAGCAACGTTCAGGCCGCGAGCGCGGCGACCCTCGGCGAGGCCGGGGCAGCGGGCGAAGGCCGGCAGACGGAAAACGCCCGGCGGGTGCCGCCGGGCATCGTGGGGGCGACGGTCGCGGGCAACGCGATCGAGTTCTACGATTTCACCACTTATGCGTTCTTTGCCGTGTATATCGGCAAGACCTTCTTCCCGTCTAATTCGCCGTTGACTAGCCTGCTGCTGTCGGTGGCGGTGTTCGGGGTGGGCTTCGTGACGCGCCCGCTTGGCGGCGTGCTGATCGGCGCCTTCGCCGACCGCGCTGGGCGCAAGCCGGCGATGCTGCTGACCATCGGCCTGATCACCGCGGGCACCATGGGCCTGGCGCTGACGCCTTCATACGAGAGCATCGGCATCGCCGCGCCGATCATCGTGGTGCTGTGCCGCCTGGTCCAGGGGCTGGCCCTGGGCGGCGAAGTAGGGCCGGCGACGTCCTACCTGATCGAGATCGCCCCGCCGGGCAAGCGTGGGCTGTACGGTAGCTGGCAGCTCGCCAGCCAGGGAGTGGCTTCGCTGATGGCGGGCATCGTTGGCGTTGCGCTGACGCTGAACCTGAGCCCCGAGGACATGCAGGCCTGGGGCTGGCGCGTGCCCTTCGTGCTCGGCCTGCTGCTGATCCCGATCGCCATCTTCCTGCGCCGCCACATGCCCGAGACGCTGGACCATGGCCACGGCGCGCAATCGGCGCCCGGGGCGGGTTCGGAGAAGCTGCCCGCGCCGCGGATCCGCGACCACGCCCGCATCATCGGGCTGGCGGTGATGATGGTGATGGGCACGACGGTGTCGACCTACGTGGCGATCTACATGACGACCTACGCGATCACGACGCTGAAGCTGTCGCCGGTGATCGGCATGACCTCGACCATCCTGTTCGGCCTGGCGACCTGGGCGGGCGCGCTGCTCGGCGGCTGGCTGTCGGACCGCTACGGGCGCAAGCCGGTGTTACTGTGGCCGCGAGTGGCCTTACTGGTTCTGACCTATCCGGCTTTCCTGTTGCTCATCGAATACACCAGCTTCTTTACACTGGCCTGCGTCACTAGCCTGCTCGCGCTGCTGACCGCGATGACCGGCTCGGCGTCCTTGGTGACGATTCCCGAGCATTTTCCCAGCCATGTGCGTGCCCTGGGTCTGTCGATCGCCTACGCGGTGGGTGTGACCGTGTTCGGCGGCACCACGCAGTTCGTCATCACCTGGCTGATCGCCGCCACCGGGAATCCGGCCGCGCCCGCGCTGTACGTGGTCGTCACCAGCCTGATCACGCTGGTCGCGATCCTGAAGATGCGCGAGACCGGCTGCGGCCGGGTGCTGCAGCGCTGACGCCGGATGGGCGAGGGACCGTTTCCCCCTGTGGGGGAGCGGCTCCTCGCGACTTCAACCTCCACCAAGCCCCCAGTCCGATGCCCCTCCACGACGCCCTGCACGCCGTCCGCGCCCACGCCGACGAGTTCATCGCCTTCCGGCGCGACATCCATCGTCATCCCGAACTGCCCTTCGAGGAGCACCGCACTAGCGCGCTCGTCGCCGAGCGCCTGGAGTCCTGGGGCTACCGCGTGGAGCGCGGCTTAGGCGGCACTGGCCTGGTCGCGCAGCTGCGCCGCGGCGAGGGTACGCGCCGGCTCGGCCTGCGGGCCGACATGGACGCGCTCCCGGTGCTGGAAGAGACCGGGCTGCCGTATGCGAGCTGCAGGCACGGCGTGATGCACGCCTGCGGCCACGACGGTCACACCGCGATGCTGATGTGCGCGGCGAAGGCGCTGGCGGCGTCGGACGACTGGTCGGGCACGCTGAACCTGATCTTCCAGCCCGCCGAGGAGTTCGGCACCTGCCACAGCGGCGCAGTGCGCATGCTCGAGGATGGCCTGTTCGACAAGTACCCTTGCGACGCGATCTTCGCGATGCACAACATGCCCGGTCATCCGCAGGGGCAGCTGCTGTTCCGCGATGGGGCGATGATGGCTTCTTCCGACAAGGTGCGCATCGTGTTGCATGGCCGCGGTGGTCACGGCGGGGTGCCGCACAAGGCGGCCGACCCGGTGGTGGCCGCCGCCAGCTTGGTGATGGCGCTGCAGACGGTGGTGTCGCGTAACGTGGATCCGCAGCAGACCGCCGTGGTGACCGTGGGCGTGCTGCAGGCCGGTCACGCCAACAACGTGATCCCGCAGAGCGCCGAGCTTGAGCTCAGCGTGCGCACGCTCGATTCCGCAGTGCGCAAACGGCTCAAGCAGCGCATCGTGAACCTCGCCCATGCCCATGCGCAGAGCTTCGAGCTCACGGCCGAGGTCGACTACCAGCGCGGCTACGCGGTGCTTGTGAACACCGGGCCGGAGACCGAACTCGCCCGCCAGGTCGGCGTGGAGCTGGTGGGCGCGGACAAGGTCGTCGCCCAGGGGCCGGCGCTCACCGGCAGCGAGGACTTCGCGTTTATGCTCGAACGCTGCCCCGGCAGCTACCTGCTGATCGGCAACGGCGACGGCGACAGCGCGGGGGCGTGCATGGTGCATAACCCGGGCTACGACTTCAATGACGACAACCTCGCCATCGGCGCGGCCTACTGGACCCTGCTGGCGCGGCGCTTCCTCGTTTGAGCGACTCTGGTCGGGGAGTGTCGACACCGTCGGCACCGGCGGCGAGAGCCACACCCGCTTCCCGATCGGCATCTCCTTCCCGGCCGGCTCCGGCCTGGTGGCCTTCGCCGCGGCGACCGGCGTCATGCTGCTCGACATGCCGGAGTCGGTGCTGGTGCGCTTCAAGGGCCAGATGCAGCCGGGCGTCACCCTGCGCGACCTGGTCAACGCCATCCCGCTGTACGCCATCCGCCAGGGTCTGCTGACCTTCGAGAATAAGCGCTGATCACGGCCTTGGCCGGGCAGACGGTCGAACTGATCGCGATGGAGGCCTCCGGTGGCCTCGAGCGGGATCTGGCCTGTGCGCTGCAGGCGGCCGGGTTCGCTGTGGCAGTGGTCAATCCGCGCCAGGCGCGCGATTTTGCTCGCGCCATGGGGTATCTGGCCAAGACCGACCGCATCGACGCGCGCGCCTTGGCGGCACTGGCCCAGATGCTGGCGCGGCACCCCGAGCGGGACAAGTTCGTCACGGTGCTGCCCACCGCCGAGCAGCAGGCGTTGCATGCGCCGATGGCCCGGCGTCGGCAACTGGTGACGATGCTGGTGGCCGAACGCCAGCGCCTGGCCATCAGCCACAAGGCAGCTCGCCCCAGCATCGAGACGCTCATCAAGGCCATCCGCGAGCAACTCGATACCGTCGAGGCCCGACTGGCCAGCCACATCGATCGGCACCATGCCGAGCTTGCCC
>JABWBN010000286.1 GCA_013360485.1 Burkholderiaceae bacterium | reverse complement strand
AACCGCGCCGGCGACGGCGACCACGGGCGCCACGGCAGCGGCCAGCGCCGGGGTCGCAACTGCAGCCACGGCTGCGCTGTCCACACCGAATGCCGCCGCTGTTCCGGCGGCCCGTCAGCCATGAGCCCTACGCCTTGCCTCGAACGTCTCCTGCCGGCGGCACGCCGTCTGCTGGTACTGCCCGTTGTTGCGCTGCTGGCATCGTGCGGCGGTGGCACCGGCGACCCCCCGGTCGTCACCACGATGTCGGCCACCAACGTGGCCTACGCCAAGACCGTGAGCGTGGTGGTCCTGGGCAACGGCCTGAACGGCGGCATCACCGTGAGCGCCGAACCGGGATGCGGTGCGATGACGGCCTCGAGCGGCGCCACCGACAGCAGCCAGACATTCACCTGCAAGGTCACCACGCTGGGCTCGTTCCAGCCCCGCGTGCGCAATGGCGAGGGCAAGGAGATCGCCACGCTGCGCTTGAACGTTCCGCTGCCGCAGGTCACGATCACCGCGTCGCAGGTCGCCTCATCGGTGACCGGGACCCTCGTGATCGAGCTCGACCCGGTGCGCGCACCCAAGACGGTGGACAACTTCCTGGCCTATGTGAACCAGACGACACCGTTCCACCGCAACACGCTGTTCCACCGCGCCGAGCCGGGCGTGCTGATCCAGGCCGGCGGCTACACATCGGGGCTGACGCCCAAGGCAGCCACGCTCGCGCCGATCGAGCTGGAGTCGAACAACGGGCTGAAGAACCTGCGCGGCACGGTGGGCATGGCCCGCACGACGGAGTTGAACTCCGCCACCACGCAGTTCTACATCAATCTGGCCGACAATGCCGACTTCGATTACGTGGACGCGTCGAACCCGGGTTACGCCGTGTTCGGCACCGTGGTGTCGGGCATGGACGCGGCCGATTCGATCGGCGCGGTGGTGACGACCTCGCTGCTGGTCAATGGATCGAGCCCGCCGCTCACCCTGACCAACGTCCCCGTCAACGAAATCCGCATCACCGCCATATCGCAAACCCGCTGACGTGCACCGCCTGACCGACCCCCTGCGGCTGGCCTGGCCCCTGGCCAAGCGCGACCTGATGGCGCGCTACCGGGGCAGCGTGGGCGGGCTCGCCTGGGCGTTGCTGGCGCCGCTGGCCATGGTGGCCATCTATGCGCTGGTGTTCCAGGGCGTGTTCCAGGCCCGCTGGGCAGGGCAGGCCGCCGGCCCGAATGCGGGGCTGGATTTCGCGGCGCGGCTGTTCGCGGGGCTCATCGTCTTCAGCGCCGTGGCCGAGGTGGCCACGCGCGCCACCCGGCTCATCCAGGACAACGCCAACCTCGTCAAGCGGGTGGTGTTCCCGCTCGAGTTGCTGTGCGTGGCGCTGGTGATGCAGGTGGCGGTGCACACCGCGCTGCAGATGCTGGTGCTGGGTGCCTGGCTGCTGGCCACGGGGTCCGGCGCGCAATGGAGCTGGCTGCTGCTGCTGCCCGCGTGGGGCTGGATGCTGGCGCTGCAACTGGCGCTGGCGCTCGCGCTGGCTGCGCTGGGCTGCTACCTGCGCGACCTGCAGCACATCGTGCCGCTGGTCACCTCGGGCCTGCTGTTCCTGTCGCCGGTGTTCTATGCCAGCCGGGCCGCCCCCGAGCCGCTGCGCGTGCTGCTCGCACTGAACCCGCTGTCGGCCCCGATCGAACTGGCCCGTGCGGCCTGGTTCGGCGACGCCTATGCCTGGGCCGACGCCGTGGTGCCTTTGGCCGCGGTGCTGTTGCTGCTGCTGGTCGCGCGCTGGATGTTCGCGCGCCTGCGCCCCGGCTTTGCCGATCTGGTCTGAGACCATGACCGCGCACGACGTCGTGATCGACCTGCAGGGAGTGGCCAAGAGCTACTCGCTGGAGTCGCGCCCGCTGCGCCGGCTGGCCGATCAGTTGCTGGGCCGCCGCGCCAGCGGGCACCTGCACCACGCGCTGCGCGAGGTGAACCTGCAGGTGCGGCGGGGCGAGTCCGTGGGTGTGATCGGCCGCAATGGCGCCGGCAAGTCCACATTGCTGCAACTGATCTGCGGCGTGCTGCAGCCCACGCGCGGGCAGTGCCGTGTGCACGGCCGGGTGGCCGCGCTGCTCGAGTTGGGCGCGGGCTTCAACCCCGAGCTCACGGGCCGCGAGAACGTGCGCCTGAACGGACCGTTGCTCGGCCTCACCGCGGCGCAGGTGGAGCAGCGCCTGCCGCAGATCATCGAGTTCGCCGGCATCGGCGAGTACATCGACCAGCCGGTGCGCAGCTACTCCAGCGGCATGTTCGTGCGCCTGGCGTTCTCGATGGCCACCAGCGTCGAGCCTGACATCCTGGTGATCGACGAGGCGCTGTCGGTGGGCGACGGCGTGTTCGCGCGCAAGTCGTTCGAGCGCATCATGGCGCTCAAGGAGCGTGGCGCCACCATCCTGTTCTGCTCGCACTCGCTGTTCCAGGTGGAGCAGCTGTGCGGCCGCGCACTTTGGTTGCACGAAGGCGATCTGCGCTACGACGGGCCATCGCACCAGGCGGTGGTGGAGTACGGCGCCTGGTTGTCGCGCAACGGTGACGGCAGCGGCGAGGCAACGCCCGTGCAGCCCTCGCGCAGCGAATCGTCCGCGGCGCGCATCGTCGACGTGCGCATCGCGCCGTCGCCGCACGGCACCGCGCTGCGCAGCGGCATCGACGCGCTCACCGTGCAGGTGCAGCTGCAGACCGACCCCACCATTCCATGCCCGACGCTGGGCGTGGTGATCTACACCGACGACGGCCGCGAACTCACCAGCGCCGGCAGCTTTCTCGACCATTTCGCCCTGCCGCGGCAGCCCGACGGCAGCGTGGCCATGGCCATCGACTTCCCGGCGCTGCCCCTGCTCAAGGGCCGCTACACCGTGTCGGTGTTCGTGCTGTGCGACCGGGCGATCAATTTGTATGCGGCGGCGCACCACGCCCTGGCCTTCGAGGTGGTGCAGGCCGATGTCCGGCAGGGCCTGGTGGCGCTGCCCCACCAGTGGCGCCTGCCGGCCGATGCCGGCGCGGGCGTGGCTGCAACGGTGCACAGGCCATCGTGAAGCGCGCTGCCGAAACCGGGTGGGACGCCGCGATGCGCGCGTTTTCGTTCCCGCTGAACGTCTATGCCCACCTGCTGCAGCAGGTGGAGGGCCAGGCCGACTATCTGCATTTCGCGGTGTTCGAGCCCGGCCAGAACGATGTGCGCCGCGCCCAGGAGCGCGCCAGCGAACTGCTGTGGCAGGCGCTGCCGCCGCCGTGCCGCCTGCTCGAAGTCGGCATCGGCCTGGGCACCACGTTGGCCCGCTTGCGCGCAGCCGGCTACGACGCCCATGGCATCACGCCCGAGCCGGCCCAGATCGACGCCGCGCACGCACGGCACGGGACGGCCCTGCCGTTGACCTGCTCGCGACTGGAGGACTACGCCGACCATGCCGGCCAGTGGCACGCGCTGCTGTTCCAGGAGAGCGCTCAGTACATCGCGCCTCTGGCGTTGTTCGAGGCCGCCGAGCGTCTGCTTGCGGCAGGGCCAGCAACGCTGGTGGTGATGGACGAGTTTGCGCTCAAGCGCGACGAGCCCGGCCACACCGGCTTGCATCACCTCGCGCACTTCCAGGCCCTGGCCGCACGTTTCGGGTGGCAGCTCGAGCAGCACATCGATCTGTCGCAGGCCGTGCAGCCGACCCTCGATTACCTGTTGCGCACCACGCGCAGCGAGCGCGACGCGCTCATGCGTGAGCTTGGGTTGGACGCCGCGGCGCTGGATGGCCTGGACGCCGCGCTGCTGCGCAGCCAGGCGCTGTATCGGCAGGGTGTCTACGGCTATGCGCTGCTGCGCTACACGCGGCCAGGCCCGGCGGCGGCACGTCCGGTGGCGCTGGATGCCGCGCGTGCCGATGCCATGCGCGAGCTGTTTGCCCGTGTGTTCGGACACGCCATGTCCGCCGACGAGTGGCGCTGGAAGTACGGCGATGGTCGCGGTCACGCCGTGGGCCTGCAACGCGACGGCGAACTGGTGGCGCACTTCGGCGGCATGACGCGCCGCGTGCATGCGGCCGGGCAGGACCTCCTGGCGTGCCAGGTCTGCGACGTGATGGTGGCTCCGAAGGCGCGCGCCTCGCTCAACGGCAGCGGCCCGCTGCTGGCCATCACCGCCACGTTCCTGGAGCAGCAGATCGGATGGGGCGCCCCGCACGCGGTGGGCTTTGGCTTCCCGACCACGCGCGCCTTTCGCGTGGCCGAGAAGCTGGGCTTGTATCGCGAGGTGGATCAGATGGTGCGGCTGGAGTCGACGCTGTGCGGCACCCCCGAAGCCCACCGCACTGCCGCCGCCAGGGTCGACGACTGGGGCAGCGAGGGGGCGCTCGATCCTGGCCAGCGCGCGATCGTGGACGAGCTGTGGTCGGCCATGCGGGTGTCCGCCGGCGCGCGTGTCCTGGGCGTGCGCGATGCCGCGTGGATCGAGCACCGCTACCGCCACCATCCGTCGCGCCGCTACCGGCTGCTGTTGCTGCGCAGCCGCTGGTGGCGTCGGCCCG
>JABWBN010000285.1 GCA_013360485.1 Burkholderiaceae bacterium | reverse complement strand
GGCCACGTAGGCCGCCACAGCCTCGATCTCGGCGTCGCTGAGCGCGCCCTGGAATGGGGGCATCGCCCCGAGACCGTTGCGCACGGCCTTGGCCACACGCTGCGCGTCAGGCCGCAGCTCGTCAAGTACCGGGCCCACGGCGCCGCTCGCTGCGGCGGCCTCGAGCGTGTGGCAGACCGCACAGGCCGGCACCGCCTTTCGCAGGAACACCTCACGCCCCAGCTCGAGCATGGCCGTTGCGGGTGGCGCTGCCTGCGGCCACGCCAAGCCTGGGGCCGCTGCCCACAGGCAAACGCTCAGCACCCATCGCACCGTGTTGCCGGCGCCAGCGCGCGCGGCGACCGCAACACTCACGCCACGACCACCTTCACGGCATGGTCGGTCCAGCTGTTGTTGTTGTAGCCGCCAGTGTTCTCGGTACGGTGTTGCGGTTGCGTCTGGCCGCGGGCATCGGTGGCCCGGCTGGCCAGCGTGTAGGTGCCGGGTTGCAGATCGACCTGCAGCACGAACTGTCGCCATGCGTAGCGGCCCAGGTTGGGACCGATGAAGCGGGCCTCGCGCCAGCTCTGGCCACCATCGATCGACACCTCGACGCGCTCGACCGCATGCAGGCCGCCGAAGGCCAGGCCGGTGATCTGCGTGGTGCCACGCTGCACCGGTCCAGGCTCGCCCAGGGGCGACTCGATCCAGGACTTCACCTCCATCGCCAGCACCGAGGGTTGAGATGGATCTGACTTGCTGCCCGGCGGCGTGATGCGGTAGCCACGCGCCATGATCCGCGCCTGGGACTCGGCATCACCGAACGCAAGCTGACGCACGTATTTAATGTTATTGACCCCGGAATACCCTGGCACCACCAGCCGCAGCGGCCCGCCATGGGCCAACGACAGCGGATGGCCGTTCATTTCCCATGCCAGCAGGGCATCGTCCAGCGCCGCGAGCGGCAACGATCGCTCGACCACTACCGACTTGGGATCGACGCCCTCGGGCAGCTTCTCGCCGCCGGTGCCTGTCATGTAGCGCGCGCCCGATGCCAGCCCGCCCAGTGCCGCGACCACGGTGCGCACCGGCACGCCGGTCCAGACGACGCAGCCGGCCGCACCCACTTTCCAGGGCGTTCCGCTGGGCTTGCTCGGGAAGAAGCCGCGCCCGTTGCCCGAGCATTGCAGCACCGCAGCCACTGTCTCGACGCCCAGCGACTTGAGCTGACCCACACTCAGTGTCATGGGCGAGGCAACACCAGTGATCTCGACGCGCCAGGCGTCGGGGTCGGCCACCACGGACGCGTCCGGCGCCGGCAGGTTGTTGCGGATGTACAGCCGGTCGGCGGGTGTCACCACGCCCAGCCCGAACGTTCCCCGCCGGGTCTCGACCGTGCTGGAACTGTGGACGATCATGCTGCGCGCATCCTTCCAGGCGGCGTAAGGCGGCAACGGCTTGGCCGCAGCGGCGGCCTGCGCCACCGCGCCGGTGGTCCAACTGCCCAGGCCAGCGGCAGCCAGGGCACCAGCCGTGCCCTTGAGCACCAGGCGACGGGGTAAGGACGGATGAGGCACGCGCATGACATCGACTCCAGGTAGATCGTTGAGGGTTGGGCTCATGCAGCCCCGATCGGCGCACCGGCGTAAGGCTCGGTATGCATGGCCAGCAGACGCGTGGGCCGAACACGGCCACCCGTCTGGCGCGCTATGGTAGATGTAACAGCCTGGACAACACAGTGCTGGAAATCACTGCTTACACACTCGTACAGGTTCTTCCTCAATCATGGCCTTGACGCTACCGAAAATCGGACACGTGGGGAGCTCGCGCCGCCCCCCGCGTGGCAGTACCGCGTACGGCCGCGCCTGGCCGCCCAACTGGTTTGGAAGCACGCACCATGAACTGCACACGCATCGTCATCCGGGTCATCGCTTGCGCCGCTTGGCTCGCCAGCGCCGCTGCCCAGGCCGGCATCATCACCGTGATTGCGGGTGAACCCACGTCCAAGCGAGATGCCCTGCGGGTGTCGCGCGAGGCCGTCGGGTCACAACTGGAGCGCGCCACCGGTGAAGCCGTCAACGTCGTCTACAGCGAGGACCTCACCGATGTCATGCGGGCCACCCGCACCGGCGAGCACGATGTCTACATCGCGCCGCCCCAGGTGGCAGCCTCGGCGCTGTCGCGTGGCTTCGAGCTCGTGGGCTCCACCGATGAACAGGAGCAGTTCGTCCTGGTGGCCCGCTCCGGCATGGGCTCGGTGTCCGTCCTCAAGGGCCGAAACCTGTACCTGCCGCAGCAGGACTCCATCTACACCTACATGGCGCGGGGCCTGCTCAACGCCGCCGGGTTGTCGATGCGCGACATGAAGGTCGAGCATGCCCGCTATCCCGCCGCGGGGCTGGTGGCCCTGGGTCTGGGCATGAGCGACGCCACCGTGGTGCGACACAGCGAGTGGTTGGCCTGGTCCAAGGACAACCCCAAGGCAGGCACACTGCTGGCCACGTCTTCGCCAGTGCCGGGCGGCCTGTCCGTGGTCGTCAAGAAGAGCCTGCCCCAGCCGGTACGCGAGCGCATGGCCCGCTGGTTCAACACGCCCGGTGGCAATTCCGGACTGAAGCCGGTCGCGTTGCGAGCCGACCTCACGCAATACCGCACGGTGGCCGAACTGGGGCACTTCACGCCAACCTTGCTGCCCGGTGCCACCATCGTGACTGCGCCCGAGGTGCGACAACTCGTGGCCCAGGGCGCGGTGATGGTCGACACGCGCAGCGAGAAGGAATACAACGCGCGCCACGTTCCCAAGGCGGTGTGGGTTCCGTATCACGAGAAGAGCCTGAAGGATGTCGCCTTCGATGGATCGAAGGACGACTTCTCCGGCCTGAACAAGCTCGACAAGTCCAAGCCCACCATCTTCGCGTGCAACGGCGCCGAGTGCTGGAAGAGCTACAAGGCGAGCCTCGCGGCCGTGAAGGCCGGCCACACGCAGGTGCACTGGTTCCGCGGCGGCCTGCCCGAGTGGCGCGGCGCCAGCCGCCAGGTGGCCAGCGCGGCGAAGCCGTAGCGGAAGGCCCGCTCGGGCCGAGGGCCGAGGGCCGAGGCCCAAGCCGGCGGGTCCGTCCGCCGCCGGTTTGTGCCACAGTGGTGACCCGCCTGCGCCGCAGGCGATCCCACCATGAGCCGCGCCTTGGACCTTCTCTTCGTCGCCGACCCGCTCGAGTCGTTCAAGACCTACAAGGACACCACCTACGCGATGATGCGCGAGGCGGCGCGGCGCGGCCATCAGCTCTGGGCCTGCGAGCCGGCCGACCTGGTGTGGCGGCGCGACGCCCGCGTGGTGGCCCGCGCCGCCCGCGGCATCAGCCTCACGGGCGATGCCGAGCGTTGGTTCGAGGTGGCCGCCCAGGGCGAGCTCGCACTGGCCGATGCCGATGCGGTGCTGATGCGCAAGGACCCGCCGTTCGACAGCGAGTACTTCTACGCCACACACTTGCTGGGCCAGGCCGAGCGCGAGGGCGCGCGGGTATTCAACGCGCCGGCCGCGCTGCGCGACCATCCCGAGAAGCTGGCGATCCTGGAGTTCCCGCAGTACATCGCGCCCACGCTGGTCACGCGCAGCGACGCTGCGGTGCGCGCCTTCCATGCCGAGCACCGCGACATCATCCTCAAGCCGCTGGACGGCATGGGCGGCATGGGCATCTTCCGCGTCGGCGCCGATGGCCTGAACCTGGGCTCCATCATCGAGACACTCAACCAGCAGGGCGCACGCACGCTGATGGTGCAGCGCTACCTGCCCGAAATCGTCCACGGCGACAAGCGCGTGCTGCTGATCGGTGGCGCCCCGGTGCCCTACGCGCTGGCCCGCATCCCGCAGGGCAGCGAGATCCGCGGCAACCTCGCCGCCGGCGGCAAGGGTGTGGCCCAGCCCCTCAGCGACCGCGACCGCGAAATCGCCAGTGCGCTCGGTCCGGTGCTGGCCGCGCGCGGCCTGCTGCTGGTGGGCCTGGACGTGATCGGCTCCTGCCTCACCGAGATCAACGTCACCAGCCCCACCTGCTTTCAGGAAATCACCCAACAGACCGGCTTCGACGTCGCCGCCATGTACATCGACGCGCTGCAGCAGGCGGTTGGCTTGACGACGCGCACCTGACGGCGCGCACCTGACGGCGCGTTCCGGGGCGGCTGCGCCGGGCGTTGCACCGCGCCCGCGACAATCGGGATCATGGCCCTGCTCAATCTCCTGAACGCACAGCTCGCCTACGGCCACTGGGCGCTGCTCGACCACACCGCCTTTGCCCTGGAACCCGGCGAGCGGGTGGCGTTGATCGGGCGCAACGGCAGTGGCAAGTCGTCGCTGTTGAAGGTGCTGGCCGGGCTGGAGCGCCTGGACGACGGCACGTTGCAACTGCAGCAGGGCCTGCGCGTGCACTATGTACCGCAGGAGCCGCAGTTCGACGCCGACGCCACCGTGTTCGACGCCGTCGGCCAGACGCTGGCCGAGCCGCGGGCGCTGCGCCAGCGCTACGAGGCGCTGGCCGCCGATCCGGCTGCGGCCACGCATCCGCATGAGC
>JABWBN010000043.1 GCA_013360485.1 Burkholderiaceae bacterium | reverse complement strand
CGCGCGGCCTGCGGCCTACGGCGGAGGAAACCGAGCGGCGCCGCAGGGAGTCCCAGGAGTTCGCCGATCGCATGGCCGCCGCCAAGACCCCCGAAGAGGTCCGCCGTGTGCGCCAGGAGCACGGTGCGCGGGCGCGCGAGCGCAACGCAGAGCGCGTCGCCCAGCGCGCCGAGGCGAGACGCCTGGAGCAGGCCTGCGAGGTGCGTTGAAGCCAGTCGTCTCGGGCGTTCTTCGGGATCAATGAGCGGCAGGCGCTGTACTGAAGGTGCCAGCGGCGGCTGGTGACGGCGAGGCAACGGCGTACAACGACCGCCTGGACGCCGAGTGGATCGAGGAGTTCGCGGCCGACGCGGTGACGCTGGCGGGGCTGCCCAGCCCGTTGGTGGAAGTGGACGGCTGATCGGACGCGGGGGCCGGTGTGGACATGGCGCATCCGCGCGTCTTCGGACACTTGCAGGCTTGGTGCATCGTCGCAGCCGGCGGCATCGGCTGCGACAGCCCGGTGCCGGACTACGGGATGGGTGAGCACCAGCAGCTGACGAAAGGCCGCGACCACGGCCCGCCCGCGGTCGCCAACGCCGGCACAATCGCGCCTTTTTGCCCTGCGCAAGAAGGCGACGGACGTGTTCAAGAACCTGATGGTGTATCGCCTGGCGGCCGAGTGGTCGGCCACGCCGGCGCAGATCGAAGATCGACTGCAAGGCGCACGCTTCGCGCCCTGCGGCGCGACCCAGCCGCGAAGCGCTGGCTGGGTGGAGCCACGAGAGGTCGCCCACGGGCCGCTGGTCGAGGTGATCGACGGCCAGTGGCTGCTGATGCTGATGACCGAACACAAGCTGCTGCCCGGTGCGGTGGTCAAGCGACAGGTGGAGGCCCTGGCCGCACGCATCGAACAGGAAACGGGCCGCAAGCCCGGTCGCAAACAGCTGCGCGAACTGAAGGACCAGGCGCAGCTCGACCTGCTGCCCATGGCGTTCACCAAGCGCGCCGCGGTGCGCGTGTGGATGGCGCCGAACGAGCGACTGCTGGTGATCGACCTGGCCAACCAGAAGCGCGCCGACGAGGTGCTCACGCTGCTCACCGAGGCCCTGCCCGGCTTCGCGGCGCAACGCGTGAACACGGCGCTGTCACCGGCGGCAGCCATGGCCGAGTGGCTGGCCAGTGGCCACGCGCCGGCCGGTTTCAGCATCGACCGCGACTGCGAACTCAAGGCCGCAGACGGCGAAAAGCCGGCTGTGCGCTACGCGCGCCACACGCTGGAAATCGACGAGATCGCGGCCCACATCGCTGCCGGGAAGCAGCCCACGCGACTGGCGCTGACCTGGCAGGGCCGCGTCTCGTTCGTGCTCACCGACGCGCTGCAAGTGCGCCGACTCGCGTTTCTCGATGGCGTGTTCGAAGGCCGCCGCACCCGCGCGGACGAGGGATTCGATGCCGACGCCGCCATCGCCACCGGCGAGCTGGCGCCGATGATCGGCGATCTGCTGGACGCCCTGGGCGGCGAGGAAGCCATCGGGGCCGCAGCCTCTCGCTGACCCCCCGGCAGCAGTTCGCCTGGAGGGACTTCAGGTCGTCTTGCTGACGGTGATCGTCGGGAACTTGGAACTGAAGTCCTTGGCCTTCTCGGCGATCTTCACCGCCACCTGCCGCGCCACCTGCTTGTAGAGCGCGGCGAGTTCGCCGTCGGGCTCGGCCACCACCGTGGGGGTGCCCGAGTCGGCCTGCTCGCGGATCGAGCGGGTCAGCGGCAGCGCGCCGAGGTAGTCGAGCTTGAGCTCGGCGGCCATCTGCTTGCCGCCGTCGGCACCGAAGATGTGCTCGGTATGCCCGCACTTCGGGCAGCAGTACACCGCCATGTTCTCGACCAGGCCGAGGATGGGCACGCCCACTTTGTCGAACATCGAAATGCCCTTGCGGGCATCGATCAGGGCAATGTCCTGCGGTGTGGTGACGATCACGGCGCCGGTGATGGGCACACGCTGGCTCAGGGTGAGCTGGATGTCGCCCGTACCCGGAGGCATGTCGACGATCAGGTAGTCGAGCTCGCGCCAATTCGTCTGGCGCAGCAACTGGTCCAGGGCCTGGGTGGCCATCGGGCCGCGCCAGATCATGGCCTGGTCGGGTTCGACCAGGAACCCGATGGACATCACCTGCACGCCGTGGCCCTCGAGCGGCTCCATGGACTGCCCGTCCAGGCTCTCTGGCCGCCCGCTCACGCCCAGCATGGTGGGCTGGCTGGGGCCATAGATATCGGCATCGAGCACACCGACGCTGGCGCCTTCGGCGGCCAGGGCCAGGGCCAGGTTGACCGCGGTGGTGCTCTTGCCCACGCCGCCCTTGCCGGAAGCCACGGCGACGATGTTCTTCACCTTGGGCAACAACTGCACGCCGCGCTGCACCGCATGCGCCACCACCTTGAAGCTCACATTGGCGCTGACGTTGGCCACGCCCGGCACGCCGCGGGCTGCCTCGATCAGGGAGCGTCGCAGCGCGGGAATCAGGCTTTGGGCCGGATACCCCAGGACGACATCGAAGGAGACGTCGCCGCCGTCGATGCGCAGGTTCTTGAGCTGGCGGGTGGAGACGAAATCCTTGCCGGTATGCGGATCGGTGACGGTGGCAAGGGCGCGGTTCAGGTCGGCTTCGGTCGGTGCGGTCATGGCATTGGGGCTGGACGGGAGGCAGCGGCCGGACAGGCCGTGCAGCAGGTCTCAGTCTAGCCGCTGCCCCCCGGATGGGTGGCTATGGGCCCAGCGCCGGTGGGGCGACCTCGATCTCGGCGCGATGGGTGGTTCGCCGCGCGCCCGCGACGTGCCCGGGACTTGCCAACGGTCCCAGATCGGTCGCGTCCGCGCCTTGGTTACAGCACCGGTTCAGGCTTCAAGGCCAACCGCCCGATCGAACGCCGGATGTTTTGCGCGACAATGGCCCTCCCAACGAACCCCGCCCCGAGGAACACACAAGTCTCGCTTAACGCAAATTGCCTGTAACTTCAAGTACGAGCGTTCTTGTAACCCACTTGAGGCCTTAAGGTGTTGCACCGAGCGAACACGTGATTCTTTCGGGCTATAGTCGCCCCCTTCGCAGCGGAGAGGGCTGCGGGTGGCCCACAAGGCCGCAATTCGTACAAAGGTCACAGCGACCCGACGTCAACGCGACGGGCCGTCTGGAGGTTATCGAGTGGATTACGCTCAACAGCAACGCAACCCGGGCAGGCACCTGACCGGGCTCATGGTGGTCGTCGTTCTGCACGTCGTGCTGGGTTGGGCACTGCTGAACGGTTTGGCGCGCAAGATCGTCGAGGTCGTCAAGGCCCCGATCGAGACCAAGATCATCGACGAGGTCAAGCCGCCGCCGCCGCCGCCGCCGGAAAACCTGCCGCCGCCGCCCAAGACCGCGCCGCCGCCGCCGTCGTTCGTCCCCCCGCCGGAAGTGCAGATCTCCAATCCGGCCCCGGCGCCGACGATCACCACCACGCAGGTGGCGCCGCCGCCGCAGGCGCCGGTGACCATCGCCCCACCGCCGCAGGCCGTGGCGCCACCCGCACCAGCACGCCAGGCGGTGCCGGCCAAGATCGACGTCAGCACGTGCGACAAACCGGAGTACCCGGCGGCAGCCGCACGAGCCGAGGCGACCGGCATCACCAAGATCCGCTTCACCGTCGATGCGCAAGGCAAGGTGTCGAGTGCGCAGGTTCAGAAGTCATCGGGCTCGTCGCGTGAACACCGGCTGCTCGATCGCGCTGCTGTGGACGCCCTGAGCCAGTGCCGCTTCAAGCCCGGCGTCGACGAGCAGGGCAAACCAGTGGGCGGCACCACCCTGGTCGACTACGTCTGGCAGCTCGACTGACGGCCCGTCGTTCGCCCATCCGACCTGCTTCGCCTTCTTTTCGTTCCACCCGCGCAGCTGACGCTCCGACCGAGTACTGCGCGCCTGTTCCTGTCTGGAGTCACCCATGTTCCTGAACAAGCTTCTGCGTGCGCCGCTGACCGCCGCCCTGCTCGCGTTTGCCGCGGTCGCATCGACGACCGCCCCAGCCCCCGCATGGGCCCAGGCCTCGGAGCCTGCGGGCAATGCGGCCGCACCCGCCGCTGCGCCGGAGCCGTCGCCGGCACCGAGCCCAGCTCCCGTCGCAACCGTGGCCAAGGAAACGGTCGACAACCCCTATGGCCTGGAAGCCCTGTGGAAACAAGGTGACTTCGTCGCCAAGGGCACGTTGATCATCATGATCATCATGTCCATGGGTAGCTGGTACATCATCTTCACCAAGCTTTGGGAACAACACAAGCTGATGCGCGCTGCCAATGCAGTGAATGATGGCAACTTCTGGAAGGCCGGCACGATCGCCAAGGGTGCCGCCAGCCTGGATGAAGGCAGTGCGTTCCGCTACATCGCGGAAGCCGGTGTCAAGGCCGACGAGCACCACGAAGGCACGCTCACCGAGCAGATCGATCGCCACACCTGGATCGGCATGAGCGTCGAGCGCGCCGTGGGCAACATCAACAGCCGCCTGCAGGATGGTCTGGCATTCCTGGCCACGGTAGGTTCCACGTCCCCGTTCGTCGGTCTGTTCGGCACGGTGTGGGGCATCTACCACGCACTCACAGCCATCGGCATTTCCGGCCAGGCGTCCATCGACAAGGTGGCTGGCCCGGTGGGCGAGGCGCTCATCATGACCGCCTTCGGTCTGGCTGTCGCCGTGCCTGCCGTTATGGGCTACAACTGGCTGATCCGCCGCAACAAGTCGGTGATGGAGCGGGTGCGCGCGTTCTCGGGCGACGTGCACAACGTGCTGCTGGCCGGCAAGCGCTGATCACCCGCCGCGACTGCGAAGGAGTGCCCTCATGGCCATGAACGTGGGCTCCCCCGACGGCGACGACGAGCAGATGAACTCGTCGATCAACACCACGCCCCTGGTGGACGTGATGCTGGTGCTGCTGATCATCTTCCTGATCACGATTCCCGTGGTGACACAGAGCGTGAACCTGGAGTTGCCCAAGGAAAGCAACGTCCCGACCCAAACCAAGCCGGAGAACATCCTGCTGGCGGTCACCAAGGACGGCGACGTGTACTGGAACACACGCAAGATGCCCGACATCGAGTCGATCGTCACCGAACTCAAGAAGGAGTCGGTGAAGGAACCGCAGCCCGAGGTGCACATTCGGGGCGACCTCGCCGCGCGCTACGAAAGCGTGGGCCGCCTGGTGGTGGCCTGCCAGCGCGCGGGCATTGCCAAGGTCGGCTTCATCACCGAACCCCCGCCTAAACAGTGAACCGAGGAGCCTGACATGGCGATGCAAGTCGGCGGTGCCGAAGACGACATGATGGTGGAGATGAACACCACGCCGTTGATCGACGTGATGCTGGTGTTGCTGATCATGTTCATCATCACGATTCCGGTGCAGACGCATGCGGTCAAGATGAACATGCCCGTCAACAGCGCGTCAGCGCCACCCCCCACCCCACCGGAGATCGTTCGAATCGACGTCGATTTCGACGGCACGATCGGCTGGAACGGTGTCGCAGTGGGCATTGGCGACGAGGCCCGCGTGACCCTGGAAGAACGTTTCCAGCAGATCGCAGCCATGCCCGACCAGCCCGAAGTCCATCTGCGCCCGAACAAGCTGGTCGAGTACAAGGTCGTGGCGATGGTGATGGCCAGTGCGCAACGCCTGGGCGTCACGAAGATCGGCTTGGTCGGCAACGAACAGTTCCTCTGACCGCACATCCCGAATCCACGACGATGAACAAGCTCCACGCGCTGGCTGCCGCACTCGTACTGTCCGGGGCATTGGTTGCCACGCACGCCCAATCGGTACGCCCCGAGATCGGCAAGCCCCTGCAGCAGGCCAGTGATCTCATTCGCTCCGGCAAGGGCCGGGAGGCCCTGGCCAAGGTTCGTGAAGCCGACGCTGTCAGCGGCAAGACTGCCGCTGAGCAACTGATGATCGATCGCATGCGAGCCGCCGCGGCCCAGCGAGCCGGCGACAGTGCCGCGACCATCCAGGCACTGGAAGCCCTGTTCCCGAAGGTGTCCGGCGCGGAAGCGGCCCGGACCGCCGAGGGGCTGGCTTTCGCGTACTCGCAAGTGCGCGACTGGGGTCGGACCAACCAGTGGATCCAGCGCGCGCAGGCCGCAGGCGCCAACGGCGCGCAGCTCAAGCAGTTGCAGGCTTACGTGCAGGGTCAAAGTGGGGATTACGGTGCCATCGCCAAGGAGGCAGCCGCCGCAGTCGCTGCCGCCGAACAAGGTGGACGCCGCCCGGACGAAGGTGACCTGTTGCGCCTGGCCGATGCCCAGCAGCGGACCAACAATCCCGCCGGGCAACTCGCCACGCTGCAGAAGCTGGTGACCTACTACCCCAAGAAGGACTATTGGGCTGCCTATCTGGGCCGCCTGCAGCGCAAGAGCGGCTTTTCGGACCGCTTCGCGCTTGACGTGATGCGACTCAAGCTCGCGACCGGCAATCTGTCCAAGACAGAAGAGTTCATGGAGATGGCGCAGCTCGCGCTGCATGCCGGCTACACAGCCGAGGGCAAGGCCATCGTCGACAAGGGTTTCGCTTCCGGTGCCTTGGGAACTGGCGCGGAGGCTGAGCGTCACAAGCGACTTCGCGACCTCGCCGAAAAGCGCGATGCCGAGTCCAAGGCCAGCATTGCCCAGCGGGCAACGGAGGCTGCGACCGCCAAGAGCGGCGACGATCTCGTCCAGATCGGCTATGCCTACGCGACGATGGGCCAGGTCGACAAGGGCGTGCCTCTGATCGAGCAAGGCATTGCCAAGGGGGGCCTCAAGCGCCCCGACGACGCGCGACTGCGACTGGGCATGGCCCTCATGCACGGCGGAAAGAACAAGTCCAAGGCGGTGCAGACGCTGCGCAGCGTTCAGGGCACCGACGGCGCGGCCGACATCGGCCGCGCGTGGGCCGTGATCGCCCAAAACGGCGGCTGATCGCCGAGTTTGCGACGTTCGGGCACCGCCGCTGCTGGCCCCGCACATGCTGCCCGAGTTCGTCGAGGCACTCGGCGGTGGCGTCTTCGCCATCGATACCGGCTTCACGCGGCCACGCTTCGATGCGGCCTACTTGATCGTCCACGAGGGTCGGGCGGCCTTCGTTGACAGCGGAACCAACTTCTCGGTGCCGCGCCTGCTGGCTGCGCTGGACGCCGTGGGCATCGCCCGCGATGCCGTGGACTGGGTGATACCGACGCACGTGCACCTCGATCATGCCGGCGGAGTCGGACTGCTCATGCAGCACCTGAACAAAGCAGCTGTGCTGGTCCATGAGCGCGGCGTGCGGCACATGGTCGACCCGCGTGCGCTGTACCAGGGTGCCCTTGCCGTCTACGGCGCGCAGGAAATGCAGCGCTCGTATGGTGAGCTCCAGCCCATCGACGCCAACCGCGTCCGGGCCACGCATGAGGGCATGGTGGTTGAACTGGCTGGGCGCCCGCTGCGCTTTGCCGACACACCGGGTCACGCCCGTCACCACCACTGCATCTGGGACGAGCACACGCGTGGCTGGTTCACCGGTGACACTTTTGGCCTGTCCTATCGTGAATACGACACGGCGGATGGTGCGTGGATCACACCCACCACGACGCCCGTTCAATTCGAGCCCGATCCACTGCGGCAATCCATCGACCGCCTGGTGGCCCGGGATCCGCAGTGCATGTACCTGACGCACTACAGCCGCGTGCGCGATATCCCGAGGCTGGCGAGCTTGCTGCATGAGCAGATCGATGCACTGGTGGCGCTCGCCGAGCCGTTGCGCGGGCATCCGGACCGCCACCGTGCGCTGTGCGAGCAACTGCGGGTGTTCTATCGCGCGCAGCTGAGCCGCCACGGCGTGGCCGATGTCGAGGCGGGCGTGCAAGCGCTGGCGCTGGACACCGAGCTCAACGCACAGGGGCTGGCGGTCTGGCTCGATCGGGCACGCAACGGCTGACAGCAGATCGCGCGAAGCCCGGCCGTCAGCGACCGAGCGGCCGCCAAGCCCTGGGCAATGCCTGCGCCTGTCGCGCCAGCGCCGTGACACGTGACCAGTCCGAGGCGTCCAAGGCATCGACCGGCGTCAGCCAGGAACCGCCGCACACCGGAACATGCGCCAGCGCCAGGTATTGGGGCGCGCTCTGAACCGAAATGCCACCGGTGGGGCAGAACCGCACGTCGGCAAACGGGCCGCCCAGCGCCTTGAGCATCGCCACCCCCCCTGCCTGCTCGGCAGGGAAGAACTTCAGCAACCGGTAACCATCGGCTGACGCCTGCATCACCTCGGTGGCCGTCGCGACGCCCGGCAGCAACGGCATCGCAGCAGCACGGCAGGCTGCGCCCAATTCCCGCGTGTATCCCGGGCTGACCGCGAACCGGCAGCCCGCGGCAGCGGCAGACGTGACATCGGCCGCCTTGCGCACCGTGCCTGCACCCACCACGGCTTGAGGCACCGAGCGCGCAATCGCCTCGATCGCCGGCAATGCCGCCTCTGTGCGCAAGGTGACCTCGAGCACACGCACGCCGCCAGCCACCAGTGCTTCGGCCAGCGGAACGGCGTCGGCCACGCGATGCACCACGATCACCGGGATCACCGGACCATGTGCCAATAGCTCATCGATTTCGATCATGTCTCACACCCAGGAAATGGCGCCCTCTTCCGCAGAGCTGACCCCGCGGCGCATCCCAGCGAACAACTCGCGGCCCAGGCCCACGCCGTTGTCGGCGGCGCGGGTCGGATCGATCGACGCTGGTTCACGGGCGCTCCACTCGTCCGGCTCGACGCATGCCTGGATCACGCCGGCCGTTGCGTCCAGGCGAATCAGGTCGCCGGTGCGCACCCGGGCCAACGGTCCGCCTCCCAGCGCTTCCGGGCTCACGTGGATGGCCGCCGGTACCTTGCCTGAGGCGCCACTCATGCGCCCATCGGTCACCAGCGCCACGCGATGTCCCTTGCCCTGCAACACCGCCAGCGGCGGCGTCAGCTTGTGCAACTCGGGCATGCCGTTCGCGCGTGGCCCCTGGAACCGCACCACGGCGACGAAATCGCGCTCGAGTTCGCCCGCCTGGAAGGCTTGCTGCAACGCCTCCTGACTGTCGAAAACGATCGCCGGAGCCTCGATCACGTGGCGATCCGACGGCACCGCCGAAACCTTGATGACGGCACGTCCCAGATTGCCCTGGAGCAGCCGCAGCCCGCCAGTCGGCGAGAACGGCTGCGTTGCCGGCCGCAAGACATCGTCATCGCCGCTGGCGAGCGCGGCGGGATTCCACTTCACACCAGTGGTGTCGAGCACAGGGACGCGCGTATAGGCCACCAGGCCCTCGGGCGCCACGGTGGCGACGTCCGGATGCAGGCACCCAGCGTCGAGCAATTCGCGCAGCACGTAACCCGGCCCGCCGGCGGCCTGGAGGGCATTGACGTCTGCGCTGCCGTTCGGATAGACCCGTGCCAGCAGCGGCACCTGCCCTGACAGATCGGCGAAGTCATTCCAGTCGATGACGATGCCGGCCGCGCGCGCCACCGCCACCCAGTGAATCAGATGGTTGGTCGACCCACCGGTGGCCAGCAGCGCAACCATCGCGTTGACGATGCACCGCTCGTCGACCAAGCGGCCGATGGGCAGATGTGCAGGACCCCTGGATCTCGCCAGCAGTGCCCCGACCGCCTCGCGGCTGAGCGCCTCGCGCAGCGGCTCATGCGGGTGGATGAAGGCCGCACCGGGCACGTGCAACCCCATCGCTTCGAGCAGCATCTGGTTGCTGTTGGCAGTGCCGTAGAACGTGCAGGTGCCGGGCCCATGGTAGGCCGCCTGTTCGGCCTGCAACATGCGCTCGCGGGGCACCAGCCCCTGGGCATACTGCTCGCGCACCTTCGCCTTGTCGCCGTTGGACAGTCCCGTGGACATGGGACCGGCGGGCACGAACACGCACGGCAGGTGCCCGAAGTGCAGGGCGCCGATCAGCAGGCCGGGCACGATCTTGTCGCACACGCCCAGCAGCAATGCGCCGTCGTAGACGTCATGCGCCAAGGCAATCGCAGTGGCCATCGCAATCGTGTCACGCGAGAACAGCGACAGCTCCATCCCGGGCAGTCCCTGTGTCACACCGTCGCACATGGCCGGCACGCCACCGGCGACCTGCAGCGTTGCGCCGCGGCGGCGGGCCTCATCGCGCAACAACTGCGGATAGCACTCGTAGGGCTGGTGCGCCGAGAGCATGTCGTTGTACGCCGTGACGACCCCCAGATGCGGTGCGCGCTCCTCGACGACCTGCAGCCGCGCATCCGGCGGCATCGCGGCGAAGGCATGGGCCACATTCGCGCAGCCCATGCGGCGCACGCCCGGGGTGCGCCCCACCATCGCTTCCACGCGCGCAAGATAGGAACGACGGCTGTCGGCGCTGCGTGCGCGTATCCGGGCAGTGACTTCGGTGATGAGAGGCTTCATGCCGCGAATGGTAACTCAATACATTGTATGAAAGTAATATGGTTACATACGGGCGCGACGCACCGACCCCGATCGTGCAACTCGCTTACCATGGCCGTGCATGAAAGACCGTCCTGAGAGGGCACCGCCCCACCTGCCCTGGCAGCGAGACCCGGCGCCGGCTCTCGAGCGTGTGCGGCAGGAGTGGGGTGGCTGCGCCGACCTGTGGGTGTTCGGGTACGCGTCGTTGATCTGGCGGCCTGAACTGGCGTTCGAAGAATGCCGCCCGGCTCGGGTGCAGGGCTGGCATCGCGCATTTCGAATGCGATCGCGGATCAACAGGGGCACTCCTGAGCGACCGGGCCTTGTCTTCGCATTGCTTTCCGGCGGCGCGTGCCGCGGCATGGTATTCCGCGTGCCACGCGGGGTGGCCCACGAAGAGCTTGAGCGCCTTTGGGCACGTGAAATGCCCACCGGTGTGTACGAGCCACGCTGGCTGGCCTGCGCCACGCCCGCAGGCACCGTGCAGGCCCTGGCCTTCACGCTGAGCCGACGCAGCCCAAGCTACGCCGGCAACATCGCCGACGACGAGATGCTCCACATCCTGCGCCACGCCAACGGACGTTACGGCAGCACGCTGGACTATTTGGTGCGCACGGCCGATGCGCTGCGCAAGCA
The DNA here is from genome assembly GCA_013360485.1 of Burkholderiaceae bacterium. Taxonomy (GTDB): domain Bacteria; phylum Pseudomonadota; class Gammaproteobacteria; order Burkholderiales; family Burkholderiaceae_C; genus Pseudaquabacterium. The sequence goes on along the minus strand of JABWBN010000043.1, from coordinate 10,895 downwards.
TTGCCTTCGCGACCGTGAAATCGAGCGCTTGGTCAGCCTGGCCCGCCGCAGCGGGCTGGTCTGAGCCCAACGACGCGCCTGCGGCCGCCCGCCCGACAAGTCACGCCTGCCGCGGCCAGTCCGCCTGCACTGCCGCCAGATCTTCCGGCGTGTCCACGTCGACCAGAACGCCGGGATCATCCACCTCGACGCCAACGCTCGGGTAGCGCGCCACCAATCGCCGCGCGCCCTCGTCGCCCTGCAAGTGAACCAGTTCGGAGAACAGCTCGGCCCCGAAACCGACAGGATGACCCCGCCGGCCCCGGTATTGCGCAAAGACCACCGGGTTCTGACCCAGCGCCTCGGCCACGGTGGCCAGGGTCCGCGGCCTCACCACCGGCATGTCGCCGGGCAAGACCAGCCAGCCAAATGCATCCGGTCGTGCCGCCACGCCCGTGGCGATGGAATAGCCCATCCCCAGGGTGGAGTCGCTTCCGTCGGCCTCCGGCAAGACGACCACGTCGCGCCGGGCGACCCAGCGTGCGCTCTCGGCCGCCAGCCGTTCGGTGGTCACCACCACGACGGGCAAGCCGCTGGCAATGGCATGGGTGACGGTCTGTCCCAGGACGCTCAAGTCACCCAGCGGCTGGGCCAGCTTGTGCCCCTGGGCCGCGTACCGCGAACCTCGACCGGCGGCCAGCACGACAATGACGGGCGGGTTCTTCATGATCTACGTCTAGCATGCGGGCACCCCGCCACATTCCATAGTCGGAGGTTCACCTAAGGCCTTTCACGTAGGGTGCAGCCCGGCCCCGCGGTTCGGCCGGGCTCGCCCGATCGCGGCATACTGTCTGCATGAACCGTCGCATCGCAGACCTGCGCAAGAGCTACGAGCGCGCCGAGCTCGACGAGTCGGCCTCGTTCGATGAGCCGCTGGCCCAGTTCGACCGCTGGATGCAGGAGGCCATCGCCGCCGAAGTTCCGGAGCCCAATGCGATGACACTGGCGACCATCGGCTCCGATGGAAGGCCCTCGACGCGGGTCGTGCTCGTCAAGGGCTATGACGCCCGTGGCATCGTCTGGTACACGAATTACGAGAGCCGAAAGGGACGCGAACTGGCTGCGCATCCGTTGGCGGCGCTGCAGTTCCATTGGGTCGAACTCGAACGGGTGGTCCGCATCGAGGGTGCAGTCACGCGAGTCAGCGACGAGGAGTCCGACGCGTACTTCGCATCGCGGCCGCTGGATTCGCGCATCGGTGCCTGGGCGTCACCGCAAAGCCAAGTCATCTCGTCGCGCACGGTGCTGGTGGCCAACGTGGCTCGCTACGCCGCACAGTTCGCGCTCTCGCCGCCCCGACCGCCACATTGGGGCGGCTACCGGTTGCAGCCCGATGCATGGGAGTTCTGGCAGGGTCGCAAGAGCCGGCTGCACGACAGGCTGCGTTACCGACAGGCCGATGGACGCTGGCTACGTGAACGGCTGGCCCCTTGACACCGCGCGCGCCACGTCACCGGTCAGCGCCGGCGAGCGCGGCTGAAGGTGCGGCGAAACTTATCGAGCTTGGGCTCGATCACGTTCGCGCAATAGCCCTGGCCCGGGTGGCGCGCGTAGTAGTGCTGGTGGTAATCCTCTGCCCGGGTGTAGCCGGCCTCGCGGGCCACTTCAGTCACGGCGCGCCCCTGCAGCGCCAATTGCACCTGCTGAAGCACGTCGCGCGCCACAGTGTCCTGCTCGTCGTCGTGGGTGAAGATCGCCGATCGGTACTGCGTGCCGACATCATGCCCCTGGCGATTGAGCGTGGTCGGGTCGTGAATCGCGAAGAAGATCTCGAGGATCTCGGTCAGCGCGATCTGGTCAGGGTCGAACCGAACCCGCACGACTTCCGCATGCCCAGTGGCGCCGCTGCACACCTGCTCGTAGGTGGGCGCAGCCACATGGCCGTTGCTGTAGCCCGACTCGACCGCCAGAACGCCCTCGACCTGCTCGTAAACCGCCTCGAGACACCAGAAGCAGCCCCCGGCCAACGTGATCAACTGTTGCGGTCCCATTGCAACACCTTGCTTCAGCTACACCGCTTTGATTGTCGATGGTCACAATCCAGGCAGCGACGCGACAGTCGCCAACTGCACAATCGGCGGCTGGTCAATTCGCAAGCAGCTTGACAGGAACGCTCCGTGGACAGTGTCATCGCCAATCTCGGCCTGTCGGGCTGGAAGCCAATCATCGCGGCATTGCTGCTGCCACCCGTTCCATGGCTGTTGATGATGGTGGTCGGCGCTCGGCTGATGGTGTCGCGCCGGCATTGGCGCTCCGGCTGGCTTGTGATGCTGACGGTGCTGTTGCTCATGTGGCTGAGTTGCTGCATCGGCGTGGGACGCTTTCTGGAGCGCGCAATGCTCCAGGTACCGCCACCGCTGATCGAGAGCCAGATCGCACCGCTGCGCCGCGAACCGCAGGTCCGTCAGACGGCCGTTGTCGTGCTTGGCGGTGGGCGCGAGCGAGTGGCGCCCGAATACGGCGAGTCCCATCTCGCACCGCTGTCCATGCAGCGGTTGCACTACGGTTTGTGGCTGGCCCGCAAGCTCAACGCGCCCGTGATGTTCTCCGGCGGCATCGGTCATGCGCAAACGGAAGGCCCGGCGGAGGCAGACATCGCGGCCCGAATCGCAGCCCGCGACTACGGCCGGCCTCTGCGGTGGACCGAAAACCAGTCGCGCGATACGCGCGGCAATGCCGTTGCCAGCCTGGGCCAGCTCAAGGCGGACGATGTCTCGACCATCGTGCTGGTCACCCACGGCTGGCACATGCGTCGCGCCCAGCGCGCCTTCCAGGAGGCCGCGCAGCAGCGAGGCATGTCGGTTCAGATTGTGGCCGCTCCGATGGGCCTGGCCGCTGCCGAAGTTCGCCCCGTGCTGCGTTGGCTGCCCACGCAGGAGGGATTCACCCAAGTGCGGATGGTGCTGCGCGAAGCTCTGGGGTTCTGGCTCGGCGCCTGAACGACCCGCATGGCTCTGGGGGGCCGGCCTGTCGTCGCTGGCATGCAAACGCCTCCTGCCGGACGGTTGCACCAAGCCTCGCCAGAACGACGAACCCCTCCGGCCTTGCGGCACGGAGGGGCGGGTGGCCGTACGGCCACCGTGTGGGGCTCCGGAGAAATGAGGTCCGGGGCCCCTGCGGCACAGAGACTGCGCACACAGTTTCACCTTCACTTGGAAGGCATCGATAGATTAGTCGATGTGGCAAACCCCTTCAAGGCCGCGTTTCACGGGGTTTGCTCGAAGTGACAACAGCACCCGGTCGCCCCCTCATCGCATCAGCCGCTCGTAAACCTGTTCCATCCGGTCCTGGACCGCGCCGTCCATCCGAATGGCTCGCCCCCATTCGCGGTCGGTTTCTCCGGGCCATTTATGGGTGGCGTCCAGACCCATCTTGCCCCCGAGGCCACTGACCGGCGACGCAAAGTCGAGGTAGTCGATCGGCGTGCGCTCCACCAGGGTGGTGTCGCGGACCGGGTCCATTCGGGTCGTGATCGCCCATACAGCCTCGCGCCAGTCGCGGATGTTCACATCGTCGTCGGTCACGACGATGAACTTCGTGTACATGAACTGCCGCAGGAAGCTCCACAACCCGAACATCAGCCGCTTGGCATGCCCTGGGTACGCCTTGCGGATGGATATGAGCGCCATGCGGTAGCTGCAGCCCTCCGGTGGTAGATAGAAGTCGACAATCTCCGGGAACTGGCGCTGCAAGATGGGCACGAACACCTCGTTGAGCGCAACACCGAGCACAGCCGGTTCGTCCGGCGGCTTGCCGGTGTAAGTGGAGTGGTAGATCGGGTCGCGCCGATGCGTCAGCCGGTCGATGCGGAAGACCGGAAACCAGTCCTGCTCGTTGTAGTAGCCCGTGTGATCGCCGAACGGGCCTTCCAGCGCATGCAGGTAGCCATTGAGTTCGCGGTGCGGCACACCGTTCTCGCTGTGACCGGTATACCCGGGCGTGGCTGTCGGCACGTGCCCCTCGAGCACGATCTCGGCGGTCGCTGGTACCTGCAGCGCGCGCCCGGCTTCGCCGACCTCGCAGTCAACGAGCTCGGTTGCCGACCCGCGCAGCAGCCCGGCGAATTGGTACTCCGACAAGCTATCGGGCACGGGTGTCACCGCGCCCAGTATGGTTGCGGGGTCGGTGCCCAGGGCCACAGCCAGCGGGAACGGCTGGCCCGGGTGGACCTGGGCAAACTCACGGAAGTCCAGCGCACCACCCCGATGGGCGAGCCAGCGCATGATCACCTCGCGCCGGCCGATCACCTGTTGGCGATAGATGCCGATGTTCTGCCTTTGGCGAGGTCGGGGCACGCCCGTTTGCGGGCCGCGGGTGACCACCAGGCCCCACGTGATCAGCGGGCCGGCGTCGCCGGGCCAGCAGGTCTGGACGGGCCAGCGACCCAAGTCGACGTCATCGCCACGCAGTTCGACATCCCGGCACGGCCCATCCCGGCGCCGCACCGGCTTCATGCCCCAAACCGCCTTGGCCATTTGCAGTAGCCGGCCCGTGTCCTTCAGGCCCTGCGGCGGCTCGGGCTCCTTCAACCGGGCCAGCAGCGCACCCACCTCCCGCAGTTCCTGTACATCGGCCGCACCCATGCCCAGCGCCACCCGACGGGGCGTACCAAACAAATTGGCCAGTACCGCCACGCAGTGCCCCGTGGGCTGCTCGAACAACAGTGCGGGGCCGCCCTCGCGAAGCACCCGATCGGACAACGCCGTCATCTCGAGTCGAGGTGACACGGGCTCACGCACGCGGCGCAACTCCCCCATCTGTTCGAGCTGAGCCATGAAGTCGCGCAGATCGCGATATTTCATTTGTTTCAGTTATTAGAATACAGTTTTTTATGCTTGACCGGTTATTTCCAGCCTTCCTAGAATGCGTCCAGCCTGTTAGATCAGGGTTTCCCCGCGCCACGTCCGAGTTGGGATGGATCGGCGCACGCTGCCAGAGCCGCACTGGCGCCGCCTCGTAGCGGCCTTTCCAGCAAGCGGCCCATTATCGTCGGCACCCCTCGTGCATGTTTGGCCGGCCCAGTGCCCGCCGCAGTACCGGTGTGTCGCCGAAGAAAGGTCATGCATGACAGCGATCGATCGGTTCCGGGTGCTATCGCACCAAGTGGCGCGAAGCGCGAACGTCTTCCTGCGCGACGTCGGCGCAGGTCTGCTCGAGGTCAGCCACAACTCGCTGGCCCTCCTCGGGCTGTGCGTAGTCGCCGCGATCGTGTTCACCGCGGGCCGCCCTGACCTGCGCATCAGCATCGAGCGTCAAGCCCTGGATTGGCTGCAGGCCCGCCATGAGGCCCGCGAGCCCGCAACGGTGGTAGAGGTACCCGCCGAACCTGAAGCCGTGTCTCGGGCGACGGCCATCGACCCGGGCGCCCTGCCCCGCCCCCAGGCCGCCGTCGCCCACTGGCTGGCCCGGCGCTATCGCGTCGCCTCCGAACCCGTCGGGCGCCTGGTCCAGGAGGCCTGGCATATCGGCCAACGCACCAGCCTGGACCCGACCCTCATTCTGGCCGTCATCGCCGTGGAGTCGAGTTTCAATCCGTTTGCCCAGAGTTCGATGGGCGCGCAAGGGTTGATGCAGGTGATGACGCGCATCCACGACGACAAGTACGTCGCCTATGGCGGCATACGCGCTGCATTCGACCCGGTATCCAACCTGCGGGTGGGCGTGCAGGTACTCAAGGAATGCATCGCACGTGCCGGCAGCATCGAGGCCGGGTTGCGCCACTACGTCGGCGCAGCCAACTCCGGTGACGACGGTGGCTATGCCGTCAAGGTCCTGGCAGAGCAGTTCAACCTGCGGCGTGTACTCGAGGGCCAGGCCGTGCCGGTAACCGTGGCACTGAAGCCGGCGCCAAGTGCCGCTGCCCTTGAGCCTGCACTGGCCCCGTCGGCGACCAGCCGCCCCCCTGTTGACCAGCGCCCGGAGGCGGCGGTGCCCGCTGGCGCTGCTTCGCACCCAGCCTCCGGACAAGCCGGACAGGTTGCACTGCTGCGCTGAACAACGCCGGCGCGACCCACCGCGCCTACGTGCCGGATGGGGCATGCCCGGTGCTTGTGCCACCTGGCGCTAAACTTCGCGCTTCGCGCAACTGGCGATAGGGTCGGCTGCGACCCGAGGTGGGTCACCACCGTGAAGCGCGAACGGCAACCCCGAAGGGTCTGCCGAGTCACAGCCGTTCGCCTGGGCCGCCCGCAGCGCGCTCGCGCCGGCTCGGTCCGGGTTCGAGGCGGGACCACCCCCCTAGACGAGGACTGCCCTGTCATGTTCGACCGCACCCAATCCACCATCGACCGCATCGACCCCGACTTGTGGGCGGCCATCCAGGCCGAGAACCGCCGCCAGGAAGATCACATCGAGCTGATCGCCTCCGAGAACTACACCTCGCCCGCCGTGATGCAGGCACAGGGTTCGCAGCTCACCAACAAGTACGCCGAGGGCTACCCCGGCAAGCGCTACTACGGCGGCTGCGAGTACGTCGACGTGGTCGAGCAACTCGCCATCGACCGCGCGCGCGAACTCTTCGGCGCCGCGTACGCCAACGTGCAGCCGAATTCGGGCTCGCAGGCCAATCAGGGCGTGTTCTTCGGCCTGCTGCAACCGGGCGACACCATCATGGGAATGAGCCTGGCCGAGGGTGGTCACCTCACCCACGGCATGGCGCTCAACATGAGCGGCAAGTGGTTCAAGGTGGTGAGCTATGGCCTGGACGCCAACGAGGCGATCGACTACGACGCCATGGAGCGCCTCGCCCAGGAAGCGCGACCCAAGCTCATCATTGCCGGTGCATCGGCCTATGCGCTGCGCATCGACTTCGAGCGCTTCGCCAAGGTCGCACGGGACGTCGGCGCGTTGTTCATGGTGGACATGGCGCACTATGCCGGCCTCATTGCCGCGGGCGTCTATCCCAACCCGGTACCGCATGCCGACGTGGTGACGTCCACCACCCACAAAACGCTGCGAGGCCCGCGCGGGGGCATCATCCTCACACGCCATGAGGAGATTGCCAAGAAGATCAACAGCGCCATATTCCCCGGCATCCAGGGCGGGCCGCTGATGCATGTGATCGCAGGCAAGGCGGTCGCCTTCAAGGAAGCCCTGGCGCCCGAGTTCAAGGTCTACCAACAACAGGTGGCGCGCAATGCGTCCGCGATGGCCGAGGTGCTCGTGGAACGCGGCCTGCGCATCGTCTCGGGTCGCACCGAGAGCCATGTGATGCTGGTGGACCTGCGTGCCAAGGGCATCACGGGCAAGGAAGCCGAGGCCGTCCTGGGCCGTGCCCACATGACCTGCAACAAGAACGCCATCCCCAACGATCCCCAGAAGCCGATGGTGACCAGCGGCATCCGACTGGGCTCGCCGGCCATGACCACGCGCGGCTTCGGCGAGGCACAGGCGCGCGCCACCGCCCACCTGATCGCCGACGTGCTGGACCGCCCTCAGGACGAAGCCCAGATCTCGGCCGTGCGTGACAAGGTCGCGGCGCTCGCTCGCGAGTTCCCGGTCTATCGCTGACACGACCCACCCAGCGAGCCCGCGGTCCGAGCCCACCCATCGCCATGCGCTGCCCCTACTGCGCCCACGCCGAAACACAGGTCGCCGAGACCCGCGAGTCGGACGAGGGCGACGTCATTCGGCGCCGTCGGCGCTGCCTGAAGTGCGACAAGCGGTTCACCACCTACGAGCGCGCCGAAATCGCGATGCCGGCAGTGGTGAAAAAGAGCGGCGCGCGCACGGACTATGACCCGGCCAAGTTGCGCGGCTCGATGATGCTGGCACTGCGCAAGCGCTCGGTCAGCGTCGAGCAGGTCGATGCCGCGATCGAACGGATCCAGGACAAGCTCCTGGCCTCCGGTGCGCGCGAGATACCGAGTTCCCGCATCGGCGAACTGGTCATGCGCGAACTCAAGCGCATCGACAAGGTGGGCTACGTTCGATTCGCTTCGGTCTATCGCAGTTTCGAAGACGTGGACGAGTTCCGGCAACTCATCCGCGACATCTGAGCAAACGCAGCGCCTGCCACCGCGCCTGTAGCGGTTGGGACGGTGCGCGCAGGCGATGCAGCGGGGCCGTCCTCCGCTGAGACCGAGCTGCCGGGCCAGCAGGGGTGTCCCCCTTACGGGGGGTGTCCCTGGAACCACGTCACCCCCTCTCGGGCGACGCGCAACAAGGCGTGCAAACCTACAGTGGCGACCCACGACACCAGTGGCCCCGCTCATGTTTTGCCCTCGCCCACCCCGACTGCCGCACCCCCGGCGCCATCGCCACGCCGCGGTCCCGCGCGGCGCCACCCTGCTCGAAGCGATGTGCGTCCTGGCGATCGTCGGCATCCTTGCAGCGCTTGCCCTGCCCGGACTCCAGGGCTGGATCACCCGCCAGGCGCTCCTGTCCAGTGCCAGCGAACTGGAGGCCGACCTGCAATTCGCACGCGCCGCAGCCCTGGCGCGCCAGCAGGTGGTGCGGCTGGTCGTGCAGCCCGCAGGCAGCGGCAACTGCTACGTGCTGCACACCGGTTCAGCAGGTGCCTGCCGATGTGCCGATGCCGGCGGCGGCCCGAGTTGCAGCGCCGATGCGACCGTCTTGCGCGTCAATGCGTTCGACCCGCGCCGGGTGCTGGCCCTCACCGCCACCCGCGAGGCAGTCGCCTTCGATCCCCGCTACGGCACCATCACACCGACGACGACGCTGAGGCTGACCGACTCCGGGGGCTCAGCCATCCACGCCGTGATGAATGTAATGGGGCGCGTTCGGTCCTGCTCCCCCGGCGCCCGCATCCCGGGTTATCCGAGCTGCTGACCCGAGTGGTCGACGCGTCATGATTCAGCCTGCGTGCTCCACGGCTCACACACCCGCGAGGGGCTATACGCTGGTCGAAGCGATGGTCACCGTCGCCCTGTTGGCCGTGATGGCCGGATTGGCCATGCCGTCCTATCTTCACAGCCTGCGCAAGGCGCGGCGCACCGATGCTGCAGCCGCCATAGCCGCCACAACGCAGGCCCAGGAGCTGCATCGCGCCAACTCGCCGCGCTATGCCTCGCACTTCGGGCCAGGCGGCCTCGAACGCGTCGCCGAACGGTCGCCCGAGGGGCACTACCTCCTGGACCTGACCGCCGCCAATGCTACGGGCTACCAGGTCACAGCCGTAGCCACTGGCTCCCAGGTCGACGACTCGGACTGCCGATACCTGCGCGCCGCGATGGACGGCACCACCGGTACCTTGGTCTATAGCTCCTCCGCCAATGGCCGCGCCTGGGCCAGCGGCGGTGCCGACCCGTGCTGGCCGCGATGACGACCCGGACGATGATTGCCACCCCTTGCATTACCGGCCGAAGTGCGCGGCCAGCGCGGTTGTCCCGAGCGCACCCGCGCGGCCACACACTGGTGGAGTTGCTGGTGGGCATGACCGCCGGCCTGTGCGTGCTGGCTGGTGCGGGAACTCTCGCCGTCGGCCACGCCAACCATGCCCGCCGACTGGCGCTGGCCACCCAATTGCAGCAGGACATGCGTGCCGCACTCGACATCGTGGTGCGCGACCTGCGTCGCAGCGGCCATGACGGAAGAGCCCATCGACTGCTGCGCGCGGTGCCGGACCCCGCGCCGGCGCCGATTCCTGCGGTCTATATGCCCGCTCGAGCCGCTGGTGCAAATGCCATCGATCTCACCACGTCGCACGACCGCGACCGTGGCGATGCCGAGAACGGTCACGTCGACTCGGACGAGGCCGGTGGCTTCCGACTCGATCCGAAGAGTGGCGCGCTTCAGGTGCGCCTGGGCGCCGGCGGTTACCAGGATCTGACCGACCGGCAGGTCATGACGGTCACGGCGTTCAGCGTTCGTCAGATCGATCGACCGATCGCCCTGCCATGCGTGGCCACAGCCGGTTGCGCCGCGCCGGCGGGGTGTACGCAAATCGTGCGGTTGCTCCAGGTCGAGATCCGTGCGCAATCCCGCTCTGATGCCACTGTGCAACGCGCACTGCAGTCCGCCGTGCGCATGCGCAACGATCCGCTGAAGTGCGCGCCATGACACATCGGATCACCCAACGCGGCTTCGCCACGCTGGCCATCGTGCTCGTGCTGTTGTTCACCGCATCACTGGTGGCCGCTTACAACAACCGGCAGGTGCTCGCCGAGCAGCGCGCGGCAGCACACAGCGCTCGTGCGGCCCAGGCCATGGCCGCCGCCGAGGCCGGGATCGACTGGGTGGTGGCACAGGCCAATGGCGACACGATCGACAGCGTCTGTCGTCCGGATACCGCGTCCTCCAGCGGGTTTCGCGACCGCTACCTGCGCATCGATGACGAGGGTCGCATCGGGTTTGCGACCTGGCCTGCGGGTGCTGGCGAGGGGCGTCCCGACCCCAGCTGTGTCCTGTCCGATCGCGGTTGGACGTGCAGCTGCCCATCTGCAGCCATGACCACACTCGCCGGCGCTGTCGATGAGGCCCCGTCGACATTCAGGGTTCGACTCGGCGCCGCCGGTGGAGCCGGCGCAGGCCCGCATCCCGGAGCGCTCGGCTTGACAGTGCGTGCCTGCAGCGAGCCGATCCAAGGACTGGATCCGGGTGATTTCGACGCGCCCGATGCCTGCCATCGCGCCGATGGCGCTTCCGCCCGAGTCGACGCGCAAGCCACCGTCGAAGTGACGCTGGGCCTGCTGTCGGCACTGCCCGTGGTACCTGCAGCCGCGCTCACGATCGGGGCCGACATCCGCATCGCGCCAACGGCCACCATGCACGTGATCAACAGCGATCCGACCACCGGATTGACCGTGCACAGCGGCGGCGCCGTCACCGGCGCGCTGGCAACGGTAGGCCCTGCAGGCAGTGCCGGGGCGACCCGCACCGCGGACGCCGAGTTGGCC
>JABWBN010000284.1 GCA_013360485.1 Burkholderiaceae bacterium | reverse complement strand
AAGACCTCGATGTCGCCATTCGAGCACAAGTAGCTGGTGGCATAAGCCCGCCGAGTGTTGATCATGCTGCCACCGCTCAGCAGCTCCATGTTCTGCGGGTGAAATCCGAACCCCAGAAACACCAATGTTTCGGCCCCAGAGACGCTTTGACGGATTGCCTCCAGAAACTCAAAATCTTCGATCTGCTCGGTGAACGTACGAATCCTGCCGGCCGCCTCGATCAGCGCAGCTTCGTCCAGCCTGGCCCCATAAGGCACGACTGACGAGCCGCCTTCGAAAGGCAAGCGACCGATCGAACCATAAGGATGAATGATCTCCAGCTTCGAGATCAGATTCGCCGCTCGCCCGGAGTCGATTCCGTAGTACTTCTGCAAGGCCACATACAGGAACCGCTGGATGCAGCGGTCATAGTTGAAGGTGATGAACGATACGTTATCGAAAACGGACTCGATCTCATCCAGATCGATCCGCTCGACCAGCATCTTCATGAAGGCCGTGTACCAGGTGCCGCCTAGATGGCTCAGATCGACATCATCATTGCCATGCCCATCCCCGAACAGCTTGCTTTTTCTCTCAGCCTCGAGAATCGACGCCACGATGCCGAGTTTTCCGCAGAACTGGAGATGCTCGTCATTTTTATGGGCGTCCAGAAAGTTGTCGATCGAGGGAGCGACTGGAACCGCCTCATGGATCATTCTTGCTTTCTGGTAATAGATGTTCTGGTTTTCGTTACGGCGACGCGCGTGGAGACGAATCACATCGGCAATTTCGGGATCTCCCGAACTCAAACGGATGCCGTCCTGAAAAAAAATCTTCAGCTTCGTGGCAATTGTCTCGAGGAGCGAAGAACCGACCGGCAAACCGATCTCGGCACTCGCTCCCGCACCAACGACGAACAACGTATCCGATTCGAACATCCCACCCCGCCTTGCCGTCTTCACTACGCCTGACGATGGATCTTACAGGGCGTCCAGCAGATCAACCATGCCGGCCAAAGTCCTTTGGGTAGAGTGGAAAATGCGGTCGAGGAATGACTCGATCGTCCCAGCGCCGACTCCGAGCCGGCGACCCATGCCGGAATGGGAGACCCGGAGGGCGGCGGACAGGAGGTCCGCCGTTTTTCGACAAGGCATGGACGCCTTGTCGAAAAACCCCGGCCAAGCCGCAGACGGCAGACTTGAATTGGACCTGAGTGTTTCTTTGGTGACTTTCTTTGCGCCAAAGAAAGTCACCCGCGCCCCAGCGCGGAAAAGGTTCCGGGCATTACCGGCACAGCGCCAACCACTGATGTCGGCAGCAGGAAGCGCCAGGTCCCGGCCTGCGCCGGGACGACGGCAGGAGCACCGTCGAGATTGGCGCCGCGGGGATACCATGCGGACACCGAAGAATGTCCGCGTTACAACTCCCCCAACCCCTCCGCCGTCCCGTCCTCGCCGACCTGCAACAGGCGCAGCGTGTTGGTGGCGCCGTGGGTTTCCATGTGCTCGCCGCTGGTGAACACCACGCGATCACCGGGGCCGAGCAGGTTGGCGTCGACGAGTTTGCGGATGCTGCCGCGCGCGGCCTGGCGCGGGGTTTCGCCGCGGCTGTCGTAATCCATCGGGAACACGTCGCGCATCAGCGCCATCCGCCGGCGTGCATTGGCGTGGTGCGAGAACGCGTAGATCGGCACCGAGGAGCGGAACCGCGACAGGTAGCGTGCGGTGCCGCCGGACTCGGTCATCGCCACCACCGCGCGCACGCCGTCGACGTCCAGCCCCGAGTCGATCTCGTCGAGCACGGCCACCTTGGGCTGCAGCAGCGCCAGCTGCAGCAACTCGTTGCGCTTGCGCTCGCCGCCGGAGTAACCCTCGTTCACGGCGCGGCCCAGCAGCGCCTCGGGCAAGCCCACGCGGGCGGCCTCGGCACGCGCCGCGCTGAGGAAGTCGTAGGCGTCGATCTGCGCTTGGCCGCGGTGCTGGCGCAACGCATTGAGCGCGGTGCGCAGGAACAGGTTGTTCCGGACCCCGGGGATGTCCGGCGGCGACTGGAACGACAGGAACAGCCCGGCGCGCGAGCGCGCCGTGGCATCGAGCGCCAACAGGTCGGCGTCGCCCAGGCGCGCCTGTCCGCCGGTCACCTGGTAGTGCGGGTGGCCGGCCAGCGCCAGGCCCAGCGTGCTCTTGCCGCTGCCGTTGGCACCCATCAGCACCACCACCTGGCCCGGCCGCAGCGCCAGCGTCACGCCCTGCAGCACCGGCCGTGCGGCCACGGCCACGGCCAGCTCGTGCACCTGCAGCACGGCTGCGTCGTTTTGCTTTGTCGTCATCACGCGCTCCTTGTCGTGGTTCATGCGCTCACCCCACCGCCCCTTCCAGCGACACCGCCAGCAGCGCCTTGGCCTCGAGCGCGAACTCCATGGGCAGCGCGTCGATCACGTCCTGGCAGAAGCCGCCGACGATCAGCGCCGTGGCTTCCTGTGCGTCGATCCCACGCTGCTGGCAGTAGAACAGCCGCTCCTCGGAGATGCGGGTGGTGGTGGCCTCGTGCTCTACCACGGCGTCTGCACGCCCGGCCTCCACCGTGGGGAAGGTGTGCGCGCCGCAGTTCGGCCCGATCAGCAGCGAATCGCACTGGGTGTGGTTGCGCGCGCCCGCCGCCGCGGGCACCACCTTCACCAGGCCGCGGTAGCTGTTGTGGGCATGCCCGGCGCTGATGCCCTTGGAGACGATGCGGCTGGCGGTGTTGCGGCCCAGGTGGATCATCTTGGTGCCGGTGTCGGCCTGCTGGCGGTGGTGACTCACGGCGATGGACTGGAATTCGCCGCGCGAGTCGTCGCCGCGCAGCACCACGCTGGGGTACTTCCAGGTGATGGCCGAGCCGGTTTCCACCTGCGTCCAGCTGATGTGCGAACGCGCGCCGGCGCACAGCCCGCGCTTGGTGACGAAGTTGTAGATGCCGCCGCGGCCCTCGGCGTCGCCGGGGTACCAGTTCTGCACCGTCGAGTACTTGATGTGCGCGTCGTCGTGCGCCACCAGCTCCACCACTGCGGCATGCAATTGGTGCTCGTCGCGCTGCGGCGCGGTGCAGCCTTCGAGGTAGCTCACGTGGCTGCCGGCCTCGGCGATGATGAGCGTGCGCTCGAACTGCCCGGTGTTGCGCGCGTTGATGCGGAAGTACGACGACAGCTCCATCGGGCAGCGCACGCCGGCGGGCACGTAGACGAACGAGCCGTCGGAGAACACCGCCGAGTTCAACGCCGCATAGAAGTTGTCGCCCACCGGCACCACGGTGCCCAGGTAGCGCTCGACCAGCTCCGGGTGATGTTCGATCGCATGCGACATCGAGCAGAAGATCACGCCTGCGGCGGCCAGCTGTTCGCGGAAGGTGGTGCCCACCGACACCGAATCGAACACCGCGTCCACCGCCACCCCGGCCAGGCGCGCGCGCTCGTGCAGCGGCACCTTGAGCTTCTCGTAAGTTTCGAGCAGCTTGGGGTCGACCTCATCGAGGCTGCGCGGCCCATTGGCCAAGGACTTCGGCGCCGAGTAGTAGCTCAAACCCTGGAAGTCGATCGGGTCAATCTGCAGCCGCGCCCAGGCAGGCGGCTTCATCGTCAGCCAGCGTTCGTACGCCGCCAGGCGCCAGCGCAGCATGAACTGCGGCTCGCGCTTGCGCGCTGAAATGGCGCGGATGATCGATTCGTCCAGCCCCGGCGGCAGCGAGTCGGATTCGATGTCGGTGACGAATCCGGCTTCGTATGGGCGATCAAGCACCTGTTTCCAGGGCGCTGGCGTGGCGACGGGCTGCAGGGCTGGCATGGTGGGCTCGCTTAAGATGTATTCATGATGCATCTTTTTAAGCGCACTGGGAAGCCCACTACTGATTTCCCCGTCCGCAGCGCGGTCTTGCTCAGTCGAAGCGCAGCCGCGCACACAGGCCGCGGCCATCGGGCGACGCTGGTTCGAGCTCGAAGCGTGCACCCGCCTGGCGGGCGATGGTCTCGACCATCGCCAGACCCAGACCCGACCCGTCGGCCCCGGGCTGGGCGCCCCGTTCGAACGGCCGCTTCAATCGGGTGGTGGCATCGACATCCAGACCGGGGCCGTCGTCGCAAACTTCGATTGCGCGCGGGCCCACCCGAACCGCCACCCGGGCGGTGGGGCCGGCGTGCTTGAGCGCGTTGTCCACCAGGTTGCGCATGGCGATGGCCAGGGCGTCGACGTCGCCCTCGACGCTGCACGGCTTCGGTGGCACGTCCACCGTGATCCGGGAACGCTGGTCAGGCGCGCCGAACTCGTCGACCACCAGCTGCGCGAGCTGCGCGAGGTCGACTGGTTCACGGGCCAGCGCAACACCGCTCTCGATGCGGGCGAGCTGCAGCAGCCTCGTGGCCAGTGCGGTGAGCCGATCGAGTTGTGCCACCAGCCGATGCGCACGCTCCCGCGCTGCGGCATCGTTCGTTTCGACGGCCAGGCGCTGTGCCTGCGCCCGCGCTGCCGCCAGCGGCGTGCGCAGTTCGTGCGCGCTGCGCGCTGCGAACAGCCGCTCGGCCTCGAGCAGCTCACGCACCCGTCCCAACAACGCATTGAGTGTCTGCACCAGGGGCTGCAGTTCCTCGGGTGCCGCGTC
>JABWBN010000283.1 GCA_013360485.1 Burkholderiaceae bacterium | reverse complement strand
CCACAGCGGGCGCAGTCCCGGCGGGGGGCACCAGCGGGCGTGGCCCAGGGCGGCGCGCACCAGCAGGTCCAGCAACGCCAGGTGGCGGCGCAGCACGCGCTGCTGGCGGTGTTCGATCAGCGGGTTGAAGATGCCCTGGCGCGAGAACATCTGGCGCGGATTCTTCTTCACCCACAACCACGAACCCATCTCCAGGGTCAGCGGCAGCAGGGTGGACGGTTGCGCCGCGGCGCCGGCCTGCAGCACCAGGTGGTCCCACAGGTCGCCGTGGGTTCGGTACTGGTGGCTTTGCGGCTCGATCAGGTAGCGGTGGTGCGGAAGCGAGTCGTCCAGCAGCTCGGCCAGCGCCAGCACTTCGGGCAGCATGGGCACCGGCCGCGCCGTATGGGCGTATGGAAACCACAGCCGGTCGACGACACCGAAGCCGGAGTGGCAGTCCACGCTGATGGCGAAGCGATGCGTCAGCAGCTCCTCGGCCACCACCGTGCACAGCGCTTGGGCCTCGGTCTGCATCGGCGCATCGGCCGGCCCGCGGTACCACGGCAGCCAACCGCCGATGCGGTGCCCACCCAGCAACATGGGGACTGGCTCGGTGGCCTCCACCGGCGCATTGCGCATCAGGTCCACGCCCTGCGGGTTGGCGCGGGTGCCCAGCCACAGCCCGCCCGGGTTGACCAGCGGCATCACCACCAGCCGCAGGCCGTCGAGCAGGTGGTGCAAGGTGGCATCCCAGCGCAGGCGCGCCACGAACTGCCGCAGCGCCGCCAGCGCGACCTCGGTGCCGATGCGTTCGAGCCCGTGCACACCGCCGAAGATGCCGGCCGCCGGCACGGCCGGGTCCGGGTTGCCCAGCACAACGGCCAGCAGCGGGAAGCGCAGCCCGTCATGCTCGACCGTGCCCAGCAGGCGCTCCTGCAGGTACGGCTGCCCCTGCTCGATCAGGGCACGCAGGTCGTCCAGCGGCTCCAGGCGGAGCGTGTCGGCCGCGATGTCAGCCGTTCAGGAACCGGCGGCGATACGGCGCCGGCAGGTCGGCCAGGTTGAGCATCAGCGGCAGATCGGCGCAGCCGAAGTCGGGATCCCAGGCTGGCGCGCCGAGTACGCGTGCGCCGCACTTCAGGTAACCCTTGATCAGCGGCGGCGGCTCGACATCCAGGTCGCTGCGCAGCTCATCGACCGGCAAGGGCAGGCGGGCGCGAACCTGATGCTCGATCGGCGCGAGGTGGGTGGCCGCGAGTCGGCGCCACAGGCTGGCGGCGGCATGGCCACCGTCGCGCATGGGCACACTGGCGCAGCCGATCATCAGGTCCAGGCCATTGCGGTGCATGAACACCGCCAGCGAGCTCCACAGCATCATCATCACGCCGCCGGTGCGCCACTGCGCATCGGTGCAGGACCGGCCCAGCTCCACCATGCGGTGGCGCAGAGCGCGCAGCCGCGTGATGTCGAACTCGGTGTCGGTGTAGAACCCGCCCACCAGGCGCGCTGCCGCCGGGGTGAGCACGCGATAAGTGCCGACCACGCGAGCGGGTTCGCTGTCGGTGGGCAGCGTGCGAACCAACAGGTGCTCGCAGTAGGCGTCGAATACGTCGATGTCGTGGCCGGCGGGGGCATCGGCCGGCGGCTGCAGGCGTGCGCCCATTTCCTCGGCGAAGATCTGCCAGCGCAGGCGCTGAGCCTCGCGCACCTCGTCCTGGTGGCGGGCCCACACGGCCTCGAGCCGGACGTCTTCGCGCGGCTTGGGCAGCGCGGCCGGCGCGGTCCGCTTCACATGGATGGAAGATGCCTGCGGCGCGGCGGCCGGGGTGTCGGGCATGGCGGCAAGCGAGGGCAGGATGTCCATGGCCGGCATGCTCGTCGTCTCGGATGACGCGACCGTGATGAACGCGTGACCAGGATGTGACGCGGCCCCTGCGCGGCCGTCGCACGCTTGTCAAGCGCCCTTCACGCGGCGGTCATGCCGGCGCGTGACGATGACGGTCCATGCACGACGCGGCGCACGAGACTCCTGAACCTGCGACCACCGGCAGCCCCAGGCTGAGCGTGCGCACGGTTTGGATCTCCGACCTGCACCTGGGCACCCCCGGCTGCCAGGCCCGCGCGCTGCTCGACTTCCTGCGCGAACTGGACTGCGACACCCTGTACCTGGTGGGCGACATCATCGACGGCTGGCAACTGCGCCGAAGCTGGTACTGGCCGCAGTTGCACAACGACGTGGTGCAGAAGCTCCTGCGGCTGGCGCGCAAGGGAACACGGGTGGTGTTCGTGCCTGGCAACCACGATGAATTCGCCCGCAAGTATGTGGCGCACAACTTTGGCGGCGTGGAGGTGGTCGACGACTGCATCCACGAGCTGGCCGACGGCCGACGCCTGTGGGTGACGCACGGCGACCTGTTCGATGGCGTGGTGCAGTGCGCGCGCTGGCTGGCCTATGTGGGTGATGTGGCCTACGAGTTCACGCTCAAGGTCAACCGCCGCTTCAACCAGGTGCGGGCCCGGCTGGGCCTGCCATACTGGAGCTTGTCGCGCTATCTGAAGGGCAAGGTCAAGCGCGCTGTGAGCTATGTGAGCGACTTCGAGCAGGCGGTGGCGCGCGAGGCGCGCCGCCGCGGCGTCGATGGCGTGGTGTGTGGACACATCCACCACGCCGAGATCCGCCGCATCGACGACGTGCTCTACTGCAACGACGGCGACTGGGTCGAGAGCCTGACGGCGCTGGTCGAGCACCGCGACGGGCGGCTCGAGATCGTCGACCGCAGCCGCGACCGGCGTCCGGTGGTCGCGGTGGCGCCTGTACGGCCGGCTACCGAGCCTGCGACGCTGCCGCTGCCCCTGCCCGCCCCGATCGCACCCCTGGCGGCCGATCCGGTGACGTCCACCGGCATGGCCGGATCGCCCGCCGCCACGCCTCGATGAACGCGCCGGCGCCGCGCCGACTGCGCATCGTCCTGGTCACCGATGCCTGGACGCCCCAGGTCAACGGCGTCGTCATCACCTTGCTCGAACTGGTGCGCCGCCTGCGCGACGACGGCCACGATGTTCGGGTGATCGAGCCCGGCGCGTTTCGGCGCTACCCCTGTCCGGGCTACCGCGAGATTGAGCTGGCCTGGCGTCCGTATGCGGGCGTGGCGAAAGCGCTGCACGAAGCACGCGCCGATGCGATCCACATCGCCACCGAGGGCCCGCTGGGCGGCGCCGCGCGACGCTGGTGTCTGCGCCACGGCCAGCGCTTCACCACGGCCTTCCACACGCGCTTTCCCGAGGTGCTGGCGCAGGCGCTGCGGGTGCCGCTGTCGTGGGGATATGCGGCGTTCCGGCGCTTCCATGCCCCGTCGTCCGGCGTGATGGTGCCCAGCGAGGGCATGCGTCGGTTGCTCGAGCAACGCCGATTCGCGGGGCTGCGGCCTTGGTCGCACGGCGTCGATCTGGGGTTGTTCCAGCCGGTTGCGGGGGCCGATCTCGGCCTGCCGCGACCGGTGTGGCTGTACGTGGGTCGGGTGTCCTACGAGAAGAACCTCGATGCCTTCCTGGGCTTGAAGTTGCCTGGCACCAAGGTGGTCTATGGCGTGGGGCCGCTGCTGTCGTCGTTGCGCGAGCGCCACCGCAACGTGGTCTGGCGCGGCGTGGTGCCGCGCCACGAACTGCCGGCGATCTACAGCGCGGCTGACGCCTTCGTCTTCCCGGGGCGGGCCGAAACGTTTGGCTTGGTGATGCTGGAGGCACTGGCCTGCGGCACGCCGGTGGCCGCTTATCCCGTGGCGGGCCCGCTGGACGTGGTGGGTGACAGCGACGGCGGTGTGCTGCACGACGACCTGGGCCATGCGGCGATGGCGGCATCGCAGGTGCCGCGCGAGGCCGCGCGCCGCCGGGCGCAATCGTTCGACTGGGATCGTGTCGCCCAGCAGTTCATCGAGCATCTGGTGCCGGCACACCCGGGCGCCATGACCGCCGCGGCGACCGCCTCGCCAGCGGCCGCCCCGTCGGCGGCCGGCTGATCAGGTCGCGCCGATCAGGGGCGTGTCGCTGCCCTCGATGGAAATGCCGACCAGCGTGGCCTGCCCGGCCAGCAGCAACAGGTACTGGCGCAGCGCGACGGCCCAGCTGCGCTGGCGCAGCGACAGGCGCACGGCATCGCGCACCTCCTCGTAGGGCAGGTCCTGCCCGGGGTCGCGCTCCAGCACCTCGACCACATGCAGGCCGAAGCGGCTGTGCACCAGGCGTGGCAGGACGCCGACCTCCGGCTGGCCGAAAACCTCGCGTGCGAACTCCGGGGCGCAATCGCCGGGCTGCAGCCAGCCGAGCGCGCCGCCTTCGGCACCGCTCGGGCAGTTGGACAGCGCGGCCGCGCGCTCGGCGAACAGCGCACCGCCGGCATCGCAGCGCAGTTCGAGCAACGTCTGCTCGGCGCGCTGGCGCAGGCCCACCACATCCACACCCGGCGTGACGGCGAACAGCACATGGCGCAGCCGCACCCGCTCGCCGCGCCGATAGGCGGCCTGATGGCCGGCATGGTGGCGGCGGCAGGCGGCTTCGTCGGGCTCGGGCACCTGCAGCCGCAGTTCGAGCAGGCGCTCGATGGCTTCGCTGGCGGGCTGGCCGATGACGCCGTCGTCG
>JABWBN010000282.1 GCA_013360485.1 Burkholderiaceae bacterium | reverse complement strand
GCCATGGTGCAGCAGGCCATCGACGCCTGGGGCCGGGTGGATGTGCTGGTCAACAACGCGGGCATCCTGCGCGACAAGACCTTCGCCAAGATGGAGCTGAACGATTTCCGCTTCGTCATGGACGTCCATCTGATGGGGGCGGTCCACTGCACCAGGGCGGTGTGGGACATCATGCGCGAGCGCAACTACGGCCGCATCGTGATGACCACGTCGTCGTCGGGCCTGTACGGCAATTTCGGTCAGTCCAACTATGGCGCGGCCAAGATGGCCCTGGTCGGGCTGATGCAGACCCTGTCGATCGAGGGGGCCAGGAACGACATCCGCGTCAACTGCCTCGCCCCCACAGCCCATACCCGCATGACCGAGGACTTGATGCCGCCGCAGGTGCTGGCAGCGCTGGCACCCGAGGCCGTGGTACCGGCGATGCTGGTGCTGGCCAGCGAAGGCGCGCCCACCCGAGCCATCGCGTGCGCCGGTGCGGGGGGCTACGAGGCCGCTCACATCACGCTCACACAGGGCGTGCACCTGGGTCTGGGTCCCGATGTGCCGGAACAGCTGGCGCAGGCCTGGGACCATGTGTGCGATCGCACCGATGAAGTCGTGCCGGAAAACGGTTCGGTACAAGGCAGTCGCGAGATCGCCAAGGCGATGGCCGCGGCGCGCTGACGGCGGGGACCCTGCGCCCGTTGGGCGCGGGGATCCGCTCAATCACGCAGGAAGAGCGTGACCAGGGGTTGAGGCCCCAATTGGCGACTGCAGTGGCCATGTTGCGAGGCGTCGAAGGTCGCGCCAGCAGGCAGCAGGTCCGCGCTGTAGAAGTGCTCGCCCGGGCCGAACACGCGCGTGCTGCCATCCTGCAGGCCGATTTCCATCTGCCCGGCCAGGATGAACACCCATTGCGGTTGCGGCGTGCAATGAAAGGCGCTGCGAAAGCCCACCGGGCTGTGGCGCAGTTGGTAGCCGCCACTGGGCATCAAGGGCGACAGTCTCGCCTCGGGCTTGCCCTCGGTCAGGGGCACAGAATCGTCGCGAAAGCGCGCGCGGCCGTCGGTATCGGTGTAGAGGACGACCTTGTGGAATGTGGACATGGGGCTACCCTGCATGGTGGTCGGCGCTGCGGTATTGTCCATCCAGTCCGTCAGGCGGTGCGCGAGGCCTGTGTCGCTGCGGGGGCGTTGGGGCGCCGCCCGTGTGCCGCCCACATGCGGACCCATGGGTTGCGCCGAGACAACAACCGGGGTGTGTGGTAGTGGTGCTTCTGGGGCTATGGGTGTAACCCCCGCGTCATCGATGGTTAGGAAGCGGTTAACATTGCCTCAGACGATACCGTCGGCGATGGCGACCGGCGGCCGCAGGGACTTTCAACACGTTGGGGAACGGCCATGAAATTCCGCACCATCACGCTGCCTTATGGCACCCGCTGCCGGGTGCCCGAGCACATTCAGCGCATCGACTCGCACAGCACGCACGGCTGGCAATTGCGTTACGGCACGCCTACGCGCTTCTTCTCCGATCGCAGCCACGACAACAAGGGCGCACGTGCAGCGCTGGCGCTGGCCATCGTGGAACTTCGGGCGCGCGTCAAGAAGCTCCCGGCACCCACCGGCCTGCAAAAGCGCGTCAGCGCGCACAAGCAGAACGACCTTCCGGTGGGCATCAGCGGCCCCATCCTGCGTCAGCGGCGTGGCAGTTCGGTGCAGGAGTGCAGCTTTTCCGTGAACCTGCCCCGCTTCGGCCAGAAGCCCTTGCGTCGCAGCGTCTACATCGCGAGCAAGAACACCTACACCAAGGAACGCTACGAGAAGGCGCTGAACACCGCCATCGAGTTGCGCAAAGCCGCGGAAGAGGAATACCAGAAAGAAGCAACGGCCGCCAAGCGCAAGTCGATGGCCAAGCTCTGATGCGCGTGCCAGGCGGAGTCGGGGCTGCTGGCGAACAGGACTAGAACAGTATCGTCGCCAGCAGGACGCCGCCCAGCGCGAGGCCTACGGTCAGGCCGTGCAGCACGGCGATCGCGAATGCGCGCATCGCCGTGACCCACCAGCGCTGGGCATATACGCGGTTCATGGCCACCAGTGGGTAGGCCATGGCCAGCAGGCCGAGCACCGGACCGGTGCCGTTCGTCCAGCGAGTGAGCGGCACCGCCAGCGCCACCAGCGCGAACCAGAAGGCGTGCAGGTGCAGTGCAAAGACCAGGTGCTCGGTGTAGTGCCGTCGGCTGCCCCAGCACAGCAGCTTCAGCCACAAGGCGAACAGCGGCAGCAGGACGAACATCGCAGTTCCGGTGTGGCCCAGGAATCGGTTCTTGGCCTCCTGGATCTGGATCTTCATCTGCGTCGGGTCGCTGGTGAGCCGGGTGCGCAAGCGCGCGCACATCCCCTCGGGCAGCTTCTCGCAGAAGAAGCGATCGCCGTCGATGCCGGCGCGCCAGTTGCCCGGACCCAGATCGATGGCCGTGATCTGCACGTTGGGCTTGCCGGCCAATGCGGAGGCCTCGTCAACGCCGACGTCGGGCTCGAACGACGTACCAAATCGCAGGGTCATCAGGGCGACCACGCTGATGGTGAGATACAGGCGCAGCGGCAGCACGTAGTGCCGACGGCGGCCGGCGAAATAGGCCAGCGTGAGCTGCCCAGGCCACAGCAGCAGCGCCAAGGTGCGCCACAGTGCGCCCTCGGTCGACAAGTAGGCGCCGCCGAACTGCTGCAGGAACTCCAGCAGCGTGGGTGGGCGCAGGCGGGTTTCCTGGCCGCATTGGCCACAATAGCGCGGCAGGGGATCGGGCAGGGATGCCTGGCAATTGGCGCAGCGGTGTGCCTGCACCGGCACCGATGCGAGCACGGGTAGCGTCACTGGCAGGGGCCCCTGCTCCTGGGTGGGCGGCCCTTCGGTGGTGGGCAGCGGCGATTCATCGCCGGATGGTTGTTCGGTCACGTCGGTCACTCTACGCCTCGGTGTCGGCTGCTCGCATCGGGATACACGCGCAACCGGGGGCCGTGCGGGCGCGCCGCCACGCGAGCGATCCAGACCGGCAACCGGCCCGGTGACGGTTCGCTGGCTGGACTACCCTGCGGGCTGCGGGATTTGCGCATGGGAGCGGCCCGGCGCACCATACCCCGGTCACGCCCGGTCAAAGGGTGCCGGTGATGCGCGCCTTGAGATGCTCGCGCAGTGCCTTGCGCCCGGCGCTGTTCGTGGCGCGCCAGGCGGCCAGTGCCAGTTCGAGGAAGGCTTTCTCTGCGGCCGTGGGTGATCTGCTCTCGCGCGGCGCATCGAGCCAGCCCGCAGGTTGCCCGGTCATTGCCTCGATCTGGCGCGCCAGCTTGTCGCCGATGGGCCGGGACGATTTGATCTGGCTCCACATGCTGGGCGAGATCTGCAGCGCGGCTGCGAACGCCTGTTCCAGTCCCTTGGGTGCAGCGCCTTGAGCCAGCGCTCTCTCGGCATGATCCTGGAACAAGGCCAGTGCGTTGTGCCTCCTGGTCAGGGTGATGTTGGACACGGCTCGGATGAAGGGTGCTGGAACGTGCCCGCCTGATTGTCGCAGGAGCGGGCCGGTTGTGTAAAAACTCTTTACAACCCGACCGAGCCCGGACCCTGACCCGGTGGGGCTCCCGTTCGTGGAGGCCCCCATTCACGGCGATTGCCGACCTCGAGCGGACCATCGGCCAGAGACGGGGCACGTCTCCTAACCGAGTGCCGCAATGAGCGAAAAGACGAGACTGACCAGCAACGCTACCGCCGCTGCGACCACCCAGAGCACGAGCGCGAAAACCGGTGTGTTGCTTGGCCGCGTGAGCACCAGTCGGCTGTCAGGCGAGACCCGATGGGCATCGATGCCCTGCGCGTCGAGCCGGTAGCGACCCGGGGCGGTGACGGCAAAGCGCCGCACGGCCAGTGTCGTGGTGCCGTCCATGAAGGTGCGTGATGCGCGCAGCAGGATCGGGCTCGATGGCGCCGCCACACCGGCGGAGTCGCGAAGCACAAACGAGGCCGCCGCGAAGTCGGTGCTGCCAAGCGTGCCCCGCAGCGACAGAACGAGTTCGCCCGCCTCGGCGACCTCGACCGCGCCTGCGCTCGACAACGGAACATCGGCCAGTGCCTTCACGTTCACGGCCGCCACCAGCCGCGGGATGCCCTTGAACAGCGCGAAGGCGGCGATCAGCAGCGCTGGCAGCGTGATGAAGAGGAGGGTTCGCTGGGTCATGCCGATCGACTACCGGAGTGCGCAGGTCCTGAACCCGGCAAACACGTCGCGGCGATCCGGTGGGAAGTAGTTGCGCAAGTTGGTGTACGCGAATCGCGGGCGCGTCGCCCACGAACCGCCCTTGAGCACTTTGCGGTAGCCGAACCACGGCGCCGAGTACTCCTTGTACGGGAAGTCGATCAGGTAGCCGGGGAAGGGATAGAAGGGTGAATCGGTCCACTCCCAGACGTTGCCGATCATTTGCCGGCAACCGGCGGCGCTGTCGCCATCGCCATGCGCGGCGACATCGCTGCAGCCCAGTTGCACGGCATCGAGCGCGGCGAGCACCCCTGGTGCCGCATGGCCGGCTCCAGGGGCGGATGCGCCGGTCGCACCGGCCGCGTCGCCGGGTGCAGCATCGCCCCAGGG
>JABWBN010000281.1 GCA_013360485.1 Burkholderiaceae bacterium | reverse complement strand
CCGCCGCCGGCGCCGCCTGGGCCGCGGTGCCCGCGGCGCTGCAGGCCTGGCGCGGCAGCCATGTGGTCATCACCACCATCATGGCCAACTTCATCGCCTCGGCGGTGCTGGGCTACCTGCTGGTCAACCCGCTCAAGGAACCCGGCAACATGGCGGTGGAAAGCCGCGCCTTCCCCGAGGCCGCGCACATGCCCAGCGTGCACCAGGCACTGGGCTGGCTGGGCATCGAATGGCCGAGCACGCCACTGAACCTGTCGGTGCTGCTGGCCGCCGCCGCCGTGGCCGGGGTCTGGATCTACCTGTGGAAGCTGCGTGCCGGCTACGAACTGCGGGCCGTCGGGCATGCGCCCGACGCGGCCCACTACGCCGGCATCCGCCCGCGGCGGCAGATCATGGCCTCGATGCTGTGCGCCGGCGCACTGGCCGGCCTCGTGGGCATGAACGAGCTGGCCGGCGTGCACCACCGGCTGCTGCTCGACTATGTGGTGGGCGCCGGCTTCACCGGCATCGCGGTGTCGTTGATCGGGCGCAACCATCCGGTGGGCATCGTGCTGGCGTCGCTGCTGTTCGGTGCGCTGTACCAGGGCGGCGCGGAGCTGGCCTTCGAGATTCCCGCCTTCAGCCGCGACATGGTGGCCACGCTGCAAGGCCTGATCGTGCTGTTCTCGGGCGCACTGGCGATGGTGGCCGCCCCCGGGCTGGCGCGGCTGCTGGCCTGGAGCCGGCGCACGCGCCCGGCAGGAGCCACCCATGGATGAGGTGCTGCTGGGCACCCTGCTGGCATCGACGCTGCGGGTGTCGGTGCCGCTGATCCTGTGCGCGCTGGCGGCCACACTGTCCGAGCGGTCGGGCGTGATCGATCTGGGCCTGGAGGGCAAGATGCTGCTGGCGGCCTTCGCTGCGGCCTCGGCCGGGGCAGCCAGCGGCTCGATGGCGCTCGCATTCGCCGCGGCGCTGGTGGTGGGGTTCGCGTTGTCGATGCTGCACGGCTATGCGTGCGTGAGCCACACCGGCGACCAGGTGGTGGCCGGCATGGCCATCACCATGACCGCGGCGGGGCTGTCGGTGGTGCTCGGCATCGCCTGGTTCCACCAGGGCGGCCAGACACCGCCGCTATCGGACACCGTGCGGCTGATTCCGTGGCTCACCGGGGCAGTGCCGGTGGTCTCGGCACTGCCGCTGATCGGGCCGGTCCTGGCCACGGCGCTGCTGGGCCACAACCTCATGGTCTATGCGGCATTGGCGCTGGTGCCGCTGGTGTGGTGGCTGCTGTACCGCACCCGGCTGGGCCTGCGCCTGCGCGCCACAGGAGAAAACCCCGCGATGGTGGACGCGGCGGGGCTGTCGGTGGCCGGCCTGCGCTACGGCGCACTGGCCCTCAACGGTGCGCTGTGCGGCCTGGCCGGGGCCTACCTGGTGCTGGCACAGAACCCGCTGTTCGTACCGCACATGACCGCCGGGCGCGGCTACATGGCGCTGGCGGCGATGATCTTCGGCAAGTGGCATCCGGTGGGCGCCCTGTGGGCCTGCCTGCTGTTCGGCTTCCTCGACGCCGCCGCCATTCGGCTGCAGGGCGCGGAACTGCCCGGCCTGGGGCCGGTGCCGGTGCAAGCCATCCAGGCCCTGCCCTACGTCCTCACCATCGTCTTGCTGGCCGGCTTCATCGGCCGCGCCCGTGCCCCGGCGTCATTGGGTGTGCCGTATGTGAAGGAGCGCTGAGAGCCGCCCACGCACCAGACAATTGGCGCGCATCATGAGCAACACCACCCCAGCGAACCTCACCCCCACCGTCGATGACGCGCGGCTGCACGCCCTGGTGCAGGCCGCCCGTGTCGCGCGCGAGCGCGCCTACGCGCCCTACTCGAAGTTCGCTGTCGGCGCGGCGCTGCTCGACGAGCACGGCCGCATCCACGCCGGCTGCAACATCGAGAACGCGGCCTATCCGCAAAGCCAATGCGCCGAGGCCTCGGCCATCGCCCACCTCGTGCTGGCCGGCGGGCGGCGCATCGTCGCCGTGGCCGTCGTCGGCGAAGCGGCGCAGCCCGTCACACCCTGCGGCGGCTGCCGCCAACGCCTGCGCGAATTCGCCGCCGACACCACTCCGATCTGGGTGGCCGACGCGCAACAGGTGCGTGGGCGTTACACGCTGGGCGAACTGCTGCCGGCGAGCTTCGGGCCTGGGCATTTGGGCTGAGTGGCGGCGCCTTGCGCCAAGTCGCAATGGTTTTGGCGCTGGAGTGCCCGGTTGTCGAGGCATTGCTCGCATGTGATGGCGATCCACTCGAAGCCCTACAGCAACCCCCTAATTTGTAGGCGAAGCATCCTGGCGGCGTTGATAGACTGCACGCCGCAACAACTGAAGGTTATCGCGCAGTGCTCGCTCGCTCGATTGCAGGACTCACCACATGGGGCATGCTCGTACTGGGATCCACCGTACTGATGCCAGCGTGTGCGCAGACTCGCCCATACCCAAGCGACGACCTCTGCAAGCGTGAGCATCGATGCCGCGAGTGCAGCGGGGATGGGTGCGCAATGGTCGCGGCGCCCGCGCCTTGGCCTGAAAGCCGCGTGGAAGGTGGCGTGGGCCCCTTCGTCATGGGAACGCTGTTCAAGGTCACCGTGCCCGGTGGAGCGATCAAGTACACCGTCCTCGCCGATGGTGATGTCACAGTCGACTACGGCTCAGACCGGTGGCTGGGCCTGCAGGTGATCACCGCCGAGGAATCTCAGGTGCCCAGACGCGAGGGCCAGGAGAGCGTCAGACCGGGCGCGCTCGTGAACGCTGACATTCCGCGGATTCTGTACTCGAAGACGTTGAACGACGCCGAGCCGACACACATCGAAGATCGCCGGATCTGGCGCTCCGCGCTCATGTACAAGGGCTCCGCGTTCAACGACTCAACGCAGGTCACCTTAGCCGAGCGCGGCAGCCTAACGGCATATCTGACTGACGCAATGGTGGCGGGCAACACAACAGTCGGCTATGTCACCCACAAGCGACTCAGGGATTCATATCTGCACGTGCAGACCAAGGGCTTCACGTTCGATGAATTCCGCCGCATCGTCGGTTCCATTGAAGCACTGAGGGAGTGAATCAAATGGCACTTACAGCTGAAGAGCAACGCCATCTTCGAGAGCTTCTGTCACTGTTCTTTCCGCAAGACCGAGGGCTGTACGCCGGTGCCGAGCTGAACGAAGAAACGCTCGAGCAGACAGAGACGATGCTCATCGGAATCAATTCCTGTACGCTGGCGGCCCAGAGGTTCATCGAGGACTTGGCAGGCAATCGGATGATCCGGGGCTTTCTGCGCAAGTCGCTGAATAGGCTCTTGGGTGCGCTCAAGGGCAAGGACGCCAAGTACGTGGGCAACATCGGGTGCACGAACGTTGGCAAGGCGAGCTACCGCAACGCCATTGTCGCGACCATCTACTGAGTTGTCGCCGCGAACTTGATTGAGGTCGCGCGCTGCACGCACCTGCCGGGCTCACCCAATATGCGAGTCTCGCCAAATCAGGTGTGCCTGGTCGACACCAGCCCAAGACCGAGTCACGGTCTCGCATGGCAAACGAGATGTTCTTGCGACTGCCTGCCGCACCTCCGGTACCTACGGCGCCATCGCGCGCTTGAGCACGCGCGCCACTGGCTGGGGCAGGCTGGGCAGCGAGCGCAGCAGCCAGGGCAGCAGCTTGCGCCGGGCGCCCGACAGCGACTCGGGCACCAGCGCCTCGATCAGGTGCGGCCCCGGATGGGCCAGCGCGTACTCGAGGGCCTGGCAGAAGTCCTCGGCACGATCGGTGCGCACCGCGTGCACGCCCATGCCCTGGGCCAGCTGCGCGAAGTTCAACACCGGGGCCTGCAGGTCGAACTGCGCCTTCGCCTTGGGCCCGCCCTGGGCGGCGCCCACGCGCTCGAGTTCGACGTTGAGCACTGAATAGGCTGCGTTGTTGAAGACGATGGCCACGACATGCAGGCGCTCGCGCGCCAGCGTCCACAGCGCCTGGATGGTGTACATGGCACTGCCGTCGCCCACC
This sequence comes from Burkholderiaceae bacterium, assembly GCA_013360485.1. GTDB lineage: Bacteria > Pseudomonadota > Gammaproteobacteria > Burkholderiales > Burkholderiaceae_C > Pseudaquabacterium. The sequence continues at coordinate 586 of JABWBN010000281.1, read as the reverse complement.
AGTGCGAGCACCGGACGCTGCGGTGCGGCAATGGCCGCGCCGATGGCGTTGGGCAGCCCCTGGCCGATGGCGCCACCGGTCAGCGTGATGAGATCGTGGCGCGGGCAGCCGGCGGTCATCACCCCGAGCATCAGGCCCGAGGTGATGGCCTCGTCGATGACGATGGCCTGCTCGGGCAGCAGGTGTCCCACCGCCTTGCAGACCTTGGGTGCGGTGAGCGCGCCGCGCGGGCGCGCCGGGCGCCCCGCGGTCTGCAGCGTCGGCCGGGCCTGGGCAGCGCCCAGCGCCTGCACCAGTTGCGCGAGGCAGGCGGACGCATCCTGCGCCGGCGTGCACAGCGTGTGCACGGTGCAGCCCTCGGGCACCAGCAAGCTGGGCTTGCCCGGGTAGGCGAAGAATGACACCGGCGCCTTGGCGTCGACCAGGATCAGGTGCTGCAACCCGGCCAGCTGCACGCTGGCCAGCTCGGCCAGATAGGCCACGCGCTCGACCGCGGGCAGACCCGCGCCGCGCTCCAGCCGGGTCGGGAACACCTCGGCGAAGACCTGCGCGCCGCAGTGCGCCGCGATGCGCGCCGCGGCCAGCA
>JABWBN010000280.1 GCA_013360485.1 Burkholderiaceae bacterium | reverse complement strand
ACATGATCGAGTGGTGGATCTGCCTGTCGATGCCGCCCGATGAAGTCGAGAAGATCGCGCGCTTCCGCGAACTCAACGCTTCGCAGAAGGCGCTGATGCGCTCGGCGCGCAAGGAGGCCGGGAAGTTTTCCGAAGGCGTGATTCTGTCGAAGTCGATGGAGGCGCTGTTCCGCGCAGTGCCACCCAGCCTTTACCTGGCGATGGCGATGACCGAGCCCGAGGAGAAGGCCGAACGCTTCCAGTTGATGCAGCAGCACGGCATCAGCGAGCTGGATGCCGCCTTCTGCGTTGCCGAGAAGATCGACCGTGCGCGGGGCATCGAACCGCTGGCGCCGGGCACGTTGGCCTGACGGGAACCACGCGATGCGCATGCCTTCATTCGCGCGCCGTCCTCCCCGGATCGGTCTGCTGATCGTGGCGACGATTGCGCTTGCCTCGTGGATGCTGCTGCGCGTGCCGCAGCCGGAAACCGAGTCCATGTCCTTGGCCGCCGGGTCCGAAGCGCCGAAACCGGCCGGTCCGCCCTGGCTCTATGGTCATGCCGATGCGCGCTTCACGGTGGTCGGGTATGCCGACCTGGAGTGCCCGTACTGCCGGGCCTACTTCCCGGCACTCAAGCGCTGGATCGACGCCCATCCCGAGGTGAACTGGCAGTGGCGCCATTTGCCGCTGTCCATGCACGAGCCGGCCGCGACTGCCGAGGCACGCCTGGCCGAGTGCGCGGGTGAGACTGGCGGACATGCCGCGTTCTGGCAGGCCGTGGCGTGGCTATATGCGAACACCCGTGGCGACGGCCAGGGCCTGCCGGAGGGCCTGCGCTATCCCGACCTCACGCCGGCCATGCAGGCTTGTCTCGACAGCGAGCGCCCCGATGCCGTGATCCGCGCCCAGGCGGTGGAAGCTGCACAGCAGGGCGTCGCGGCCACACCGGCCCTGCAACTGCACAACCGCGAGTCCGGCAAGACCCTCCTGCTGCACGGTCCCGTCGAAGGCGATGCCTTGCTGTCGGCGATCGACCTCCTCGCCGCCGGCAGCACCACAGTGGCCGAGCCCGCCCATTCCCCAGACATGCCCGCCGGCGTTGCCGGTGACATGCCCAGGTAGCCCTCGATCTTCAAGGCTGCGGCGCGGCTTGTCCGCGTTGATCGAAACCCGTTCGCATCGCATCCCTTGACGCGAACAGCCACTGCATCCGCGGTGGTGGATGCCCGCTCGTCACCCGTTCTATCCCCATCGTCCCCGGGAGGGTTTGCCCTCCAGGGGCAGGCGCCCTCCGATCTCATCCAATGGAGGTTCGCCATGTCTTATGTCATCGCCGACTCCGGCCCGGAATCGCTCACTCTGATCGCATCTCAGCACGAAGACTGGATCATCCGGCAGGCGATCACGCTGTTGGAGAACCGCGTGTTCAATGCCGGTCCAGTACTGGACAGTCCCGCCGCCGTGCGCGACTACCTGCGTCTGAAGCTGGTCGCGGAGCCGAACGAAATCTTCGCCGTCGTGTTTCTCAACAGCCAGCACCAGGTGATCGCCTTCGAGCCGCTGTTCAAGGGCACGGTCGACCAGACTCCCGTGTATCCGCGGGTGTTGGTCCAGCGTACGCTGGCGCTCAACGCTTCGGCGCTGATCCTGGCGCACCAGCACCCCTCGGGTAACACCGAGCCCTCGGGCGCTGATCGTGCGATCACCGAGCGGTTGACCAGCGCCCTGGCCACCATCGATGTCCGGGTGCTGGATCACTTCATCATCGGCAAGGGCAGTCCGTACTCGTTCGCCGAAGCCGGCTTGTTGTAGCAGGGGCCCAGGCGCTTTCATTTCATCACCACGGGAGCCATTGGCTCCCGCTTCTTTTTCGCCGGTCCGCAGGAAATCGGAACGGACTGGTTTCGGTTTCCGTGTCGCGCCGCGATTTGCGTTGCGCTGGACTACGAGCCTGCATCGACTCCACGGAGGCGCGCCATGCCGGCTCATTGCCCCAACTTTTCTGCCGCTTCGCGGCGCCCCTTGGCCGCCAGGCTGACCGCTGGACTGTGCGCCGTGATGCTCGGCCCCATGGTGGGTGCCGCCGAAGTGCTTGTCGTCACCGACAGCCGTCATCCGGTGCAGGCGCCGGCCGGCGTGCGGGTCATCGAACTGGATCAGGCCGCGCGCATCGAGTTCGAACTCGCCGCGAATCTGCCGGCCGATCCCCAACAGGCCGCGGCCCTGATACGGCAGCGATTGCATGACGGCGGCGAGGCCCTGCAGCGCCGCATCGGCCGGGCCTATCAGAATGTCGCGGATGCCTGGGGGCTGGGGATCGCCAAGATTCCCGCTGTGGTGCTCGATCGACGCTACGTGGTTTATGGCGAGTCCGATGTGCCCCGCGCCGTTGCGCGCATCAACGCATACCGCGGTGCGCAGCCGTGAGCCTCCGGTTGGCTTGCCCGCGCCTGCATACCACAGTCGCCGCGCTGCTGCTGAGCATGGCCACGTCGACGTTCGCCCTGGACACCGCCACGATTGTCTCGTCGGCGTTGTCGCCCAACTGCCTGGCATACCGCGTCGTGGGTGTTTGCTACTGGCTGAACTGCGGGCGATCCGGCTGCTCGGTTCGCACCTCGGTCAAGGTGCGCCACTACGTACCCGATGCGGTGGTAACCCGTGGCTGGAAGTCAGGGCGATGAGCATGCCCAACCCGACCGCCAAGGCTGGCGGTGACGGCACGACCAACCACGACAACGAGAACAACCTCGCCAGGTTCAAGAACGCTGATGTCATCGGCCATCCGGCCGGGATGGTGTTTCGCCAGTTCGCCAGCACTTTCGGATCCACCTGCGAAGGCGCAGGCACGGCCTTCATGCCGTACCTGCTGAGCACGCTCGACACGCTGGCCTGGCGCTACAACGTCCCCGAGATGGCGTACCCGGAAGCGCTGGTTCCCGGCCTGCGCGAAATCGGTTCGCGCGCCGGCCTGAACCTCTGGGGCAACGTGTATCCCCGCGGTGGCTTCCTGCACCAGACCGACGACCACAAGAGCGGAGCCGTGGTCGCGCAGCGCGCGGGCGACATCGTGACGCGCCGCAACCAGACGCATGTGTACCAGCCGCTGCTGGCCAACGCCCGCGACGGCTACTGGCCGGTCGGCGCGCTGATGGAGACCGATGCCTCGACGGGTAAGTGGCAGGCGCTGACGCCCATGCTGTCGAACAGTTGTGTGGTCTTTCCGCACAGCCGCACCCGCGTGCAGGCCCAGCGCGGCGACTACGCCTGGGCCTTGTGGCGGCCATACGCCTGCTGCCGGCGCCGTGGCCAGGTCTTCCTCGGCAGCGTCGATTTCAATTGAGTAACGCACGATGAACGCCTCCCCGCCTGACTTCCTCCGCGGCGCGATGCCGTATGTGCGGGCCACGCTGTTAGTGGCATCCATGACGCTGGCCGTCTGTGCCGCATGGGCGCAGACCCGTATCGACCTCAATGGCGTGACCGTCAGTGGCAGCGTGATCGGTGATGACCTGCTCTACAGCATCGGCGGTGGCCGGGCCGTGTCGATGGGGGGTGCCGGCAACATGCAAAGCATCGGCGTAGGGGTCGGTTGGAACAGCAACCTGATCTGCGGCGACATGAGCATCGCCACGACACTGCAGAACCAGCTCAACGGCATCACCAACGGATTCCAGACGATCATGAGCAACGTGATCCAGAACGCCACCGCGGCCGTGGCCTCGCTGCCGGCTTTGATCATCCAGCGCGCTGACCCGGGGCTCTACAACCTGCTGACGAACGGCATCCTCCAGGCGCGCCTGGACTTCGACCGTTCGAAGATGACCTGCCGGGCCATCGCCAATCGGATGGCGGACATGGCGGGCGGCCAGGCGGGCTGGGACCAGCTCGCCGAGGGGATGGCGCTGCGGGATGCGGTCGGCAGCAGCGATGCCGTTTCCGCCGTCGAGCAGGCCGAGTCCAACAGGGGGAACAACGGCGTGCCCTGGGTCGGAGGCAGCAGCGCGGGCGGCGCCGGCCAGCGCTCGATCAAGGTGGTCGGCGACGTGACGCGCGCAGGCTACAACCTGCTCAATGGCCGCAGTGTCACTGACTCTGCGTCGATCCCACGCGCTTCCTGCGGCAATCGACTCACGTGCCAGACATGGTCGTCGCCTGGCGAGGCCGCGGCCTTTGCGAACCGCGTGCTGGGCGAGCGCGAGCAACGCACCTGCGCAGACTGCACGAAGACCCAGACCACGCCTGGCGTCGGACTCACGCCGGTGATCCAGGAAGAGTACGAGACCAAGCTGCAGGTGCTGCAGGAGCTGGTGTCGGGCGCCCGACCGACGACGCCGGCCAATCTCGACACGGCCGGCAGCAGCTCGCTGCCGATCACTCGCGGCGTGATCGAGGCCCTGCGTGACGAACCCGATCAGGACGTGCTGGGCAAGCGCCTGGCGTCGGAGGCGGCGCTGTCCAGCGTGCTGGAGAAGGCCTTGCTGCTGCAACGCACGTTGCTCACCGGCAAGAAGGAGCCGAACGTCGCCGCCAACGAGCTGGCCGTGCAAGCGGTCGACCAGGAGAACAGCGCGCTGGAGCAGGAGATCAACAACCTCAAGACCGAGCTGGAGCTGCGCCGCACCTTGGCCGGCAACTCGGCGATGGCGATCATCCAGCGCCACAGCACCCGCGCAGCCGGTTCGCGCGGCGTGTTCGAGGGTGACACCACGCGCGACCGGCTGCGGGAAGTCCAGAAGCCGCGGAGCATTACGCAATGAACCGACTGGCCGGGCCGCGGCGGGCATGGCTGTTCAACCGCCGTGTCGGCTTGGCGCTGCTCTGGACCCTGCTGGTGGTGGCCGTGGCGTTGGCGGTGAACATCGCCGGCATCCATGTGGTCGGCGGCGTCGAGGGCTGGCAGCACTGGCTGCAGGCGCACGCTGGCCATTTCTTGGTGTGGCGGCTGTGCCTCTACGGCGCGACGGCTTACGGCTGGTGGTGGATGCGTCGGCGTCTGTTGCGGCGGGGGCGGGAGCCCTTCCGCGCGACGCATCAGCGCCTGCTGCGCACGGAGATCGCGGCCGTGATCTCCGTGCTCGCGCTGGAAGCGAGCCAACTGATGCGGCACGGCTGAGACCGGGAGGCAGGCATGACGCTCTACACCACGGACTACCTGGAGTATTACCTGACGCTGGTGGCCTGGGTGGTCAATAACGGCATCTGGAACATCCTCGTGGCCAGCGGCGTGTTCGCGCTGCCGTTTGTGGTCATCGTGATCCAGGAATGGCTCAAGGCCCGCAGCGAAGGCGCAGACGAGGGGAACAAGGGCGTGCTGTCGTCGATGCGCATCGAGAACCGGGTGTGGGTGGCGATTGTGGTCATCCTGTTCGCCGGCATCCCGTTCATCCCGCTGGATCTCGCCACCATCAAATTCGACACCACGCGCTCCGCGCAATGTCAGGTCAGCGTCCCGCAGCCCAACGACACGGGCTGGGCCAACGTCTACACCACGCTCGACAATCAGAGTGCGCTGGTGCCGGTGTGGTGGTTCTTCATGCACGCGATCTCGAAGGCGGTCACGGGCGCCGCGGTGGCGGCGATCCCCTGCGGCACCGACCTGCGTCAGATCCGGATGGATGTCGATGCCACGCGCATCGATGATCCGGTTCTCGCACAGGAGGTCGCCGACTTCACGCACGACTGCTACGGGCCGTCGCGCGCCAAGCTGTTCATGAACCGGCCGACACTCTCGGACGAGCAGATGAACGACGTCACCTGGATCGGGTCGAGTTACTTCCTCGACACGCCTGGCTTCTACGACACCTATCGCTCCAAGACCCCACGCACGGCCTGGCCCTACGATGCGACCCGCGACGCAGGGCTTGCACAGGTGGACAGCGGCGGCGGCTATCCGTCCTGCCGGCAGTGGTGGACCGATGGCGGCGAGGGACTGCGCAGCCGGCTGCTGGCACAGGTCGCCCCGGACCTGCTGAGCCGTATCGGGCGCTGGGTGGGCTTCCTGTCGCAGAGCGAGGTCAATGACTCCGTGATCCGCGCAGTCGTCTCACCGCGGCAGCAGAGGATGAACCAGGGCGCCATCTACACCGACTACGGTGGCCAGATCGAGAGGACACTGCCGAACATCGTCACGCGCGGCGCGAGCGACCTGGGGCTGACCGTCGGCGCGCTGGGCTTTTTCCCCGCGATGGACGTGGTGCGCCAGGCGTTGCCGATGGTGCTGACGATGCTCAAGGTGGCGCTCGTCATTTGTATTCCGCTGGTGCTGCTGATCGGCACCTACGACCTGAAGACGGCGGTGACCGTAAGCTGCGTCCAGTTCGCGCTGTTCTTCGTGGATTTCTGGCTCCAGCTCGCACGCTGGCTCGATAGCACGCTCCTGGACGCGCTCTATGGTCGGGGGTTTGGGGCGGACTCGCCGCACGCGAATTTTGATCCGTTGCTTGGTTTGAACAACGCCTTTGGCGACATGCTGCTCAACTTCGTCATGGCGATGATGTTCATCGTGCTGCCGACGTTCTGGGTCATGGCACTCGGATGGGCAGGGGTTCGCACCGGGAACTTCGTGGGCGGTCTCATCACTGGCACGTCCGATGCGAAGTCGGCTGGGGGTAGTGGCTCTCGCCTTGCGATGACGGCCGTATCGAAGGTTGGTGCGAAGTAACGGGCGCTCTCTCGCTTTGAGGCGGCGGCTAACGCTCGTCGGGGTCGCCCATGTCGATCCGCCAGTCATCTCTGTCGTACAGGCCGACGCCCGAGTGTCCGTCGCGAAGTTCCGGTTGCTTCTCGTCGTCCTCGTCGGCATTCCGCGCGAGCCACGCGGTAACCACCGCGAAGACCAGCAGCAAGGCGAGCCAGGATACGGTGTAGAGCAGCATGCCGAGCACGGCCAGCTTGACGATCCCGAGCACCGCCGTCGCCGCGCCCGCAGGCACCCCGCACGCCACCAGCCAGCCGGCGACACGCTGCTCGCGGCGCAGGTATCCACGCCAGGCACGCCCAGCCCCCCGGCCTAGCCGGTGGTTCCAGCGTCCGTTGTGCGTAGTGGTGGTCATGCTCATGTGCCTCGGTTTCAGTGGTGCCTCACCTCGCGGAGCGGCCGGTGGTGACCTGCCCCCCAGCATAGACCGCGATCAGGAGAGCGGGTTGCGGCTGGCAGAGCCGGGTCGGTCTGGCTCGCGTGGTGATTAGATGCGACATCGTAAATAAAACATAATGCTACTTCCGGTACGCGTTAATGCATAGATCTAGGGGGCTGCATAGATCTAGGGGGCTGATTGGATTTTGTGCTATTTGTAAATCATGGACGGAAATTCAAGGCATCAGGTAATCAAGCGGCTGCAGGCGGGACTCCCTCGCGGGGCACCGTTCGATCTTGCCACCCTGAGCCAGTTCGGGGTGTCGCCCCAGCTCGCCGCCCACTATGCCGAGGCGGGGTGGCTCGTGCGCCTGGCCCATGGCGTCTACGCCTTCCCGAATGATGAATTCGGGGTCTACGGTGCTCTGGAGTTCCTGCAACAGCGCGTGCCTGGCCTGCATGTCGGCAGCAAGAGCGCCCTGGCCCTGCAGGGGGTGCGGCACAACCTGGGCAGCCGGGAGACGCTGGTGCTGTGGGGCGACGCTCGTTTCGCATTGCCGGCCTGGTTTACCTCGCGCTTTCCGGCACGCTACGTCCACGCCCGCCTGTTCGACTGGCCGGATGCGGCACTGGCCAGCAAGACCCTGGCCACGCCGCCTGGCCTCCCCGAACACCTGCGGGTGGCAGTCCCCGAGCGCGCCGTCCTGGAGCTGCTCTACGAAGCCGGCGTCAAGCAGAGCCTCGAAGAGGCCCGCAACCTTTTCGATGGACTGCGTTCCCCCCGCAAGGACTTGCTCGGGCAACTGCTGTCCTGCTGCACCAGCGTGAAGGCCGTGCGGCTGTTCCTCACCTGGGCGCGCGAGACCAGCCTCGTGAATGTCGACGCCCTGCTGGAGCATTACCCGGTTCGCACCGGCAGCAACACGCGCTGGATGAGCCGGCTCGATGACGGCACCTTGCTGAGCCTGAAACCTCATGGATAAGACCTACGCGGACACCGTTCGCCTGCTGCTGGCCGTCGCGCCCGACGTGTTCGC
>JABWBN010000279.1 GCA_013360485.1 Burkholderiaceae bacterium | reverse complement strand
CGCCCGGCGGCCCCGACCCGCTGCGCGAGCAGTACGCGCAGGCCTTCGCGATGGCCGAGACCGAGGCCTACCTCGAGGCGCTGAAGAGGCGCTACAAGGTCGAGATCAAGCCCGAAGCGAAGGTCGCCGCTGCGGCGGCGGCCGCTTCGGCGGCGACCGGGTTCTGAGCGCGGCGGCGGGGCCCGCCCGCTATACTTCGCCGCTTCGGCGGTGGCTGTAGCTCAGTTGGTAGAGTCCCAGATTGTGATTCTGGTCGTCGTGGGTTCGAGTCCCATCAGCCACCCCAGGTAACACCGGGCGCAAGCCCCTCCTGCGGCCCCTCATCGCAAGGTGAGGGGCCGTTGTCGTTGGGGCGCAGTGCGGAACGGATGATCCGGCCTGTCGTCGCGGTCGACGAGGCGAAACGGCGGCATCGTTGAGGCGCTTTCGCCATCAGCCCGCGACTGGGCGTGTTGACAGCGTGATGAAGTCGCTGCCGTCCGGCCCCTGACAGGCCAGCCTGCGGTTCGGGCATGTGGTAAGGCATAATCGCCTTACTTGCCTTTCCTGCGGACCAGCCCATGCCTACCCTCACCGTCACCGCCAAGGGCCAGATCACACTGCGGCGCGAGCTGTTGCAGTACCTGGGTATCCAGCCCGGGCAGCAGGTGACCGTGGACAAACTGGCGGGTGGCGTGCTGGCGCTGCATGCCAAGGCACCCTATGGACTGGAGGCCTTCGCCGGCTGCCTGCCGCCGCCGGCCAGGGCTCTGAGCCTGGACGAGATGAACGCGCTGGTGTCCGAAGCCTGGGCGGGCCAGCGCAAGTGAAAGTCACGCTGGATACCAACGTCCTGGTGCGCCTGGCCACGCAGGACGATGCAGCCCAAGCCGCACAGGCGTTGCAGGCGCTGCAGAACGCAACGCTGATCGCCGTGCCAACACCTGCACTTTGTGAGTTGGTGTGGGTGCTGCTGCGGGGCTACCGCTACACAACCGCGCAGGTGGCTCAAGCGGTGCGCACGCTGATTCAGGTTCGCCACGTGGTGTGCCACACCCCGGCGGTGCTGGCCGGTCTGGCATTGCTGGAGGCGGGGGGCGACTTTGCCGATGGCGCCATTGCCTACGAGGGCGAACTGCTCGGCGGGCCCGAGTTCGTCACCTTCGACCAGCAGGCGGCCAGGCTGCTGAAGGCGCAGAAGCGAAAGGTGCGTTGGCTTCGCTGACGGGCCCGGCTGGGCGTAGGTTCACTCACCGCACTCGCAGCCTCGGCACCAGGTGCAGCCGCTCGTCATGTCGGCCGCCACCCAGCGCGAGGCGCTGCTGGCGACGACCTTGAACGCATTGCTGCTGTTGCCGAAGTCGAAGCTCGACGAGCCGGCCGTGCGGTCGGCATTCGTGCCGGTCTCGCCGCCGGGGGGCTGGCAGTCACCGCGGCGCGTCGGATTCGTCACCCGCAAGGGCGGCTATCTGAGTCCGTCTGCGCAGCAGGCCATGAAGCTGCTGCGCCGCTCGGTCGGTCGGGCCGCATGATCCAGTGGTCCCGCCAAGCCTCGCGCTCTGGCAGTCGACGCGGCATGCGAGCTCGCGCATGCGCATTGTTAACATTGCGCAAACCGATCGATTGACATGGCCACCGACCCGCGCGATCTGGACGCCTTCGAGCAATGGGCCTCGAAGGTCGAGCTCCGCCTCTTCGCAGACTCGTCGGGTCCGACGCTTACGGTGTCCGAGCAGATCGCGGCCAAGGTGGGTGACCGCATCGTGGCGGGCAGCTTGGCGCCGGGCGCACGACTGGGTGAGCAGGAGTTGGCCGACGAGTTCGCCACCAGTCGCGGACCGATCCGGGAGGCCATCCGCATCCTGGAGCGCGAGGGCCTGGCGGTGGTGCTGCCGCGCCGCGGTGCCGAGGTGACCAGCCTGTCGGCCGCCGAATTGCGCGACCTGTTCGAGGTGCGTGCTGGCCTGTACGAGATCGTCGTGCGCAAGCTGGCGGAGACTCGGGCACCCGAGCTGCTGGCCGTGATGCGCGGCGGCGTCGCGCGGCTCGAGTCGCTGGTGGAGGACCCGACGGGCGGTGACGCCTATGCCGAAACCGTGCACCGCCTGATGCAGATCAGCGCCCGCTTTGCCGGCAACGAACGGCTTCGGCGCATGATGGCCGCTCTGTCCCTTCAGAGCCTGCGCTACAGCAAGCTGGGGCTGGCGTCGGTGGAACGCCGGCGGCGATCGGTGCGCTTGTGGAAGCAGGCGACCAAGGCGCTGGAGCGCGGGGACGCCGAGCAGGTGATGCTGCTGGCACGCCAACGCGCTCAGGACTCGGCCGAAGCGGCGAGCCGTGTGCTCGGCGACGCCGGCGTGCCAACCTGAGGCCGGTTCGCCGGGCTGGACGGACTCAACTGACTGCGAAGTGCTGCAGCAACTCGCCCTTCAGCACCTTGCCGGCCAGGTTGCGCGGCAGGGTCTTGACGAAGACCACGCGGCGCGGCTTTTTGTAGCCGGCGATGCGCTCGGCGCAGAAGGCTTGCAGCGCCGCGGCGTCCTCGCTGGTGCCGGCCCGCAGCACCACCGCCGCCGCCACCACCTCTCCCCATTCCGGGTCCGGCAGACCCAACACGGCCGACTCGAGCACGCCCGGGTGCGCAGCCAGTGCATCTTCCACCTCGCGGGCATAGACGTTGAATCCACCGCTGATGATCATGTCCTTGTTGCGGCCCACGATGTGCAGGAAGCCATGGCGGTCGAAGCGGCCCAGATCGCCGCTGTAGTACCAGCCGTCGCGCACGGCCTCGGCCATCGCCTGCGGCCTTCGCCACAGCATGACCTCGGCCGCGCCTTCGTGGGCCAGCGTCACTTCGCCCACTCCGCCTGGCGGCACGGCCTGGCCGTTCGCGTCGCGCAGCACGATGCGCACGTTGGCGGTGGGCTTGCCGCAGGAGCCGATGGGGTCGTCGGCGGCGTCGTCGCTGTCGCCCACGTGGTCGTGCGGGTACAGCACCGCCAGCGGCTGCACCGCCTCGGTCATGCCGTACTGCTGGCGCAGGATGGGGCCGAAGATGTGCATGGCACGGCGGATCAGCGGCACAGGCGTCGGCGCGGTGCCGTAGTGGATGCGCACGAGCGACGACCAGTCGCCCTGGGCGCCTTGCTCGATGGCGTCGACCAGCCGGTTCATCATGGTGGGCACCAGCATCAGGTGCGTGATGCGGTGCTGCTCGATGGCCGCCAGGAGTGACGCGGGGTCGAAGCGGTCGAGGATGATGTTGCGCGCGCCGCGCAGGAAGCAGGGGAACAGGTAGACGCCAGCGGCATGGGTCAGCGGGCCGACGTGCAGCATGGCGTCGTCGACCGACAGGCCATACTCCATGGCCAGGAAGTGGTTGGCCAGCCGCGCCTGCATGCGCTCGAGCGTGTAGGCCACGCCCTTGGGTTTGCCCGTGGTGCCGCTGGTGTAGGCGATGCGCACCAGGTGGCCCGGTCCGACGTCGATGGCCGGGGCGTGGTCGGGCGCGGTCGTGCAGGCTGCCGCGAAGTCGACCACGCCGGCCGCCGAGGCACCTACACCGAGCACATGCCGCAACTCGGGCAGCCGATGGCCCGCGGCGGCGGCCAGTGCGCCAGCGAGATCGGCGAACTGCGGCCCGACGAGCACGGCGCTGGCCTGTGCGTCGGCCAGGATGTCCAGGTGCTCGGCCAGCGTGTGGCGCGCATTCAGCGCCACGTAGGTCAGGGCGGCCTTCTCCGCGCCGAACAGGCTGTCCAGGCTCTCGGGCGAGTTCTCCAGCAGCACGGCGAAACGTTCACCCGGCTGCAGTCCCAGGGCGACGAGCGCCTGGGCGAAACGGTTGCTGCTGGCCTCGATGTCGAGGTGGCTGAAGCTTCGGTCGCGAAAGACCAGGGAGGGCCGCTCGCCATGCTGCGCCGCCGCCCAGCTGATCAGGCGGCCGGCGATCATCCGATCACCACCACGTCCTGGCCCTCGGCCACGGCTTCGCCTTCCTTAACCAGCACCTGCAGCACGGTGCCGGCGTGCGGGGCCGTGACGGGAATCTCCATCTTCATGCTTTCCAGGATCACCAGCGTCTGGTCCTCGGTGACGGCGTCGCCTTCGCGGACCTCCACCTTCCACACGATGCCGGTGATGTCGGAGGGCAGGCGGGTCTGGGGCATGGTCGACTCCTCGAGGGCAAGAAAGGTGATGCCGCATGATAGGAGACAATGCGATTGTTGACAATGAGAAGGTCGAATGCTCCAATCGCCGACAACGGTCCCCTGGGACCAATCGCCGCCATCTGCCGTGACCAACCTGCCCCCCTTCGCGCCACCTGCAGCATCCCGCCTGCCCGGGCTGCAACGCGTCCTGGTGGCCAATCGGGGCGAAATCGCCGTTCGAGTGGTGAGGGCATGCCAGGCCTTGGGCATCGAAGCGGTGGCTGCCGTGTCCGAGGCCGATGTCGACTGCCTCGCCGCACGGCTGGCCGGGCGCCAGGTGGTGATCGGCCCACCGCCGCCGGCACAGAGCTACCTGTCGGTCGAGCGCTTGGTGGAAGCGGCGCGCAAGTGCGGCTGCGATGCCGTGCATCCCGGCTACGGCTTCCTGTCCGAGCGCGCCGCCTTCGCCCAGGCCTGTTTGGACACTGGCCTGGTGTTCATCGGCCCCACGCCGGCGGCCATCCGGTCCATGGGCGACAAGATCACCGCCGCGCGGCTGGCGGCCGAGGCCGGCGTGCC
>JABWBN010000278.1 GCA_013360485.1 Burkholderiaceae bacterium | reverse complement strand
CGCCGCGTTGCGCGGCGCTCGTGGGCCAGCCCGGCGCACAGGCCGGCTGCGGAATCTACGAGTGGCGCCCGTCCCCGTGCCGCGAGTTCGGACTGCGCGCGGCACATGGCGTGGGCGACGATGCCTGCGACCGAGCGCGTGCTCGATACGGCCTGCCCCCACTGGGTGCAGGCACCGCCAATTGATTTACTTGTCAACCAATCGGGTCGCTTCTATCATCGCCGGATGAAGCCACTGTGGGACATCTCGCCCCCCGTCGGGCCGGGTGCGCCCGTGTTCCCCGGGGATGCCGAGTACGAGCAGCAGTGGGCATGGTCGATCGGCCCGCAGTGTCCGGTGAACGTGAGCACGCTGCGCCTGTCGCCCCATACCGGCGCGCATGCGGATGCACCGCTGCACTACCACCCCGGCGGCGCGAGCATCGGCGCCGTGGCGCTCGATCCCTACCTCGGCCCTTGTCGGGTCATACACGCCATCGGGCGCGGCCCGTTGCTGCAGTGGTGCGACCTGGTCCATGCCATCGATGGCCGCTCGCCGTTGCCCCCGCGGGTGCTGGTGCGCACCTACGCACAGGCACCCGACCGCTGGGACCCGAACCTGGCGGCATTCGATCCTCGGACGATCGAAGCGCTCGCCGACCGAGGGGTGTGCCTGGTGGGCATCGACACGGCCAGCATCGACCCCGCCGACAGCAAGGACCTGCCCAGCCACCACGCGGTGCTGAGGCGCGACCTGCGGGTGCTCGAGAACTTGGTGCTCGATCAGATCCCCGAGGGCGACTACGAACTCATCGCACTGCCGTTGAAGCTGGTCGCGGCCGACGCCTCGCCGGTGCGCGCGGTGCTGCGCGCGCTGTGAACCCCATCCGACCCCGACGCCCATGACCACACCCGAGCTGACCCGCGAGCATGCCCGCGCACTGGATGAGGCCGACCCACTGGCACCCCTGCGCGCACAGTTCGACATTCCCGAGGGCCTGATCTACCTCGATGGCAACTCGCTGGGCGTGCTGCCACGCGCCACGCCGGCCCGGGTGCAGCAGGTGGTGGCGCAGGAGTGGGGCCAGGGCCTGATCGGCAGCTGGAACACCGCTGGCTGGATGACTCTGCCGGCACGGGTGGGCGATGCCATCGCGCGCCTGCTGGGCGTGGGCGCCGGCGAGGTGGTGGCCACCGACTCCACATCGCTGAACCTGTACAAAGTGCTCGACGTGGCGCTGCGGCTGCAGCGCCACGACGCGCCGCAGCGGCGCGTGATCGTCTCCGAGCGCAGCAACTTCCCGACCGACCTGTACATCGCGCAGTCGCTGGCCGGCCAGCACGGCTGCAGCCTGCGCCTGGTCGAGTCGCCCGGGCAGATCGAGGCCGCACTGGGCCCTGACAGCGCGGTGCTGCTGCTCACCCACGTGAACTACCGAACCGGGCGCCTGCACGACATGGCCGCGCTCAGCGCCGCAGCGCATGCCGCCGGCGCGCTCACCGTCTGGGACCTGGCGCACTCGGCGGGCGCGGTACCGCTGCAACTGCAGGCCGACGGCGCCGACTTCGCCGTCGGGTGCGGCTACAAGTACCTCAACGGCGGTCCCGGCGCGCCGGCCTTCGCGTGGGTACGCCCGGAACTGGCCTCGCACGAAGCGCAGCCCCTGGCCGGTTGGATCGGGCATGCGCGGCCGTTCGCCTTCGTGCCGGGCTACGAGGCCGGCAGGGGCATTACCCGCTACCTCAGCGGCACGCCGCCGATCATCGCCCTGGCGGCGCTCGAGTGCGGCGTGCAGACGCTGCTGGCCGCCGAGCCATTGGGCGGCATGGCGGCGCTGCGCCGAAAGTCGCTGGCCCTCACGCGGTTGTTCAGCGAAGCAGTAGAACAACGCTGCGCGGGTCATGGCCTGGCGCTCGTCAGCCCGCGCGACGATGCCCTGCGCGGCAGCCAGGTCTGCCTGAGCCGTGCCGACGGCGGCTACGCCATCGTGCAGGCCCTGATCGCACGCGGCGTGATCGGCGACTTCCGCGCCGGCGACGCCGAATCCCAGGTGCCCGACATCCTGCGCTTCGGTGTCACGCCGCTGTATACCCGCTTCGTCGACGTGTGGGACGCAGTCGAGCACCTGCGGCAGGTGCTCGAAGCCGGCCAGTGGCGCGATCCCCGGTTCCAGCAACAAGCCGCAGTGACCTGAGCAACCATGAGCGAAAGCCAGCACCACGGCGCCCGGCTCGACTTCGCCGGCGAGATGAGCTACGGCGACTACCTGCACCTGGACGCCGTGCTCAATGCACAGCATCCGCTGTCGCCCGACCACAACGAGATGCTGTTCATCGTGCAGCACCAGACCAGCGAGCTGTGGATGAAGCTGATGCGCCATGAGCTGGGTGCCGCCATCCGGGCGTTGGCTGCGGACGAACTCGCGCCGACATTCAAGATGCTCGCGCGCGTCTCGCGCATCATGGAGCAACTGGTCCACGCGTGGGATGTGCTGGCCACGATGACGCCACCCGAATACAGCGCGATCCGGCCCTACCTCAAGAGCAGCTCGGGCTTCCAGAGCTGGCAGTACCGCTGCATCGAGTTCATGCTCGGCAACAAGCAGGCCGCCATGCTGAAGCCGCATGCACACCGGCCCGACCTGCTGGCGCAGGTCGAAGCTGCGTGGCGCGCGCCGTCCTTGTACGACGAGGCCCTTCGCCTGCTGGCGCGCCGAGGCCTGCCCGTGCCCGACAGCCACACCACCCGCGACTGGACCCAGCCCTACCCCGCCAGCGAGGCAGTCGAGGCGGCCTGGCTGCAGGTGTACCGCGACCCCACCACCCACTGGGACCTGTACCAGCTTGGCGAGGAGTTTGCCGATCTCGAGGACGCGTTCCGGCTGTGGCGATTCAGGCATCTCACGACGGTTTCGCGCATCATCGGCGAGAAGCCCGGCACCGGCGGCACCAGCGGCGTGGGTTACCTGCGCCGCATGCTCGATGTCGTGCTGTTCCCCGAGATCTGGCGCCTGCGCACCAGTCTGTAGGGGCCACTGCGACTGCCCCGCGCCCCTCTGCGGGGGATGCGGCACCCTCGCGATGCCCGTCGCCCTAGCCCAGTTGCACCGGAATGAACAGCCGGTTGCCCTCGCGCCAGACCAGTAGCGCCACGCTGCGCGGCTTGGCGTCGAGGATGCGGCGCACGTCGTCCAGCGCGTCGACCGGACGGCCATTGATCGCCAGCACCACATCGCCCGGCTCCAGCCCGGCGCGCGCGGCAGCGCCCTGCACACCCTGCACCACCAGACCGTTCTCGATCTCGGCATGCTGGCGTTCCTGCCGCGTGAGCGGCCGCAGGCTCAGGCCCAGGCGGCCCTGGTCGCTGGTTGCGGCGGTCTCCGTGGCGCGCTCGTCGGCGCCGCGGGCCGATCCCAGGGTGGCCTCGAGCTCGCGTTCGGCCTGGTCGCGCCAGACCTTGATCTTCACCTTGTCCCCGGGTCGCGACAGGCCGATCCGGCTGGACACGTGGCCCGCCTGCGCCATGGTCTCCCCGTCGATGGCCAGGATCACGTCGCCAGCCTTCAGACCGGCCGCGGCCGCCGGGCTCTTGGGCTCGACCGCTGCCACCACCGCGCCGTCGGGCTTCTTCAGACCGAAGCTCTCGGCCAGTGCCTGGTTCAGGTCCTGCACCTGCACACCCAGCCGCGCATGCTGGGCACGGCCAGTGGCGACGATCTGGTCGCGCACTTTCAGCGCGACGTCGATCGGGATGGCGAAGCTCACACCTTGAAAGCCGCCGGTGCGCGAGTAGATCTGGGCGTTGATGCCCACCACGTTGCCGGCGGCATCGAACAGCGGCCCGCCGGAGTTGCCCGGGTTCACCGCAGCGTCGGTCTGGATGAAGGGCACGAAGGCATCGCCCGGCAGCGATCGTCCCTTGGCGCTCACGATGCCCGAGGTCGCCGTCTGCTCCAAGCCATAGGGCGCGCCGATGGCCAGCACGTAGTCGCCCACCATGAGCTGCCGCGGATCGCCGATGCGCACCGTGGGCAGGCCCTTGGCCTGGATGCGCAGCACCGCGATGTCGGTGGCACTGTCGGCACCCAGCACCTTGGCCGAGAACTCGCGGCGGTCAGCCAGTCTCACGGTGACCTCCTTGGCGTCCTTGACCACATGCGCGTTGGTGAGGATCAATCCGTCGTCGCCGATGATGAATCCCGAGCCCTGGCCGCGAAAAGGCTGCGCGTCAGGCAGGCCGCGCCAGCCCGGCAGGCCCCGGAAGAAGCGCTGCATCAGCTCGGCCTCGGGTCCTTCGACGTTGGCACGGCGCGAACCCTCGACGTTCACGCCCACCACCGCCGGTCCGAACTGCTGCACGATGGCGCGGTAGTTCGGCGCGGTGCCCACCGGCAACTGCGGCAGCGGCGCGGCTGTGCTCACGGCCACCGGCGCGGGCTTGGCTTCGCGCTTGGACCATGGCAGGTCGAAGGCCTGGACCGACGCAGCGGCCAGCAGTGCGGCCGCCGTCGCGGCCTGGATGATGCGGGGTGTCGTGCGCATTGCGGTTTCACTCCATGACTGGCCGCACACTGGCGGCGATGCACACATGGTGCGGGCCCGAGATGAGCACACCGTTAGCGGTCGGTGAAGCGAAGATTAGGACGCGATGCCCAGGCCGATCGACACCCGCAGCCCGCCCAGCGGCGCATCGTCCAGCCGCAGCGGCGCATCATGGCGCTGGGCCACGCGGCGCACGATGGCCAGGCCCAGTCCGCTGCCG
>JABWBN010000277.1 GCA_013360485.1 Burkholderiaceae bacterium | reverse complement strand
CAGGTGCCGATCAGGCCGCCGTCGAGCCGCCGCACAACCACGGTGGCCGAGCGCGGCCGGGCCTGCCCGCCATCAGGCCAGTGCGAGCTGCGCTGCGCACCGGAAGAGTCGCCGGACTCGCTGTTCTCGCCGGGATGCTGGATGTTGACGAACAGCGTGCGGCCATCGGGTGTGGTGGTGGCACCGGTGAGCTCGCCGCCGGGGGGGCCGGTGAGGAAGCGACGCACCTCGCCGCTGCGGGGATCGGCCGCGAGCAGCGCGTTGTTTCCCAGGCGCGTGTACTCGCCACGGCCCATCGCCGAGGGCGACATGTCGGTGCAGATCCAGAGCACGCCGCGGCGGTCCATCCACAGCCCGTCGGGGCAGGCGAAGGCATCGCCGCGGACGTTGCCGCGGGCTTCGGCGCGCTCGTTTTCGGCATCGCCCGCCAGCACGAAGTGGCTCCAGGTGAAGGTGGTGGCGTCGAAGTCGTCGGCTTCGCGCCAGCGGATGACCTGGCCCATGGTGTTGCGCGCTCGCGGATTGGCGGCATCGACGCCGGGCATGCCCGTGGTGCCGCGGGCGCTGTTGTTGGTGAGCGAGCAGTAGACCTCGCGCCGGGCTTCGTCGATGGCCAGCCACTCGGGCCGGTCCATGCGGGTGCCACCCAGCGCGTCGCTGGCCTGGCGGGCCTTGACCATCACCTCGCCCTGGTCGGCGAACCCGTTGGCGGCCGCGAGCGGGCCGTGGCCATGCACCAGCGGCAGCCAGCGGCCGGTGCCGTCGGCGTCGAACCGGGCAACGTACAACGTGCCGTGGTCGAGCAGCGTGGCGTTGGCGCGGGCGCCACCGGGTTGCATGCGGTCGCGGCTGACGAACTTGTAGATGTACTCGAAGCGGGCGTCCTCGCCGGAGTAGACCACCGCACGGCCGTTGCGCGTGAGCGTGGTGGTGGCGCCTTCGTGGGCCGCTCGGCCCATTGCGGTGCGCTTGACCGGGGTGGAGTTGGGATCGAAGGGGTCGACCTCGACGATCCAGCCGAAGCGGTTGGGCTCGTTGGGGTGCCGACCGGCATCGAAGCGCTCGTCGTGCTCATGCCAGCGCGCGCCCTTGCCGCGGCGCAAGCCCCAGCGGGCTTCGTGCGCATCGGGCTGGCGGTCGCAGGCGAAGTAGTAGATCCAGTTTTCTTCGCCGCTGAGATAGGTGCCCCAGGGCGTGGCCCCGGCGGCGCAGTTGTTGAAGGTGCCCAGCACGGTGCGCCCGGCGGGGTCGGCGGCGGTGCGCAGCATCGGGTGGCCGGCGGCCGGCCCGCCCACCGCGAACGGCGTGTAGGCGGTGATGCGGCGGGCGTAGCTGGAGGGGCGCCGGACCTGCCAGCGGCCATCGTGCTCGGCCACCTCGATGACCGAAATGCCGTGCGCGGCCTGCGACTTGCGCACCTTCTCGGCGCTCCAGCCCTGGCGGCCATCCGGATAGAGCAGGTCGTGGTCGGCATACTCGTGATTCAGCGCCAGCAGGCCGTGGCGCGAGCTGCCCTGCAGCGGGTAGTAGGCCATGCCGTCGTGGTGCATGCCCATCTGCACGGCCTGTTCGGCGGCACTGTTGCCGGCGTCTGCGCGAAACGCCGGCATGGCGCCAACCACGCCCACCGGTTCGCCCCAGGGCGCGATGACCTGGGCGACATAGCCTTCAGGCACCACCACCGCATCGGCCTGTGACACCGGTACCGAGCGAAAGCCCAGCAACGGCGCCCCACCTGCCGAGGCCGATGCGCAGCCCGCGAGCCAGGGCGCGAAAAGCCCGCCCAGCGCCGCGCCCAGCCCTCCTTGGAGCACGGTGCGGCGCGAAGCGGCGCAGATGTCGTGGATGCTGGGCGTAGAGGACGGGTTGCTGTCCTCCACCCATTGGTGTTGCTCGATCATGGGAGTGGCGTTGCCGGCTGCGTGATCGAGCTTTCTACCATCAGTTGCGACCGACGGCCGTCCAGGCCGCTGCCACGGCGGTGGACTCGGGCGACCCCGCGCCGTAGAGATCGTTGGCGGCGCTGATGGTGGCGGCGCGCGCACCGGCGTAGCTGGTGTTGGACGTCATGTAGACGGTGAGCGCGCGGAACCAGATCTTCTCGGCCTTGGCGCGGCCAATACCGCTGACGCTGCCGGCGCCCGTGGCCACCCGGGTGTCGCCAGCCGAGCAGGTGGGGCTGGGCGACCCGCCGCTGGTGCCCTCGGCGAGCAGGTAGAAGAAGTGGTTGGCCACGCCGGAGCTGTAGTGCACGTCGAGCGAGCCCACATTGGAGTACCAGCAGTCGGCCGACTTGCCATCGGAACTGGGCCGGATCATGTTGCGCAACGACTTGCCGGCAGCCTTGTAGATGCGCTCGCCAATGAGGTAGTCACCGGGATCGTTGGGGTTGTTCGCGTAGAACTCGACGGCGGTGCCGAAGATGTCGCTCGTGCCTTCGTTGAGGCCGCCGGACTCACCCGAGTACACCAGGCCTGCGGTGCGGCTGGTCAGGCCATGGCTCATTTCGTGCCCGGCCACGTCCAGCGAGTCGAACGGATTGAAGCTGACGCCGTCGCCGTCGCCGTAGGTCATGCAGAAGCAGCTGTCGGACCAGTAGGCGTTGTTGTACTTCTTGCCGTAGTGGACGCGGTTGTAGGCACCCTTGCCGTCGTTGGCGATGCCGTTGCGGCCGTGCACGAGCTTGTAGTAGTCCCAGGTGACCGCGGTACCGTACTGCGCGTCGACCCCGATGGTCTGGCGGTTGGCCAGCGTGCCGTCGCCCCAGGCGTTGTCGGCGTCGGTGAAGATCGCGCCCTTGCCCCACTGGCGGTTCTTCATGTCGACGGTGTACTGGTTGCCGCGGCCGGGGTCGCGCAGGTTGTACGTGCCGCTGACCAGGTCGGTGGTGAGGCTGACGGTTCCGTTGAAGAAGCCACTGCCGCTGCCGGTGGCCGGGGCGGTGTGGATGTCGTCCCAGGCGTCGATGGTGATGCCGCGAAGTGCGTCGATGATGACGTGCAGCTCGCTGGGCGTGCCGTCTTCCTGCTCGCCGTACAGGCGAACGTCGTAGGCCAGCACGGGTTGGTCGCCGCGGGCGTAGACCAGCAGTTCGGGTGTGCTGCCATCGGGCGCGCCGCGCGACTGCTGCATGGCGGCGCGCACGGCATCGACGGGCGACAGCCGCGCCGCGATGTCAACCCGCGGCTCGCGCGACAGCGTGTGGGAGGCGTCGAGGAAGGCGCCGCTGCGCGAGGTGTGCGTGACGAGATCGCCGCCGAGGACACGCAAACCCTTGAACCGACGCTCGAGCCGCACGTGCTCGGTGCCGTCGGCGTCGATGACGACATCGCGCACGGCGTAGCTGTGATCGGCGCCGTGCAGGGTGCGCTGGGCATGGGCGCGGACATGGGTCAGGGCGCGATTGCTGGCTGTCTCGCTTGCAGCAGGAGACTGGGCTTGCGCGGACGCAGCGGCCAGGGTGCTCAGGGCGGCGGCCATGGCCAGGGTGAGGCGGGCCAACGTGGGACGGGTCATGCGGGTTGCTCCAAGGGTGTGGTTGTCGTCGTGGGCAGCGGGATCGCCGCTGCGGCGCCCCGCCGTGCGGATGCGTGCGAGGTGCGTCGGATTCTCGGCCCGAGCCACGCGCGCGATCTAGGTGCCAACCCTGAATGCACGCGGCCAGACGGTCGTTCGAGGCGATACGGGCGCGTCGGCGTGGCCGTGCCGCGACAAGACGGGTACTGCCGGTGTCTACCGTGACCAGAGGTAAGCTCTGCGTTCAGAGTCATGAAAGCCCCAATGGGGCATGGAGCATCCCAGATGAGCATACAGACGGTGGGCGTGGTTGGCGCCGGAACCATGGGCAACGGCATCGCGCAGGCCTGCGCGGTGCGCGGCATCGACGTCGTGATGGTGGACATTCAGGATGCCGCGGTGCAGCGCGGCCTGGCCACCATCGGGGCAAGCCTCGACCGCCTGATCAAGAAGGACAAGATGACGGCCGCGGAGAAGGACGCCGCGTTGGCACGCGTCACCGGAACGACCGACTACGGCGCGCTGAAGCCGGCGCAGCTCGTCATCGAGGCGGCCACCGAGAGCGAGCCACTGAAGCTGAAGATCCTGGCCCAGCTCGACGAACTGCTCGACAGCGCGACCATCATCGCAACCAACACCAGCTCGATCTCGATCACGAAGCTGGCCGCGGCCACGAAGCGGGCCGACCGATTCATCGGCATGCACTTCTTCAACCCGGTTCCGATGATGGCGCTGGTGGAGATCATCCGCGGGCTGCAGACCAGCGATGCGACACATGAATCGGTGAAGGTGCTGGCCGAGCGGCTGGGCAAGTCGCCCATCACCGTGAAGAACGCGCCGGGCTTCGTGGTCAATCGCATCCTGGTGCCGATGATCAACGAGGCCTTCTTCGTGCTGGCTGAAGGGTTGGCCTCGGCACAGGACATCGATGCCGGCATGAAGCTGGGCTGCAACCACCCGATCGGCCCGCTGGCGTTGGCCGACATGATCGGCCTGGACGTGTGCCTGGCGGTGATGAACGTGTACTTCGAGGAGTACGCCGATTCGAAGTACCGGCCCTGCCCCTTGCTCAAGGAGATGGTGGCGGCCGGTTGGCTGGGCCGCAAGAGCGGTCGAGGCGTCTACACCTACTGATCGGGTGCGTCGGCGCGCCGCGGTTGCGCGACGGGCAGCGCGCGCAGCGCCGCCAGCGCCGATTCGTGGTCGTAGCGGCGCAACGGCTCCTCGATGCC
>JABWBN010000042.1 GCA_013360485.1 Burkholderiaceae bacterium | reverse complement strand
AGCTTGCGACGTCGGGCCTGCGCGGGCGCGGGGGTGCCGGCTTCGACACCGCCCGCAAGTGGCAGCTGTGCCGCGCCGCTCCGCTGCGCCAGAGCGGCACGCGGGTCGTGGTATGCAATGCCGACGAGGGCGAGCCCGGCACCTTCAAGGACCGCGTGCTGCTGGCCGAGCAGGCCGACACCGTGATCGAGGGCATGACCGTGGCGGCGCGGGTGCTGGGCGCGCGCACGGGCTTCGTCTATCTGCGTGGCGAGTACCGCTTCATGCTGGAACATCTGCAGGCGGTGCTCGCGCGCCGGCGCACCGCCGGGTTGCTGGGTACCGGCATCCTTGGCACGCCAGGGTTCGATTTCGACATCGCCATTCATCTGGGCGCCGGGGCCTATGTGTGTGGCGAGGAAAGCGCGCTCATCGAATCGCTCGAAGGCAAGCGCGGCCAACCGCGCATCCGCCCGCCGTTTCCGGTGGAGTCCGGCTACCGCGGGCAGCCGACGGTGGTCAACAACGTCGAGACCTACGCCGCTGCAGCGCACATCGCCCTGCACGGTGGGGCCTGGTGGGCCGCCATGGGTGTGCCCGGCAGCACCGGTAGCAAGCTGCATTCGGTCAGTGGCGACGTTGCGCGCCCAGGCGTCTACGAATGGCCGTTCGGTGTCACGGTGGCCGAGATCCTGGCCGAGGCCGGCGCCACCGACGTGCAGGCGGTACAGGTGGGCGGGCCCTCGGGTCAGTGCCTGGCGGCACATGAGTTCGGCCGCCGTATCGCCTTCGACGACGTACCGACCGCAGGCGCGTTCATGGTGTTCGGCGCAGGCCGCGACATGTTCGAAGTGGCCCGAGGCTTCGCGCAGTTCTTCGCCCACGAGAGCTGCGGCTTCTGCACGCCGTGCCGGGTGGGTACCGAGCTCGTGCGCCGGCGCTTCGACAAGCTCGCCGCGGGCTATGGCTCGATCTTCGACGAAGCCGAACTGCGCGCCCTCGAGTCGCTGCTGCACGGCACCACCCATTGTGGCCTGGGCGCCAGCGCTACCAACCCGCTGCGTGACACGCTGGCGCGCTTTCGCCCCGCGTACGACAGCCGGCTGGCCTCGCCGCGCTTCGTGCCGGCGTTCGACCTCGACGCCGAGTTGGAGCCGTCTCGCCGCGTGACCGGACGCGACGATGCGGGCGCGCATCTGGAGCGGCAGGGATGAGCGGGCACTTCAGCTTCGATGGCGCGGCCGTGCCATTCGAGGACGGCGAGACGCTGATCGCCGCTGCCACGCGTGCCGGCCGCCACGTGCCGCACCTGTGCTGGCACCCGGCACTGGGGCCCAGCGGTGCCTGCCGGCTGTGCACGGTGCGTGTGGATGGCCGGCTGGCCGCCGCCTGCACCACGCGCGCCGCCGCAGGCCAGGTGGTGGAGTGCCGCACGCCCGATCTCGATGAGCGCCGCCGCTTGCTGGTGCAGCTGCTGTTCGTCGAGGGCAACCACTTCTGCCCCGGCTGCGAGAAGAGCGGTGACTGCCGCCTGCAGGACGCAGGCTACGCGTTGGGCGTCACCGGGCCGGGTTTCGAAGAGTTCTATCCGCGTCGGCCGATCGATGCCAGTCACCCCGATGTCTGGCTGGACCTGAACCGCTGCATCCTGTGCAAGCTGTGCCTGCGCGCCAGCCACGAGGTCGACCACAAGGGCGTGTTCGCCATCAGCGGGCATGGCGTGGCCACGCACGTGGTGGTCGACTCGCCGAGCGGCCGCCTGGGCGACAGCCGCCTCGCCGCCGACGACCTGGCCGCGCACATCTGCCCGGTGGGCGCCATCCTGCCCAAGCGGCGTGGCTACGCCGTGCCCATCGGCGCGCGACCCGCCGACACGCAACCCGACGGCCCGTCGACCGGTGGCGACGATGACTGAGGCGGGCCCCGCCGCCACACGCAAAGTGCGCGTGGCCACGGTTTCGCTGGCCGGCTGCTTCGGCTGCCACATGTCGTTCCTCGATCTGGACGAACACCTGTTCGAGCTCTTCTCGCGGGTGGAATTCGATCGCACGCCGCTCAACGACGTCAAGACCCTGGCGCCGTGCGACATCGGCCTCGTCGAAGGTGGGTTGTGCAACGCCGAGAACGTGCATGTGCTGCGTGAGTTCCGTGCCCGCTGCACGTTGTTGGTCGCCGTGGGCGCCTGCTCGATCAACGGCGGGCTGCCGGCGCAGCGCAATGCGCTGGACGTGGGCCAGATGCTGGTGGAGGTCTATCGCGACCGCCCAGGCCTGGCGCCCGGAAGCGCGGTGCCCTCCGACCCCGAGCTGCCGCTGCCGCTGGCCCGCGTGCATCCCATCCACGAGGTGGTGCATGTCGACCACTTCCTGCCCGGTTGCCCACCGAGCGCCGCCACCATCGGCGAGTTGCTGTTTGCGCTGCTGGATGGCCGCCCACCGAGCTTGCCCCCGCTGCGTTACGACTGATGCCATCCACCCATCCTGTTGCCCCGCCCGGCCTGCGCCGCGTGGCCATCGATCCGGTCTCGCGCGTCGAGGGTCACGGCAAGGTCACGCTGTTGCTCGACGAAGCCGGCAACGTGCAGCAGGCTCGGCTGCACATCGTCGAGTTCCGCGGCTTCGAGCGCTTCATCGTCGGCCGGCCCTACTGGGAAGTGCCGGTGATGGTGCAGCGGCTGTGCGGCATCTGCCCGGTGTCGCATCACCTG
Source organism: Burkholderiaceae bacterium (assembly GCA_013360485.1). Taxonomy (GTDB): domain Bacteria; phylum Pseudomonadota; class Gammaproteobacteria; order Burkholderiales; family Burkholderiaceae_C; genus Pseudaquabacterium. The sequence goes on along the minus strand of JABWBN010000042.1, from coordinate 19,963 downwards.
GCCGCGTGCAAGGCGCTGGATGTGGCGTTGGGCGTGGCCGACGCGGTGCCGCCCTCGGCGCAGGCGCTGCGCCGGCTGATGCACCACGGCCAGATCCTGCAGTCGCACGCGCTGCACTTCTTCCACCTGGCATCGCCCGACCTGCTGTTCGGCTTCGACAGCGAGCGCGATCGGCGCAGCATCATGGCGGTGGCCGAGGCGCACCCCGACATCGCACGCCAGGGCGTGCTGCTGCGCAAGTTCGGGCAGGAGGTGATCCGGCTGACCGCCGGCAAGCGCGTGCATGGCACCGGTTCGGTGCCCGGTGGCGTGAACCGGCAGCTCACGCCGGGTGAGCGCAGCGAACTGGCCGCGCAGCTGCCGCAGGTGCTCGACTGGTGCGAGCGCGCAGTCGACCTGGTGGATGCGCTGCAGGCGCAGCAAGGCGCGCTATACGACGGCTTCGCGACGATGCGCTCCCATTGGCTGTCGCTCGTGGCCGATGGCCGCGCCGCCGGTGTTCCCGCCGGCGCGATGGACCTCTACGACGGCGCGCTGCGCTGGCGCAACGCCGACGGCGCGCTGCTGCTCGACGGGGTCGACGCGCAACGCTACGCCGACCACATCGAGGAGGCGGTCGAGCCCTGGACGTACATGAAGTTCCCCTACCTGCGCCACCTCGGGCGTGCCACGGGCTGGTACCGGGTGGGGCCGCTGGCGCGGGTGCAGAACGTCGATGTCATCCCGACGCCGCGTGCCGAGGCCCGCCGGCGTGCGTTCGTGGCGCGCGGCATGGTGCACGGTACGCTCGCCTACCACGCCGCACGCATGATCGAGATGCTGCATGCGGCCGAGGTCATTGCCGCGCTGCTCGAAGGCGACGATGTGGTGCAGGGCGAGCGCCTGGCGCCGCTGCCAGGCGCGCAGGATGCGGTTCGCGAAGGCGTGGGCATCATCGAGGCGCCGCGTGGCACGCTCATCCACCACTACGCGATCGGCCCGGACGATCTCGTCACGGCATGCAACCTCATCGTCAGCACGACGCACAACAACGAGGCGATGAATGAAGCCGTGCGCAGTGTGGCCCGCGAGTACCTGGACGGCCACGAGCTGACCGAAGCCCTTCTGTCGCGCGTGGAAATTGCCGTGCGCGCCTACGATCCGTGCCTGAGCTGCGCCACCCACGCCCTGGGTCGCATGCCGTTGGAGCTGACGCTGGTGAACGCGGCCGGCACGCTGTGCGACCGCGTGCGGCGCGGCGCGGATGGGTGCCTGGTGCACGAGGTCGGGTGACGCTCACGATGAGTGGCCACGCATGCGACCCGTCCGTGGCGCCGCTGCTGGTTCTGGCGATCGGCAACCCCAGCCGGGGCGACGATGCGGTCGGGCCCGTGCTGATCGAGGCGCTGCGTGCCGCCGGCGTGGGCGGTGATGGCGCGGTCGAGCTGATGACCGACTTCCAGCTCCAGGTGGAACACGCGCTCGACCTGTGTGGCCGCAGTGCCGTGCTGTTCGTCGACGCAGCGCGGCCGGGCGCTCGCGGCGATGGTGGCGTGGCACTCGAACCCGTGGACCCGGATGCCGCGCCTCTCGTTCTCAGCCATGCGATCACGCCGGCCGCAGTATTGCAGGTGGCGCTGCGCCTGGGCGTTACACTGCCGCCATGTTGGCTGCTGTCGATCGAGGGCGAGTCATTCGATCTGGGCACCGAGCTCAGCCTGGCGGTCCGCCAGCGGCTGTCCCGGGCTTGCATGCTGGCGCGCGGCTGGATCGGCCTGCACGCTAGCGACAGCGACAGTTCCGTGATTGCCACCCATCCGGCGACCTGACCACTGCGCCGTGCGCGGTGCCACCGGGCACCGTGCAGGTGGCGCCGGCGGCTTTCAGGTCCGATGGACCGACACCTGACGAGGCATCGCGTATTGCCGATACTGGGCCCGTGGACATTCTGAACCTGCCTCTGTTCGCCGCTGCCGCACTGGTGTTCGCCAGCGTTCTGGCGGGCCTGTATTCGGCGCGGATCGGGTTCTCGTTCCTGCTGGTCTTCCTCTTCGCCGGCCTGCTGGCAGGCGAAGACGGGCCCGGTGGATACGTGTTCAACGATGTGCGCATGAGCTTCTGGGTGGGCAATGTGGCGTTGGCCGTGATCCTGCTCGACGGTGGCCTGCGCACGCGCTTCTCGACCTTTCGCACGGGCTTGAAACCGGCGGCACTGTTGGCCACGCTGGGTGTCGCGCTGACCGCGTGCCTCACGGCGCTGGCCGGAATGGCCATGCTCGACTTACCCTGGGGACCGGCGCTTCTGCTGGGGGCGATCGTCGGTTCCACCGACGCGGCAGCCGTCTTCGCGCTGCTCACACGCTCGGGCGTGACGCTCAACGAACGGGTGGCGTCCACACTCGAAATCGAGTCGGGTGTGAACGACCCGATGGCCGTCTACCTCACGATCGGGATGATCGGCCTGTTGTCAGCGGGCAGTGCCACCGCTGCACTTCCTGGGCAGCAGGCCTTCGCCGTGCTGGCCCTGACCTTCGTCGAGCAGTTCGGCTGGGGTACGGCCATCGGTGCTGTCAGCGGCTTGGCATGCGCCGAGTTGCTGCGGCAGGTGGCGGCACGTGATGCCGGGGGCGGCGTGCTGGCGCTGCTGCTCACTGCGGCGGGTCTGTCGGTGTTCGCTGGCACGGGTTGGCTCGGGGGGTCGGGGTTCCTCGCGGTGTATCTGTTCGGCCTGATCGTGGCCAACCGCGCGGCGGCCGCCGCGGCGCCGGCACTGTCGGCCCTGGACGGCTATGCGTGGCTGGCACAGGCCGGCATGTTCGTGTTGCTGGGTCTGCTGGCCACGCCGACGCGCCTGCTGCCCGAACTCCTGCCAGCCCTGGGCGTGGCGCTCGTGCTGATGTTCATCGCCCGGCCGCTGGCGGTCGCGCTGTGCCTGCGTCCATTTCGCTTCTCCGTGCGTGAGACGACCTTCATTGCCTGGGTTGGGCTGCGTGGGGCGGTTCCCATCGTGCTGGCGATGTTTCCCCTGTTGGCTGGCACGCCACATGCCGTGCTGCTGTTCGACGTGGCCTTCGTGGTCGTGCTGACTTCGCTGCTGGTTCAAGGCGGCACCATCGGCTGGCTGGCACAGCGGCTCGGCGTGGCATTGCCCGATTCGCAGGACGAGCGGGCAACCCGGGCGATCTTCCGCGACTTCGACCTTGACCCAAGGCTCCCGGTGGGCGAGGTGTGCGCTTTCTATGGGCTGCCGCGACCGGAGGATGCCTCGCTGCCTGTGGCCGCATGGATGGAACGGGCGATCGGCCGTCCACCCGTTGTCGGTGATGCGGTGCCTCTGGGGGCAGCCGTGCTGGCAGTGCGTGCGCTCGAGCCCGATGGCCGGATCGCCAGGGTCGGACTGGGACTGTCCGGCTGAGCGGCTGGGCCGGGCGAGCGGTCGTCCAGGCGCCTGCAGTGCTCAGGGCGCCGGTTCTGGGGTGCCCGTTCCCTTGCGCGGCAGGCTGGGTGCCAGAAGCATGTGCGCATGGCAGACCAGCCAGGCCACAAAGCAGCCGACCCAGGCCAAGGCGGCAAGACCAATGGCGCCAGCGCCCAGATGGTGGGTGCCGGCGAGTATTCGCGCGAGCGCTGCAACGCTCACCAAGGCCAGCCACACGCCCAGCGCACGGGGCGCGGCCAACGGCCGGCCGGTGTGCCGCAGGGCCACACGGGTCATCAGGCCAAGCATCATGGTGCCCAATGCGCCCATGGTGAAGGCATGCATCCAGGCCGATTCAGGAAATGGTGCGCCCATGGCCGCAGCGCTGCGCAGGGCCAGTGCCGCGAGCAGCCAGAGAAAGCCTAGGTTCATGGCCGTGACCAGGGGTTCATCGAGCACCCGCCAGCCCCGCCAACGCGCCACGCGCCACGCTTGCGCGATGCACGCGGCCCAGCCCAGCAGTGCGATGACTGCCGGCGGTGCGCCGCCGACATCTGCGGCGCCCAGGGCCACGAGGGTGAGCAGGGCGGCAAGTTCGAGTGCAGGGCGAAACGTGGGCGCCATACCGCGACCACTGGCCACCAGGGCGTTGCCGGTGAAGGTGGGCGTGAGCACACCGCCTTTGAGCGAATACAGCACGATGAGGGCCCACAGCGCCGCACGAAGCGCTGTTGCGGCGCCAGCCGTGTTGTTGCCGGCCACGGCCGCGTGGAACACGAGGTTGGCCATGGCCAGCACGGCCAGCACGGGCAGCAAGAGCGCGTAGCGGCGATCGGCGCAGCGCGTGAGCTGCGGTGTCAGCAACACCAACAGCGCCAGGGGCAGCGCGGTGTCCAGGATGGCGGCAACCAGCGTGCCTATGCCAGGACCCCAGAGCCCGACGACGTGAAAACCCAAACGTCCTGCGATCCATAGACCCGCCAGCATGGCCAATTGCCGGCCACGGACTTCGGGTGTGCCGGCCCAGCTGGGCAGGGCAGTGAGCACGGTTCCGGTCACGACCGCCATCGCGAAGCCGAACAGCATCTCGTGCCCGTGCCAAAGCGCCATGCCCCCGGGCACGGGCAGGGCGCCCGGACCGGAGCGCACGACGCCGAACCAGGCCGCCGCCCCGGTCAAGATCACCCACAACAGGTACACCGGTGCGAGCAGGTAGAACGGACGGAACGCGCTGACCCAGAGCGCGGCTGATGTGGGCGGTGTGCGAGTGGGCACGACCCTATCGGGCTCCTGGCACGCTGTCGCAATTGGAACTCGACAGCCAGTTTGTCAGTGGTCCAAGGTCGTGCAACAGCTGTCCGCTCGCGGGACCCAAATAGTACAAGTGGCTGTCCTGGGCGGAGGTGCCCAGATAGGAGTTCGTCTCCTTGTAGTAGCGATAGTGGTACGGGGTCGCAAGAACGGTGACCGCACCGGGCGGCGCCAAGTACTGGGCGTAAGCATTTTCCGCCCAGTCGAAGAGACACTCCTGCGCGGTTGTCTCGGGCAGTACCGTGACGACGACGACTTGCTGTGGCGCCATTGAAATCGCCAGTCGCGTGCTCGCAGAGATCGTCGATATTCGGGGTGACTCACCCAGAGGTGCAATGGTCAGCCGATGGGACACGCCGGCCGCGAGTCGCAGGGCTGCGAGGTCGATCGGCAAATCAATCGTCACCGAGCGTGGGGCGATGTTGACCAAGAAGATGCCGGCTTCGCCACCTCGGGCGCGCCAGGCTGCGGACTGTACAGCCGCGGCATTGGACTTGTAAGTCGGAACTGCGAATCCATCACCCTTGAGTTCAACCGGCGTCGTAGGCGAAGTGAACTCGAGCGGCGGCAGCATCTTCCCATCGATCAGGAAGCGACCGTAACTGCGACGCATCTCGCCAGCTACCTTGTACAACCCATATGCACCTGGCGCGAGAAGGGAAGTGTCCTTGAACGACGAGTACAAGAACGGTGCATGCTCGCCCCAGACGAGCGTCCGCGCAAGAACCAGCTGGTGGTAGCTGTCCGGATCGGACGCGCGTATCCATGGCCAGTAGTCGGCGGGTCCGACCTGCATCAGCGGCTTATAGACATAGGTCATCAGCGGTATCGGCCGCCCGCGCTGAGAGTAGCTGTTGATTTCGGCAGAAGTGTCGCGTTTGTCGAAGAAGCCGATGTACGGAAGCAGCAGTTCATGCGCCTCCTCGGTGCTGAACAGCAGATCTGCATTGATCGCGCGTGCGCCTGCTTGCAACGCCGAGAGCGTACCTTTCCAAGACAGCCATTGCCAGTTCCCGCCCCGTCCCGGCGGATGACCGCTCGAATAGTCGTCGTCGACGCCATTGATGGGCCAGCCGTCGAACATCACGGCGTCCACACCGTGTCGCGCAAGCTCGCCCACGGTGCGGACGAGTTCATCGCGCCACCAGGCCGACGCCGAGCTCATGACTGACCACTTGTGGACTGAATTGGTCCCAATGGGCACGGTCTGCACGACCGGCTGACCATCGACGCCGCGCACGAAGCTGTCGTTTGCGCTGCCCGACTTCCACAGCGGTGTGGCCGCGTCGAGCTTGTTGAATCCAATGCTGATACGCAGCCGATTGCCTGCAGCGTGAACGCCTGAAACCATCAGGTCGAACGCTGGCCAACCTTCGAATGGTGGAAGAGCATCACCGTAAGCCCACGCGCCCAGCTTCTCCCATCCGGAGAGGAAGTGGAGTGAAGGCCCGCCTAGCGCAGCGTAGTTCGGCGCCTGGTGTTCAACAAAGGAAGCAAATGTGGCGCTGCTCGTGAAGCCGCAATTCCAGACACAGTAGCTGGACCCATAACTGGAGCGCCGGAACCACTCGGGTACGGGCTTGAGTGCCGCTTCGCGTGCCCAGGACTGCTGTAACGCCCACTGTTTGTACAGGTCGGCCGCAGCGGACCAGTTGCCGTTGAAGACGCCGACGGCGACTTCATAAGGGAGTGTCATCGTGTCAGTTGGCTGGTCTGGGAAGTAGTGGCGCCCGATCCACATCGCCGAGTTCGCAGGTGAGGGAGGTGACCACCACTGCAACTGCTTGGTCTGCCCACTTGGGTCGTGCACTCCGACGTAAAACCCAGCCTCACGGTTGTGGTAGGCGGCGAACTGCATCGACATGTGCGCCGACGGGTACATCTCGCCCCAGTTTGTGCGCTGGCCGATCGGATCATCGAACGCCCGTCCACCCTGGTCGGGAACAACCAGGACATGTTCAGCTCCCGCCGACCCCAGCGGGCCCACGCCTCCGAGAATCGGGAACTGCAAGTCGGTCGCCCGCAGTCCACCGAGCCCGGTCACCGATATGGTCCAGCGAGACAGCGCCTCATCCGCGCGCAGCGCGACCCGTACCACAACAACCGCTCCAGGAACGCGCTGTCCGGTGTTGTAGAAGAGCAGGCCTGGCCATGTCATGCGCACAGCGGCCTCGGCAGCACCGTTCTCGAAGGCCACTTCTGGCGCGCCCGCGGCATTGTTGTCCGCATAGGGTGCGTTGGAGGTCGAGAAGTGCCCAAGCGAGATACCCCAAAGTGCGCGGTAGGTACCTGACTCGACATTCGTGAGATTGCGCCCGGACCGTAGATCGATCACCGAGCGCACTGAACCGCTGGCCACATCGAACTCGAGCGCCAGCCGCTCGTTGGCCAACCGAATCCTGTTGCCGACGATGCTGGCTGTCGGTGCGCCGTACGCACCGTTGGCCAGGCTCCACAGCGCGCAAAGCGCTCCAACCAACCGCCACCATTGCACCCAAGCCTCCCTTCTCAAGCCGCCCGCCGCTCGCTCCCATCAACGGGTGCATGGTCATCGACCGTGCTTGCGGCTTCGAACGCCGCCAGGAGCGCCGCACTGCGGCCTCGCGCCGCATGCATGTGGGCCATTTTGACGTGCCCGAACCCTCTGACACGATCGGGAAGCTCGGCGATCTCGACCGCAGCATCCAGCAGCGCAGGCCTCAGGTGCAACAACAACCGCCCGACCGCCGCATCGTATTCCGCCGTGAACTGGCGTTCCATGCGCCGCTCCGCGCTGTAGCCGAAGGGGTCGAACGGCGTGCCCCGCAGTACCTTCAGGTGGGCCAGCAGCCCCAGCGCCCTTCGCATCCAAGGCCCGAACGTGCGCTTGGGCAGCGGCTGGCGGGCGGCGTCGGTGGTGGTGATCGATCGCTGCCACGGCATCACCAGGTGCAGGTGGACGCGGTAGTCGCCTTCGAACATGCGGTCCAGCGTGGCGTCGAACGACGCATCGGCGAGCAGGCGCGCAACCTCGTACTCATCCTTTACGGCGAGCAGGCGCCATGCCTGCTGGGCCACGGCGTGCGTCAGGCGCTCGCTGCCCGGTTGTGCCGCTTGCTCGGCCTGGCGTACGCGTTGCACCAATGCCAGGTAGCGTTGCGCAAGGGCCTGGCCTTGGTAGTCCACCAGCGAGCGTCGCCGCCGCTCGATCACCTCGTCGAGCGAGCTCGACAGTCGGTGCGCATCGGTCACCACCTCGCCCTGCATGGACAGGCGCTCGGCCAGACCCGGATCGTGCGCGGCATGGCGGCCCCAGACGAACGCGCGCAGGTTGTCGGCGACGGCCACGCCGTTCAGCTCGACGGCCCGGGTGATGGCGTCGTGGCCGACCGGAACCAGGCCGCGCTGCCAGGCGTAGCCCAGCATGAACATGTTGGTGGCAATCGAGTGTCCGGCCAGCCGCGAGGCCAGCCGCGTGGCATCCAGTGTTTCGGCGTCGGACAGTCTTGCGCGCAGGGTCGCCAGCGTGGCATCGTGGGGAAAGGTCTGCTCGGGGTGCCGAATGATGTCGCCGGTGATGACGTCAGCCGTGTTGACGATCGCTCGGGTGCGGCCGGGCACCATGCGCGCCATGGCGTCGGCGCCCGCGGCCACCAGCATGTCGCAGGCCAGCAGCGCGTCGGCTTGCACGATGCGGGGCGAGTGCAGCTCGTCCTGCGTGCGTGCGATGCGCACATGCGTGAGCACCGCGCCGCCCTTCTGGGCCAGACCGGTCTGGTCGAGAACCGTGACTCCCTTGCCCTCGATATGAGCGGCCATTCCCAGCAGGGCGCCGATGGTCACCACGCCGGTGCCGCCTACGCCCGCGATCAGCAATGCATGCGGCTCGGCCAGTGGCGGCAGCGTGGGCTCGGGCAAGCTGCCGGCGTCCGGCGGGGGCAGCCCATGTGCGCGACGCAGCGTGGCGCCCTCCACGGTTACCAGTGCCGGGCAACATCCTTGCAAGCAGCTCAGGTCGAGGTTGCAGGTGAAGGGATCGATGGCGCGCTTGCGGCCAAACTCGGTTTCCACCGGCACGATGGACAGGCAGTTCGATTGAATGCCGCAGTCGCCACAGCCCTCGCAGACCGCCTCGTGGATCACCACCTGCCTGCGGGGCGTGGGCATGCTGCCGCGCTTGCGGCGGCGCCTGGCTTCGGTGGCGCAGGTCTGGTCGTAGATGAGCGCCGTGGTACCGGCCACGGTGCGCAGCTCCCGCTGCATGGCATCGAGCTGCTCGCGCGGCAGCACGCGCACCTCCGGCGCGAAGGCATGGTCGGCTTGCGCGTTGTACTTGCTGGTGTCGTCGGACAGCACCACGATGCGGGCCACCCCTTCGGCTGCAAGCTGGCGCGTGATCTGGGGCACCGTCAACGGTCCGTCCACCGGTTGCCCGCCGGTCATGGCCACCGCGTCGTTGTAGAGGATCTTGTAGGTGATGTTGACGCCGGCGGCCACGGCCGCGCGGATCGCAAGCAGACCGGAGTGGAAGTACGTGCCATCGCCCATGTTGGCGAACACGTGCTGCGCACCGGCGTGCTCGGCCATGCCGATCCAGGTGGCACCTTCGCCGCCCATCTGGCTGATGGTGAGCGTGCGTCGCTCCATCCAGACCGCCATCAGGTGGCAACCCACGCCACCCAAGGCGCAGCTGCCTTCGGGCACGCGGGTGGAGCGGTTGTGCGGGCAGCCTGAGCAGAAGTAGGGCGTGCGCGTCAATGAAGCGGCAACCGGGGTGGGGCCTGTCCGCGTGCCGATGGGGTCGTTCCAACCACCTGCGGGATCGAGTCGGGCGAGCCGCGAGGCCAGCGCGCGGGCGACGATGGCGGGCGTCAGGTCGCCGGTGGGCGGCAGCAGCCACTGCCCCGGCGGCGCCGGCCACTCGCCGCCTTCATCGAACTTGCCCAGCACGCGCGGGCGCACATCGTCGCGCCAGTCGTAGAGCATCTCCTTCAACTGATACTCGATGATCTGGCGCTTTTCCTCGACGACGAGGATCTCGTCCAGGCCCGTGGCGAATCGGCGCACGGAATCGGCCTCCAGCGGCCAGGGCATGCCCACCTTCATCACGCGCACGCCCAACGCCGCAGCGCGCTCGTCGGTCAGGCCGATGTCGTGCATGGCCTGGCGCAGATCGAGCCAGGCCTTGCCACAGGCCACCAAGCCCAGCCGCGCCCGCGCGCTGTCGACCACCACGCGGTTCAGGCCGTTGGCGCGGGCATAAGCGACCGCGGCGTAGATCTTGGTGGCCTGCATGCGCAGTTCCTGCGCGGCCTGTGGGTCGGGCCAGCGGATGTGCACGCCTTCGGGAGGCAGCGTGTAGTCGGTCGGCGTGCACGGCCTTACGCGGGCGGCGTCGATCTCGACCGTGGCCGAGCTCTCGACGACATCGGCGGACAGCTTCAGGCCCACCCACAAACCGGCATAACGCGACATGGCCCAGCCGTGCAGCCCGAAGTCGAGGATCTCCTGCACGCCTGCGGGCGCCAGCACCGGAATGCCGCAGGCCGAGAAAATGTGCTCGCTCTGGTGCGCGACGGCCGACGAACGGGCAGCATGGTCGTCACCGGCCACCACCAATACCCCGCCGTGCGGGGAGGTGCCGGCATGGTTGGCATGCTTGAAGACGTCGGCGCTGCGGTCCACCCCCGGCCCCTTGCCGTACCACATGGCGAATATGCCGTCGCGCCTGGCGCCCGGCATCAGGTGCAACTGCTGCGTGCCCCAGACCGCGGTGGCGGCGAGGTCTTCATTGACGCCGGGTTGGAAGCGGATGTCGTGCGCCGAGAGGTGCGCCTGCGCCTCGTGCAGCGCGGTGTCCAGGCCCCCCAGCGGCGAGCCGCGATAGCCGCTGACGTAGCCCGCGGTGTTCAGGCCTGCGGCCCGATCGACCTCTTGCTGGAGCATGGGCAGTCGCGCCAGCGCCTGCACGCCGGTGATGAAGACGCGGCCGCTCGACAGCCTGTACTTGTCGTCGAGGCTGACTTGGGCGATGGGCATGGTGTTTGCGGGCCTAGCGCACGAACTGGGTGAGCACCAGCGTGATGGCCGGGAACAGGACCAGCAGCGTCAACCGAACGACATCGGCGGCCACGAAGGGCATGACACCGCGGAACACCGTTTGCGTTGGAATATCGGGCAGCACGCTGCGCAAGACGAAGACGTTCAGTCCGACTGGCGGCGTGATCAGGCTGATCTCGGTGACCACCACGACGATGATCCCGAACCAGATGAGATCGAACCCGAGATGCTGAACGACCGGGTAGAAGATCGGCACGGTCAGGAGGATCATGGACATGCTCTCGAGCACGCACCCGAGCAGGACATAGATGACGCAGATCGCCGCGATGACTGCCAGCGGGTTGGCTGCCAGGCTCTCGCTGGCGGCGATCAACTCGCCCGGCATGGTGGTCAGGTTCACGAAGTTGGCGAACACCAGTGCGCCGATCAGGATGGTGAACACCATGCCGGTCGTCGCCGCGCTCTCGACCAGTACATCGAACAACCACCGAGCAGACCAGCCTCGCCGCCACACGGCGAACACGAATGCGCCGGCGCAGCCGATGCCTGCCGCTTCGGTGGGCGTGAACACACCGCCGTAGATCCCGCCGAGAACGAGCAGGAACAACGCCAATACACCCCACACACTGCGCAGGGCGCCCAGCCGCTCGGTCCAGCTGCTGCGAGGTCCTGGCGGGCCGGCGGCCGGGTCGCGCCAGACCGTGAATGCGACGGCGCCGATGTAGCAGGCCACGGCCAGCAGCCCCGGCAGGATGCCCGCGATGAACAGCTTGCCGATGTTCTGCTGCGTCAGGATGCCGTAGATCACCATGACGACCGACGGCGGGATCAGGATGCCCAAGGTGCCGCCTGCGGCCACCGACCCGGACGCGAGGGCTTGCGAATAGCCGAACCGCCGCATCGGCGGCACGGCCACCTTGGCCATGGTGGCGGCTGTTGCGATCGAAGAGCCGCAGATGGCAGAGAACCCACCGCATGCCACGATCGTGGCCATCGCGAGGCCGCCTCTGCGGTGGCCCAGGAATGCGTGGGACGCGTTGTAGAGTTCCTCGGACAACCCGGCGCGCGTGACCAGGTTGCCCATGAGCACGAACAGCGGCACGATGGACAGCTGGTACGACAGGCCCGTCTCATAGGCGACCGCGCCGACCATCGCCAACGCGGCCGGTGCGCTGGTCTTCAGCGCGAACCCGGCAAAACCCACCAACCCCATGGCGAACGCAATGGGCAGGCGCGCGAAAGCCAGTACGAGCATCGCCGCGAAGGCGATCAGGGCCTCGGTCATTGTCCGCCTCCCATGTGCTCGAGCGGCGCCTGCGATGCCGTGGCGTCGAGCGCCCCTGTCGCATCACCCCAGGCCATGAGCAGCATCACGGCCACCGTCAAGCCACCCAGCAGTGTCATGGTGTAGACCAACGGATAGACCACGATCTGCAAGACGGCCGTGGTCTCACCGGCGGTTGCCATGTGCCCCGCCTTGGTCCAGAGCATGACGGTGATCACGGCCATGCACGCTGCTGCAACCACGTCGAACAGGGCTCGCTGGGCCCGCCGCCAAGCCGTGGGCACGAGTGATTCCAGCAGGTCAACGGTGACCTGCTGGCGTCGCAGTGTCACCAGGGGCAAGCTGGCGAACACCATCGCGCCCATTGCCAGTTCGGTCAGTTCGAACGAACCGGGCAGCGGGCGGTTCAGGAAGTAGCGCCCGATCACGTCGATCGTGGTCAGGAGCACCATCGCTACCAGCAGCAGCGCCGAGACCATGCCCAGGACGAACTCGGCGCGAGCCAGGCCTCGAGCCAGGCGCGATGCAGGAGCTGCGGTGGCGGCGGTCACGGGCATCTCACTTGCCTGCGGCAACCTTGGCGATCTCGGCTCGGAACTCCTTCATCACGGCACTGCCGTCGATGCCCTTGGCCTTGATCTGCTCCACCCACGCCTGTTCGACGGGCGCGACCTTCGACTTGGCATCGTTGATGAACGTGTCGTTGGCCTTGCGGATCTCGATGCCGGCTGCCTTCATGGCATCGATGCCGGCGGCATCGGCGGCATCCCACGCCTTGCCCGCCAGGCGGGCGAAGTGCTCGCCCGAAAGTTTGTCGATCGCGGCCTTGTCGGCCGCGGGCAGGGCGTTGTACTTGGCCTCGTTCATCATCATGACGAAGCTGGTGTTGTACAGGCCACCCGGAACGAGCGTTGCATGCTTGATCAGGCTGGTGAGCTTGAAGCCCGAGATGGACTCGCCGGGGAAGAAGATGCCGTCGGCAACGCCGCTTTGCAGCATCTGGAACGACTCGCTCGCGGGCTTGAGCAGCGGGCTCGCACCCAGGGCCTTGGTGTAGTCGTTCACCACGCCGCCGCCCACGCGGATCTTCATGTTGGCGAGGTCGGCCACCGACACGATCGGGCTCTTGATGGAGTACATGTGGCCTGGACCGTGCGAGAACACGGCGATCACCTTGACGCCCTTGTGCTCGTCGTGCTTGGCGAGGTGCTTCTCGTGCATGCGCTGGTAGGCCACGGAGATCGACTCGGCGGAGTCACCGAGGAAGCCGAACTCGGTCATCTTGGTCAGCACGAATCGCCCGGGCGTGTAACCCTGCACCGTGAACGAAACGTCGATCACGCCGTCCTTGACCGCGTCGAAGGTCTGCGGCGGAGCCACAGGCGCCTTGGGCAGGACATTGAACTTCAGGCGTCCCTGCGTGGCCTGCTCCACTTCCTTGGTCCAGGCAACGAGGATGTTCTCGGTCAGCGGATGCTTGGGTGGCACCCACGACGAAGCGGTCAGCGTTGTCTGCGCTCGGGCGGGCGCTGCGGTCAGCGTCCCGACGAGTGCAGCCGTGGCGAAAAGGGTAAGCGTGCGCATCGATCGTCTCCTGATGATGGGGCCCTTGTGCACCGGGCCGGCGGGTCGGAAGCGGGACCAGCACCGCGTGGGTTCGAGTGGGCCGTACCCTAACGGTCAACCGGTGGCTGTGAAATCGGGGTTTCGCCGCTCCATGAATGCCTGGATACCCTCGCGGGCAGCCGGGGTGCAGGCCACCTCGCCGAAGGCGCGGTAGCCGACTTCGAGCGCAGCGGCCAGCGACGGCGCGGCCGCCGCATCACGCACGCCCTGCTCGATCAGTCGAACCACTGCGGCCGACACCACCCGGCCATCGGCGGCGCGGCCCTCGAATGGCGGGAACGCCGGCAGCGGGACCGGGCCGTCGCCCGGGCGCGGCGGCACACCGCCTCGCGCCAGCAGTCGAACCTGAGCGCAGGCGCGCGCCATCAGGTCATCGATGCCGTCGGCGAGTTCGGCGACGATGCCGGCTTCGTTCGCTTCGCTTGCGCGCAATCGGGCTGCGGTGGTCAGCATGCGCTGGAAGGTTGCCGATGCACTGTTCCAGCGCCTGAAAGGCACGGCCATCGCGCCGATCGCGGGCAGGATACCCAGTGAGACCTCGGGCAGCTGGAGCCACGCGCGGCGGTGCGCCACGAGCGCGTGGCAGCGCATGGCCATCTCGAAGCCACCGCCCAGCGCCATGCCGTTGATGGCCGCGACCACCGGCTTGGTTGCGGTATCCAGGTGCACGAGCAGTCGCGAGCAGTCGCGTGCGTACTGGGCCGCACCGTCGGCGTTGCCCAGCAGAGTGGGGAATCGACCGATGTCGGCGCCGGCGCAGAAGGCCTTGGTGCCATAGCCGGTGATCACGAAGCCGGCCACGGATGGATCGGTCTCGTGCCTGCGAATCACGCGCAGGATGTCGTCGGTCATCGCGTCGTGCAGGGCGTTCAAGGCCTCGGGTCGGCGCAGCGTGATCACCACCACGTCGTCCAGACGGTCGACCAGCACATGCCGCTCGGTCGGGCGGTAGTCCGCCAAGGGCCGCTGCGGCATCGGCATGCCGGGGCGTTGCATGGCGTAGTGTCCGAGCACCTTGGCCACGGCGTCGTCGCCGGCTTGCTCCATCAGTTCGAGCGGGCCGGCCTTGAAGCCCAGCGCCACGCGGCAGCCCAGGTCGAGGTCGGCCGCCGAGCCGATGCCGCGATCGAGGATGTCCACGGTCTGCGACCACAGCACGCCGAGCAAGCGCTCGCGAACCGCTTTGGCTGTTTGTGTCGGCACGTCGACGCGCTGGCCCGGTGCAGCCGTCTTCCACTGCTGCACCGACGCGAAGATCGGCGCGGGGCGGTAGTGTTCGCCTTCTTCGTCGGCCTGCAGGGTGTTGGTCTCGATGATGATGGGGTTGCCGTTGGCCAGGTTCAGCACGAAGAAGGGGCCGGCGTGAACGAACTCCTGCGCCACGGCATCGACCTGGGCGGCGGTGGCACTGTCCAGCAGCAGGGCCGCGTCGTTGCACCAGTTGTCGAAGACCCGGTCGAGCATGAAGCAGGCGGCATCGCTGGTGACCAGGGGCAGCTTGCCGGTCTCGGCGAAGAACCGGCGCAACCAGGCCAGCACGCCGCGGTCGAGCGCTGGCCAGTCGATCACCTCGACTGCCGGATTGCGCCAGGCCGGGGCGAAGAAGTGCGTCACCGTGGCTCGCTCGGGACGGGCCAGTCCCGCGAAGATGCGCGCCGCGGGCAGCGAGCTGGTGTTCGATGTGATCAGCGTACCCGGGGTGACTCGGGCTTCGACGTCGGCGAAGATCCTGCGTTTGAGCGCCAGGTCCTCTGTCGCGGCCTCGATCACCCAGTCGCAACCGGCCAGGGCGCCATAGTCGGTGCTGCCGGTCAGGCCAGACAGGGTTGCGGTCGCGTCATCGGCATTCATCTTGCCGCGCGCCACCGCCTTGTCGGCGTAGCCGCGCAGGCGTGCCAGCGCAGCGTCGATCGCCGACGGGCGCACGTCCAGCAGCACCAGCTCCAGCGTCGGCAACGCTGACTTCAGGTAGTAGGCGATGTCCGGTCCGATGGTGCCGGCACCCACGACGCCGATGCGCCTGGGCATGGGACGGCTCACGGGTTCGAGCAAGGGGTAGGCGTAGGTCATGGGTGTCCTTCAGCCGCCTGTGGCCAGGCCGGCTTCATACAGCGCGTCGATATCGCTGGTCGAGAGTCCGGCTTCCTGCAAGATGGGGCGCGTGTGCTCGCCGTAGCGCGGTGGGAAGTGCAGGGATGTACGGGCGCCGCCCACATCCACCGCCATCGGTGGCAACCGCACCGTCGTGCCACAGGGACCTGTGGTGCCCGTGAGCCGCGCGGCCAGCACCGGTATTGCCCTCACATCGGCGATGGTGTTGATGGGTGCATGCGGCAGCCCGGCGGCTCGCAGTGCTGCAGCGAGCTCATGGGTGTTCCAGCGCGCAATTGCCGCGGCTACATCGGCCTGGATGGCGGCACGCTCGCGATGCCGGCCCTCGTTGGTCAGCCGCACCTCGTTGGCACAACCCTCGAAGCCGGGCAGAGTGGTCAGCTTGCGCCACTGGCCGTCGCTGCCGATGGCCACGTAGATGTACCCGTCGGCCGTGCGGTAGACATTCGTGGGAATGAACTTGCGGTGTTCGTTGCCGCTGCGGGTGACCTCGTAGGGTTCACAGCCGTAGTCCAGCAAGGGCAAGGTGGTGATGAGCCACGAAGCCGCTGCCTGCAGCATCGATACGTCGATGCGCTGGCCTTGCCCGGTCTCGGCACGGTCGACCAGCGCGCGCATCACGCCGGCATACACCTCGTCGCCTGCTTTCAGGTCGATCAGCGGCACGCCAGCCAGGGTGGGAGGCCCGGCCGGATCGCCGGTGAGCTCCATGACACCGGCCATGGCCTGGATCACCGGGTCGTAGCCCGGTGCATCGGGCACGTCCGGACCTTGGGCGGAAATGCCGGCCCAGATCAGGCCGGGACGGGCTGCCGACAGGCTTTCGTAGTCGATGCCCAGCTGCGTGTATCGACGCGGCAGTGTGTTGCAACAGAAGACGTCCACGTCCAAGGCGACCAGCAAGCGCCGCAGCAGTGCCTGTCCCTGTGGGCGCTTGAGATCGATCGCGATCGCCTCCTTGCCGACGTTCGGTGCCACGAAATAGCTGCGCCTGTCGTCGGCGTCGTCGCCGGCCAGACGCGAACCGATGTAGCGGTTGGGGTCGCCGGGCAGGCCCTCGCCGCTGGGCGTGGCCTCGAGCCGGATGACCCGCCAGCCCAGCTGCGCGAAGCGCAGCGTGGCGTACGGAAGCGACAGTGCCTGCTCGAGCGAGACGACGACCTTGGGCTTCATGCCTCGGCCTTCTCGGGCAGCGCGGCCAGGGGCACCGGCTGCGGCGCCGGCAGTGCACCGTGCAGCGCCCGGTACACCCGCTCAGGGGTGAAGGGCAGGCTGGTGATGCGCACGCCGGTGGCGTTGGCGATGGCGTTGGCGGTGGCCGCGGCGATGCAGATGGCGGGCGCCTCGCCCACGCCCTTGGCGCCTTGCGGACCTTCACCGTCCATGGTCTCGATGAATGCGATGTCCATGACTGGGATCTCGGGCGCGGTGACGAGCTTGTAGTCGCGGAAGTTGGGGTTGCGGATGCGCCCGTCCACGACATCGAGGTTCTCGGTGAGCGCATAGCCCTGGCCCATGACGATGCCGCCTTCGATCTGCCCTTCCAGCCCCAGCCGATTGAGCACCCGGCCGACGTCGTGCGCTCCGGTGACCTGCAGCATGCGCACGATGCCGGTGGCAGTGTCGACCTCGACCTCCACCACCTGCGCCGCCCAGGCATAGGCCGCCGACACGTCGCCCTTGTAGCCCTTGTCCTGGTGAACGCTCGGTGGCTCGTAGTAGAAAGTGGTCATCACCAGTTCGGCGCGGTCGTTGAAGTGCAGGCTGCGCAGCAGGCGCGGCAGGTCGGTGAGCCGCTCCCCGCTGCCCTTGCGCACCACGCAACCGCCCGATAGGTCGAGGTCGTCTGCCTGCGCGTCGAAGCGCGGCGCCGCGGCGGCGAGGATCTTGGCCTTGGCCTTGCGGGCCGCCCCGAGCGCCGAGTTGCCGGCGATGAAGGTGGTGCGGCTGGCATGCACGCCGACGTCCCAGGGCGTGATGTCGGTGTCGTTGTTGACCACGGTGACGGCCGAGATGGGCAGGCCGAGTTCCTCGCAGACGAGCTGCGCGAGCACCGTCTCCGAGCCCTGGCCGATCTCGGAGGCGCCGGTGATGAGCGTGACATGGCCGAAGTCGTCGAGCTTGAGGATCGTGCCGCAGCCGTCCGACGGGTAGATCTTGGCGCCGCCACCCACGTGCAGCATGGCCGCGATGCCGATGCCACGCTTGGTGCGGGCGTCGGGTTCGCGCTCGCGATCGGCGGCATAGGCGCGCCGCTTGGCCGCGTAGCCGCTGCGCTCGGCGGCGAGCGTGAGGCACTCCTTGAAGCCGCAGCTGCGAAACACCATGCCCTGTCCGGTGACCTCGCCCACATCTTGAGCGTTCTTCAGGCGGAACTCGAGCGGGTCCATGCCGATGGCTTCGGCCATCTGGTCCATGTGCTGCTCGATGGCGAAGGTGGCCTGCAGGTTGCCGTAGCCGCGGAACGACCCGGCATAGGGATTGTTCGTGTAGACGGCCACCGTGTGGTAGTCGCAGTGCGGCACCCGGTACAGCGACGAGAAGGTCTGCATCATCACGAACGGCGTCGTCGCTCCCCACGAGGTGTAGGCGCCGTTGTCGTGGATGGTGCGCACGCTGCGGAATGTCAGACGCCCGTCCTTCGTGCAGCCTGAGCGCAGGGTCAGGTGCACAGGCTGGCGCGTGGGCGAGGCGAGGAATTCCTCTTCGCGGGTGAACACGAGCTTCACCGGCCGGCCGGTGGCGCGTGCCAGGAAGACCGCGATCACCTCGAAGGGGTAGATGTCGAGCTTGGAGCCGAAGCCGCCGCCGATGGGCGGCTGGATGATGCGCACCCGCCCGGGATCCATGCCGAGGTACTCGGCGAATTCGCGCTTGTGCAGGAAGGGCACCTGGGTGTTCGAGTACAGGAGCAGGTTGCCCTTGGCGTCGAACTCGGCGATGACGCCGGACACACCCATGCAGCAATGCGTCACGTAGTGCAGCGCAAAGGTGTCCTCGACGACCACGTCGCTGTCGGCTTCGCCCTGGGCGACATCGCCATGACCGTAGTCGAAGCGCATGGCGATGTTGTCGGATTTGCCGGCCACGCCCACCGGGGCGCCAGCCTTGCTGCCGGTGATCGGCGGGTGGACCAACGGTGCACCGGGATCCAGCGCGGCCGCGGCATCGGTGACCACCGGCAGGTCCTCGTACTCGACCTCGATGAGGGCGAGCGCCTCGCGCGCGATGGCCTCCGACTCGGCCGCCACGGCGGCGATCTCGTCGCGGGTGCTGCGCACGCGATCGCGCTTGAGCGGCAGATGATCCTTGGCGACGCCGATGGGCCGCTGGTCGGGCACGTCGGCGGCGGTGATCACCGCATGCACGCCCGGCAGGGCGCGGGCGCGGGTGGCGTCGACGCGCACGAGCCTTGCATGCACCCGCGCACTGCGCAGGATGGCTGCATGCAACTGGCCCGGCAGGTCGATGTCGTGCACGTAACGTGTCTTGCCCGCTGCCTTCTCGGGCGCGTCGATCTTCGGAATGCGCTGGCCGATCAGAGTCATCGTGCATGCTCCTTGTCGAGCGCCTGGGCGGCTGCACAGATGCCGTCGACGATCTTCTGGTAGCCGGTGCACCGGCACAGGTTGCCCTCGATCGCCCGCTTCGCTGCGGTGGCGTCGGGGTGTGGCTCGCGCGTCAGC
Source organism: Burkholderiaceae bacterium (assembly GCA_013360485.1). Classification (GTDB taxonomy): domain Bacteria; phylum Pseudomonadota; class Gammaproteobacteria; order Burkholderiales; family Burkholderiaceae_C; genus Pseudaquabacterium. The sequence goes on along the minus strand of JABWBN010000042.1, from coordinate 507 downwards.
AACTCGGCGGCCTGCATCACCATGCCGGGGGTACAGAAGCCGCACTGCACCGCGCCGCACTCAACGAAGGCGCGTTGCAGGGCCTGACCGCGCGGGTCGGTGGCCATGCCTTCGATGGTGACGATGGCCCGGCCATCGCAGTCTGCGGCGAACATCAGGCATGACGCCAGCGTCTTGCCGTCCACGCGTATGGTGCAGGCGCCGCATTCGCCCTCGCCGCAGCCGTACTTGGTGCCGGAAAGGCCGCAGACCTCGCGCAGCATGGACAGCGCGCTCATGCCCACCGGCACCTTGGCACGCCGCGCCACGCCATTGAGCGTGAACGCAATCTCAATTTCGAGCGACATCGTCGAGCATCCTTTGGGTGAGGTTGCGCACCAGCTCGCGCCGGTACCAGCCACTGGCGCGCACGTCGTCAATCGGCCGTGCATCCGCGGCCGCGGCTTCGGCGGCAGCGCGCGCGCGTGCGGCATCGAGCACCTGGCCCTCGAGCAGTGCCTCGGCGCC
>JABWBN010000276.1 GCA_013360485.1 Burkholderiaceae bacterium | reverse complement strand
AAGGAAGCGGTGGCGAGGGCAGCGCCTGAACGCGAGGCAGCGGTGCCGCTGCAGCGCTTGGCGTATGTCGGCCTGGGTGCCAACCTGGGCGATGCGCGCGCTACCGTGGAGCGTGCCCTGCGCCGGCTCGGCGTCCTGGGCCTGGTGCGGCACTCGGCGCTCTACGGCAGCGCGCCGGTGCAGGCGAGCGGGCCGGACTTCGTCAATGCGGTGGCCGAGTTGAGGTCTGGCGCGGCGCCGCTGGTGCTGCTCGACGCCCTGCAGGCGATCGAACTCGAGTTCGGGCGCGAGCGGCCCTGGCACCATGCGCCGCGCACGCTCGACCTGGACCTGCTGATCATCGAAGGCATGAGCTGGTGCGACGATCGGCTGACACTGCCGCACCCACGTCTGCACCAGCGCGCATTCGTGCTGCGACCGCTGCTGGAACTCGTGCCGGCCATCGCGTTGCCGGGCCTGGGGCGGCTGGCGGACCACCTGGACGCCACCACTGGGCAGCGGGTGCACCTGCTGCCCGAGGTGGGGGCCACGGGTGGGTGACACGCCGCACTCGCAAGTGCGGCGGCACACATCGGTTTGTCACGAAGCGGTCATTACATTGTCACGAAGGTAGTGCAGGCGTCTCGCCGCCTACAATCGCGCGCTGTTGCGCGGGCCCCCGTCCGCGACCGCCACTGGCCCGGTACCGCGGCCGCGGGAGAGGTTTCCCATGCTGTTCGGCAAGCTGTTGCCCCGGGAGGGCAACTTCTTCGAGCTTTTCAACGACCACGGCAAGCTCATCGCCGAAGGCGCGCGCGCCTTCATGGCGATGGTCCAGTACTACGGCGACGCCTCGCTGCGCGAGAAATACGCCACCGATGTCGACAACGCGGAGAAGCAGGCTGACCGGATCACCGCGGAGGTCAACCGCCTGCTGCACAAGACCTTCATCACGCCGATCGATCGCGAGCAGATCCATGGCCTGATCAACGCCATGGACGACATCCTGGACCTGCTCCAGGACTCCGCCGAGGTGATGCAGCTCTATGACCTGAAGTCCGTCAGCGAGGACGTGGCTCGCCTGGGAGACCTGTCGGCCAAGTGCTGCGAGCGGGTACAACATGCGGTGAGCCTGCTGCCACGCTTGAGCCAGCCCAGCGTGGCCGAGGCAGCGCTCAAGACCTGCGAGGAAATCGATCGCCTGGAAAGCGATGCCGACCGCGTGATGCGCTCGGCGATGAGCAAGCTGTTTCGCGACAACATCGACGTGCGCGAGCTCATCAAGCTCAAGGCGGTTTACGAGCACCTGGAGTCGATTTCCGACCGCTGCGAGGACGTGGCCAATCTCATCGAGGGCATCGTCCTCGAGAACTCCTGATCGCGCGCGACACCCATGGTTTCGTCCGTCCCGATCGGCTTCTGGATCATCGTGCTGCTGGTCGTCCTGGCAGTGGCATTCGACTTCATGAACGGCTTCCACGACGCCGCCAATTCGATTGCCACCGTGGTGTCCACCGGCGTGCTCAAGCCGCAGACCGCGGTGGCCTTCGCCGCGTTCTTCAACGTGGTGGCCATCCTGATCTTCCAACTCAAAGTGGCTGCCACCATCGGCAAGGGGATCGTCGAACCCGGTGTCGTCGACCATTACGTGGTGTTCGGCGCACTCGTGGGCGCGATCACCTGGAACCTGATCACCTGGTGGTACGGCATTCCGTCGAGCTCGTCTCATGCGCTCATCGGCGGCATCGTCGGTGCGGTGATTGCAAAGGCCGGTGCCGGCAAGCTCGTGGGTGCCGGCATCATGAAGACGGTGGCATTCATCTTCGTGTCACCGGCGCTGGGCTTTCTGCTTGGGGCGCTGATGATGGTCCTGGTGGCCTGGGTCTGCCGGCGCATGCCACCGCTGCGGGTCGACGGCTGGTTCCGCCGCCTGCAACTGGTCTCGGCCGGTGCCTATTCGCTGGGCCACGGCGGCAATGACGCACAGAAGACCATCGGCATCATCTGGATGCTGCTGATCGCCGCCGGCTACGTGGGCGCCGCCGACAAGGCGCCGCCGGCGTGGGTGATCTGGGTATGCTACCTGGCCATCGGCGCGGGCACGCTCTTCGGCGGCTGGCGCATCGTCAAGACCATGGGCCAGAAGATCACCAAGCTCAAGCCCGTGGGCGGGTTCTGCGCCGAAACGGGTGGGGCGATCACGCTCTTCACGGCCACGGCGCTGGGCATTCCGGTGTCCACCACGCACACCATCACCGGTGCGATCGTTGGCGTGGGTTCGGTGCGCAGCCCCTCGGCCGTGCGCTGGGGCGTGGCCGGCAACATCGTGTGGGCTTGGATCTTCACGATCCCGGCCTCGGCCTTCGTGGCGGCGGTGGCCTACTGGTTCAGCCTGCAGTTGTTCTGAGCGGTGCGACTGCGGGCGCCCGCTGCTCCTGCGCCACCTGCTGGCGCAGCGCCTGCCACTCGAAGAACTTCTGCCCGCCGTAGGCGAGCACGCTCATCAGTGCGGCGCCGCCCACCATCAGTGCGGTGATCACGCCCGAGACCGGGCCCCAGCGCGTGCTCTCGACCGGTGCGCCCGGGCGATAGCGGGCTGCGAATCGCTCGTCGGGCGTCAGCCCGATGACGATGGCCGCCGTCATCCCCACCACGATCATCAGGCCGAGCAGCGGCAGCAGCACCCAGGCCAGCATGTCGTCCTGACCCCAGGCGCGCAGCCGCTGGATGCCCGCCAGGCCGGCCAGCGTCGGTGCCGGGTGCAACCAGGCCCAAGCATCCCGCGGCCCATGCAAATAGAACCGATGCAGGCCGAAGCTGCCCCCCAGCACGGCCAGCCAGGTGGCCAGGGTCTTGGAGCGTGCGGGCCGACCGCCGGGCATGGTCAGGCCGGCGGCGTGGTCTCGCCCGCACCCAGGCGGCGCTGCATCATGACCACTTCGAGCCAGCGTCCGAACTTCCAGCCCGCGGCGTGCAGCACGCCGCTGTGCTCGAAACCCAGCGCCCGGTGCACGCCGATCGAGGCGGCGTTGTCCGCGTCGCCGATCACGGCGAGCATCTGGCGGGCGCCGCCGGCCTCGCAGCGGGCAAGCAATTCAGCCAGCAGCAGCCGACCCACGCCCTGGCGCTGCGCCTTGGGATGCAGGTAGACCGAGTCCTCCAGGCAGTACCGGTAGGCCGGGCGTGGCCGGAACTGGTTGGCATAGGCATAGCCGAGCACCGCGCCGCCCGCGCCGGCGGTGGCCACCAGCCAGGGCAGGCCCTTGGCCAGCACGTCGTCGCGCCGTCGCGCCATTTCGGTCTCGCCGGGCGGCTCGAGCTCGAACGTGCCCGTGCCCTCACGCACCGCATGGGCATAGATGGCGGTGATGGCGCCCACGTCGGCGGCAGTGCTCGGGCGGATGTGCAGATCGTTGGCCAGACTCATGGCGCAAGTTTATAATGCGCGGTTTCCGGTACTGGCGGCGGGCAATGCAGCCGCGTATCTACGGTACCGGAGTGTGCCACCTGCGGCGCACGACGCCGGTAGCTGCATGCTGCCCGGCGCGTGCATGGTGCGTGGCGTCCTGACAGGACCGTGCGGGTGTGTCTCCCCGGGCGGCCGTCGTTCACGAAATTCGGAAACACATCATGGTCGTGATTCGACTGGCTCGTGGTGGCGCCAAGAAGCGCCCGTTCTACAACATCGTCGTGGCCGACTCGCGCGAGCGCCGCGATGGCCGCTTCATCGAGCGCGTGGGCTTCTACAACCCCATGGCCGCCGGTGGCGAGCAACCGCTGCGCATGGCGATGGACCGCATCACCTATTGGAAGGGTGTCGGCGCCCAGCTGTCGCCCACGGTCAAGCGTCTGGTCGGCCAGGCCGAGAGCGCCCAGGTCGCCCCCGCAGCCTGATCCGCGGCGGCAGGCCTTCCGGCGCCGCTCGCAACTCCGGGCTCGACGTCGTCATCCGTGGTGGCCAGCACCGACGAGCCCGCCTTCCCCGACGATGCGGTCGAAGTGGGCCGCATCCTCGGTGCCTGGGGCATTCAGGGTGCGATCCGCGTCCAGCCTTTCAGTGCCGACCCGCGCGCGCTGTATTCGTCGCGCCGCTGGTTCCTGCAGCCTCCCGAGAATTCCGCGCCGCGGCCCGCCGTGGCGCCGCCGCTGCCTTCCCTGCTGCGCATCACGCAGGCGCGGGCCCAGGGCGACTCGGTCGTGGCCAGCGCCCGGGAACTGCCCGATCGCACCGCGGCCGAGGCCCTGCGCGGGGCGCGCGTGTTCGTGGCCCGCTCCAGTTTTCCCACCGCGGCCGATGGTGAGTACTACTGGGTCGACCTGATCGGCCTGGAGGTCGTCAACCGCGAGGGCGAACGGCTGGGCACGGTGATCGACCTGCTCGACACCGGCGCCCACAGCGTGCTGCGGCTGCGCCGTCCCGACGCCGCGGCCGACGCGCCGCCCGTCGAGGCCGAGCGCCTCATCCCCTTCGTGGCCGCCTACGTCGACTCGGTCGATCTGCCCGGACGCCGCATCACGGTCGACTGGGGCCTGGACTACTGACACTCGGCCCGACCGCGCCCGCTCGCGCCCGGCATGCGCTACGACGTCATCACCCTGTTCCCCGAGCTGTTCGGGCCGCACCTGAGCACCGGCATCACCCGTCGTGCGTTCGAGGGCGGCCAGGTCGAGGTCCGCCTGTGGCCACTGCGCGACTTTGCCGAGGATGCCTATCGCCGGGTCGACGACCGGCCCTTCGGCGGCGGGCCCGGCATGGTGATGCTGGTGCAGCCCCTCGAGCGGGCGCT
>JABWBN010000275.1 GCA_013360485.1 Burkholderiaceae bacterium | reverse complement strand
TGCTGGTCGCTGTGCTGCCGGCCGCCTGGGGCGGCTGGCGCGCCTCGCGCGTGGATGCCGCGGACGAACTCCGAGAATCCTGAAAGGCCCTCCGTGACCCACATGCCCCTGCCCCGCCCGGTCCGACCGGCCTCCTCGCCCCGCATCATCGCGCTGGCGGTGCCGCTGCTGCTGGCGTTGGCCGGCGGAGATGCGGGTGCGCAGGCCAAGTGGCCGCCCGAGCAGTCGAACCCGAAACCGATGAAGGACGACGTGGTGCTGCCGCTGCCCTGCGGCGGTGCCCTTGCCTTGCGCATGGTCAGGCTGCCCGGCGCCGACCCGCTGGACGACCGCCGCGTGCGGCTCGGCGATACAGACGCCCGCCTGGCCTATACCGAGGGCCAGCGCAGTGACTACGTCGGTGGCGGCTTCGTGGACCCGGCGGCGAAGACCCAGCGCTACTACCTGATCGGCAAGTACGAACTGACGCGGTTGCAGTACGCGGCCGTGATGGCAGCCCCCGGCGCCTGCCCGGCGCCGAACGATGACGCGCGGCTGCCGGTGACTGGTGTCAGCTGGTCCGAGGCAGTAGCGTTCACGGGCCGGCTGAGCGACTGGCTAGTGAAGAACGCCGGCCGGGAACTGCCCAGCGACGACGGCTCGCCAGGGTTCGTGCGCCTGCCAACCGAGGGCGAGTGGGAGTTCGCGGCCCGCGGCGGCATCGCAGTAACCGACACCGTCTTCGAGCAGCGCACGCCGCCGATGCCCGAAGGGATTGCGCGCCATGTATGGCATGCAGGCACCGAGTCATCGAACAATGAGCTCAACGCCGTCGGGCTGCTGCTGCCGAATCCCCTGGGCCTCTTCGACATGCTGGGCAACGCCGGCGAACTGGTGCTCGACGCGTTCCGGCTGAACAAGCACTCGCGCCTGCATGGCCAGGCTGGGGGCTACATGGTGAAAGGAGGCGATTTCCGCACACCAGCAGCCGGCATGCGATCGGCGGCCCGGACCGAGTTCGTACCGGTAGACAAGACCGGCGAGCGGCGCGACAAGGCTGTCGGCTTCCGCGTCGTCGTGGTGCCGGCCGCGGTGACAAGCCCGCAGCGTATTCAGACTCTGAGGGCGAGCTGGGACCGACTTGGCGCGCTTGGTGGCGGCGACGCCGCCGCGCAGCCCATGGCGGACCCCGGCAAGGAGATCGAGGCCCTGGCCCGGGCCGTAGAGGATCCCGCGCTGAAGCGCCGCATCGAGGGCATAGGCTCAGCGCTCAGGGCCGGCATTCAGGCCCGCAATGAGCAGCGCGATCGCTCGGCCAAGAGCGAACTGCGTGTCGGCGCCTACCTCGCCCAGAAGCTCGTCGAGGACCGCGCGAAGCTGGCAAACCTGGAGGCAATCATCGCCGGCCCACTGCCTGAAACAGTGAAGAAGGACGCGCGCGAGCGGTTGGTCGCCGGCCAGTCGGCGCTGGACGGCACTCTGAACTACATGATCGAGACGATCAAGCAGATCGGCCTCGACTACCCCGACGCCACAGCGCAAGGCCAGGCCGAGGTGCTCAAGCGCGAGTTCGAGGCGCGCTCGGTGGCCGCCTACGCGCCCCTGGTCGACCTGGTCCAGCGCTTCGCTCGCACGGCGCGGCAAGGGCAGCCGGTACGGCGTGACGAGGTGCTGGCGGAACTGGCCAAGGCAGCGACGCCTGCCAAGCGATGACAAGGATCAACCATTCGGGAGATCGTGCTCAAGTGCGCCGCCCGGGAGCCGAAATGGCGAGAACTAACCAATCCCCTGGAGCCATCCCATGAGCCGTCGCCGTCGCCATCGCCTTTCGCAGCATCTGGTCGCATTGTCGATCGCCACTGCTCTGTGCGTGCCGCCCGCATGGGCGCGTGACAACCAAGCCGGCATGCCCGAGCCGACGCCGGCGGAAAAGGCGATGCAGCAGGACCTGGACCGAGCCAACAAGACGGTGCTCGGCGGCGTGGTGGTCGGGGCCGCCGTAGGTGCGGTGGCCGGCGCCTTCCTGGCCAAGCTGGCTGGGGGCAACGCAAAGGACACCCGCAATGCCGCGCTCGCGGGTGCTGTCGCCGGCGGCGCGCTTGGCGGGCTTGACGGCTATCGCACCGCGAAGCTGGAGAAGGCGGGCAACGACCAGGTCCGCGCGCTCCAGCTGCAAACCGCCGACGTGGATACCGAGACCCTCCGGCTGCGCCAGGCGGTCGCCAGCACCGAGCGCGCCCTTGCCGAGCGTGAAGTGGCGCTGACCGCCCTGCGCGACGACGTCGCTTCGGGCCGCGTCACCGCCGATCAGGCCCGCGAGCAGGTCAAGCGCGACGAGCAGAACCTGGCGAAGCTGAACAAGACGCTCGAGACCCAGAAGAAGACCTACGACGACCACGTCAAAGTCGCGAACAGCTTCAAGGTGGACGACGGTGCCAAACGCGACTCGGAGGCGAAGCTCGCCCAATACCGTGCCGAGATCGACAACCTGAACCGCGCCATCTCGAGCTATTCCGGTGCCGTGCTCGCGGTGTCGCGCGTCTGAGCGAGGTCGCCATGTGCCGACGCATCGTGCTCGTCGTCGCGCTGCTTGCCCTACTTGGGCTGGGCGGCTGCGCCACCTACCTCGATGCCCGCGACAACGTCGCGAAGGGCGGAAGGCTGGATCAGCAAAAGGCCTCGGCTGCGCGCGACCTCGAGTCCGCACAAGCGCAACGGGCGGCCTTGCAGCAGCGACGCGCCGAGCAGGACGCGCAACTGGCGCGCATGGACCAACAGCTGCAGCGCCTTCAGGCCGAACAGAAGACGCAGCGGGCGCAGCTCGCTCAGGCGCTGCAGACCCGAAAGATCTCCGCGGCGAAGCATGAGCAGCTCAGCAAGGAACTCAGTTCGGTGAAGGCGCAGACCGAGGCTCTTCAGATGAAGATCGGCAACGCGAGACTGCAGCCCGGCGGCGGCGCCGTCGATGGCGGCGACGAGCTCCAGGCAGTGCAAAAGCGCCACGCCGAGCTCAATAAGCTGCTCGCGCAGCTGATTGCGGGTTGAGTCCCGCACGATCTTGCTTGTCATGCACGCGCCGCTGCACGGGCTGCACCTCGTCCTCCTGGCGCTCGGCATGTGGCCTGCAGCCTGGGCCGTCGAGCGGCCCACGGCCCTGCCGCTCGCCAGGGTCGGTAGCTGCCCTTCGGGCTACGCGGTGAGCGGCGCCTATTGCCGCCCGGGACCACGGGCGCGGTCAGCACTGCCGAAGGCCGGGAGCTGCCCCTCCGGCTGGTCCGTCAGCGGCGACTATTGCCTGGCCGGGGCGCATGCCCGGGCAGCTGTACCCAGGACCGGCAACTGCCCCTCGGGTTGGTCGGTGTCGGGCGGCTACTGCCTATCGAACGACTGAGCCTCGTCCGCCGTCGGCGTCGCAGCTCCGCCCAGCCACGCCTGCAAGTTCGCAAGCTGCCGCTCGTCGATGCCAACATTGGGGTCGCAGAGGATCAGTTGCGGGCAGCCTGGAGGAAACTCGAGCCAGGCATCGTCAAGTGCGCGCCAGGACACATCTGGAGCGTGACGGGCGACGAAGGCGAGGATCTCCTGGTGGCGAGGCCAGCGGCCGAAGCAGGGCTCTCCCGTGGTACCGATGACTGCGCGGCGCAGGCTGGCAGGCAGCCGGGCGGCGATATCTCCCAGCGGATGGTGATGGCGCCAACTGGACGAGACGACGACCCGGCATGGGCTGCCGGCCAGCGCAGCGGCCAGCCGCTCCGCGCGGCAGAACCGCTCGCTCAAGGTGGCGCTGGTGGGATGGAGGACACCATCGATGTCGAGGAAGAGCAGGTACACGTCAAGGCACTTCAGCCTGCCGCGATGATGCCATTTGGCAGGCAGGCGCACCAGCGACACCAAGGGAGGCGGCTTCCCGGGAGTTCATGGCGTGCGAAGTGGCTCGTCACCTCGCAGGCCCGTACCGGAGTCCCACAGTACGGGCAGCCTGCCGGACATGGCCACCAGCGTCATCACGTTCGACTGCACACACACTATGGCGCCTTTCATCACCGTCGCGCAGAGATGTGCAGCCCGCCGGAAACCGCCCGTGCCAGAGCGTTCCGCCGAATGGCCTACGAATTCGAGGAACGTCGATGCGACTGCCCTGGTTGAACTCAAGGGCGCCGGGGCAGTGTCCGTCTACTTCATTCGTATAGCCAGATCAGGAAGGCTATCCAACGCTGCTTGATCTGAATCTCGAAAAGTTCGATTCGCATCCAGGCCAGTCTCGCCTGCGGCTCTAGCAGAAGGTACAAGCGCCGACAGGCAACATAGGCAAGTGCAGAAAGTGTCATGGCGTTGTCCTTCGTCCAGGGTTTGGAGTGGCTCTGGAGTTTGTGGCGTTCGTCGGTTGCTATGTGCTCCGATTTCCAGCGGAAAGTTCACGCCGCGGTACGGCAAACATCGCGAGAGGTCCTCAGCCACTCGCGTTGGGCCGTCATTTCGGCGTTCGCGTCGGCGCTTGAGGCCAATGCCGACGGGCAGACTTTGGCCAGGTCCACATCCAGCCCCGCGATCTGCGGCGATCCACATATCAATGTCTAAATCCCTGTCGCGACTTGGCGCGGTCGAGCCTTGCGCCCTGGGCACTGTTTGGGAGTTCGGAGATCGTTGCGGCCAACATGAGTTTCAGCCAGCACAGTTCCTTGATCGGCATGCCGGCACCTGATTCATCACAAAGCGCAGCCCCGCCGGATCATGCGCTCAGTGAGGCTCGGGGTCCTGGCGAGGTCGAACATCAACTCGGTGAGTAGCGAACGCA
>JABWBN010000041.1 GCA_013360485.1 Burkholderiaceae bacterium | reverse complement strand
TCAACCGCCTTCCTACAATCTCAACCGCGCAACCCAGCACCGAGCCTCAGATCGGTCACGTTCCCGAAATCACCGGTCACGTTCGCCGAAATGCGCACGATGCCTTCGCCGCGCTGCTGGTGCCGGCCGCCGCAGCGGGCGACAACCTGCGCGAGCGCCTCGGACCACACTGGGCTGCGCTGTGGGGACCGGGCTGGATACCCGCCGTGCCGGGCGATCACCAGCGCTGGCGCATCGTGGCCAGCGCTGGCGCTGAAGGCGTGGTGCTGCTGGGCCAGCCGCTGGCGGACGCCGAGGCCATCGAGCTGCGCTTGAATGAGTTGCGCGAGCAACTCGATCTGGTCCAGCACTTCACGCGCACCGGCACGTTCGAGCGCGATCCGGTCACGATGCGGGGCACATGGGATGCCCGAATGTTCGACATCTGGGGACTGCCCGCGCCGCCCAGCGGCAAACCGGCACCGGCGCCTTCGATGCAGACCATGGATTCGATGATCGTGGAGAAGGAGTGGCGCCACCATCGCTTCGCCGAGTCGCATGCCGTCGCCGGGGATCACTCGGCCCGGCTGCGCATCCGACGGCCCGACGGGGTGGTGCGCCACATCCACACCCAGTGGAGGGTGGACCACGATGCGCACGGTCATCCGATCCGCATCCGCGGCGTCAATACCGACGACACGCCACTGTACGAGTTGGCCACGCGCGCCGAAGCCCTGCGGGGCGAGCTCGACGCCGCGTTGGCGCTGGCGCGCATCGGCGTATGGCATCACGAGATCGATGGCGGTCGCGTCTACCTGGATGCACGCTGCAGCGAGCTGATGGGCGTGCCGCTGCAGCGCGATGGCATGGCGCTGCAGGACGCGCGCGCACGCATCCACCCCGCCGATCGCGAACTGGTGATACAGGCGACCGAGCGCACCCTGCGCACCGGGCTGCCCTGCGACGTGGAGCTGCGCTATCCACAAAGCGATGGCAGCACGCACTACGTCCTCTCGCGGCGCACCCTGCAGCACGACGCCGATGGCCGACCGCTGCGCTACTTCGGGGTGATGCTCGACATCACGGAGCACCGGTTGGCCGTGCAGCGCCTGCGCGACACCGTCGAGCAGATGGCGCTCACCGCGAAGGCCATCGGCGTCGGCGCCTGGGAGACCGACGAACGGGTGAGCGAGGTGCACTGGGATGCGCAGATGTTCCGGCTGCGCGGGGTGGACAGCCCCGCCCGCACCGTCACCGCCGACGAGATTGCCAGCTACCTCCATCCCGACGATCGCGCCGCGGTCATGGCCGCGCAGGCCGCTCACCTGCTGGCGGGCGAGTCGTGGCAACAAGACTATCGCGTGCAATGGCCCGACGGGACAGTGCGCTGGATCACGTCTCACTCGGCGTCGGCGAAGGACGCGCAGGGGCGATTTGTGCGGCGCATCGGGCTGAACTGGGACAGCACCGAGGCCCACCGTGCGGCGCAGGCCCTGCGCGAACGCGAAGCGGCGCTCGCCCAAAGCCAGGAAAAGTCGCGCTGGATGACCCGCATCAGCCATGAACTGCGCACGCCGCTGAATGCGATCCTGGGCTTCACCCAGCTCGCGCGCCGCGCGTCGACCGACGCCAACCAGTCGCGGGTGGCCAACTGGCTGGCGCTGGCTGAGGACGCCGGCCAGCACCTGCGCAGCCTGATCGATGACATCCTCGAACTCAGCAGCGCATCGACGGGAGATCTGCGCTTGAACCTGCGGCCCGTACGTCTGGCCGATGCGGTGGCCGAAGCCGTGCGACTGGTCCAGAACGACGCGCAGTCCCAGGGCGTGACGCTCGATCGAGGTGACCTGTTCGGTGCGGTACAGGCCGACCCGCTTAGGCTGCGCCAGGTGCTGCTGAACCTGCTGAGCAATGCCATCAAGTACAACCACCGTGGCGGTTCGGTGCAGCTGCGATCGCGCGAACATGACGGCAGGGTGGATCTTCAGGTCATCGACAGCGGGCGTGGCATTCCAACCGATCGGCTGGCCGAGGCGTTCGAGGCCTTCAACCGGCTCGGTGCCGAAGCTGGTGCGGTGCCCGGCACCGGCATCGGCCTGGCACTCGTGAAGTCGTTGGTCGAGCAGATGGGTGGTGAGGTCGCGGTGACGAGCGAACCGGGTCGCGGCACGGTGTTCACCGTGTCCTTGCCGTGTGCACCTGAACCGCCATCAAGCGGGCTCGCCTGCCCTCGAGCCGCCGCCCCGCTCTCCGCCGGCGAGCACGAAGCCGAGGCCCCGGCCGCCGCTGTGCTCTACATCGAGGACAACCCGGTGAACGCGCTGCTCGTGCGCGAACTGCTTGCCGATCGCCCTGCGGTGCAACTTGCGGTGGCCGAGAGCGGCGCCGAGGGCCTGGCGGCGGCGCAAGCCGCGCCACCGGCGCTGATCCTGGTCGACCTGCTGCTGCCCGACATGCACGGCCTGGACGTGTTGCGTGCCTTGCGGGCAGATGCGCGCACGGCCAGCGTGCCGTGCGTGGCTCTGTCGGTCAATGCAACGCCCGGCGATGTCGACCAGGCGTTGGCAGCCGGCTTCCAGGCGTACTGGACCAAACCCATCGACCTGGCGAACTTCCTGGACCAGCTCTCCGCCATACTGGGGCGTCGGGTCTGAGCGGGCCGTGCCGCTCACAGCGGGCGCGCGAACTTCTTCACACGGCGCGGCTGGCGGGTTCGAGCGGCCAATTGAAACAGACCGCTCTGGCGCGCCAAACGCCACATCCGGCAGCGTCGACCCCCACGACGACCGCGCCCTCACGCGGCACACTCATCGTGCGTGACAACCAAAGCCCGGATGCGAACGCGCACTGGTAGCCTCCCCGATGAAGCACTTTCCCCATCTCATGCAACTGCTGCGCGCCGCCTGGGACGGCGACCGGACCGGATCGCAGGAATGCGCGCACTACTTGGCCACGCAGCTCGAACATGAAGGCGACACGGCACACGCGCGCATGCTGCGCTTCACGATGCAGTCGCTGATGAGCCGGGATCCGGCAGGCGCAGCATCGCAGGCGTCGGCGGGCCGCCCGCCCGGGCCGAAGCGCTCACGCATCACCACGCTGGGAAGTGCCAGCCAGATCCCGCTGGGCGACGAGGACGACGACATCGAACTGACCTTCGGTCGCTGGGACGACGACGACGCCACCACCTGGTGAGCACACGCACACGCGCCGCCCTTGGCACGGCGCACATCTACCCCACCTGAGCGCACGCCAAGAAAAGAGGGCGGGATCCCTTGGGGGGAACCCGCCCGCAAAGCACAGGGGATGTGCTAGGAGGAGACAAGCGAACGAACACTCACGCTCTCGAGCGGTTCGGGCAAGGCCAGAACCCTCACAAACTCAATTTCGTCTCAACCCGGGCCGAATTCAAGCCTCCGCGTGGGTTGCAACGTGAAATTCTGGACATCTCGGCGATCATCGCCGGGGTCGTCAATGGGTACAGGCCTCGCCCATACCGGGCAGGCGGATCGCGCCGGCATTGCGGCCCTTGCCGGCACGCGCCGGCGGATTGCACAGACCGCACACGTAATGGCGCGCGATCTCATGCGGGTGCGTCACGAAGTGCCCGCCGCACTTGCTGCACTTGGTCATCGTCAGCATGCCGTTGTCGACGAACTTCACCAGCCGCCAGGCCCGGGTGATCGACAACTGGGGCTCCAGCTCCTGCGCACCGACCTGCTCGATATAGAGCTTGTAAGCCTTGATCACGGTGTCGATCTCGTCGAGCTCGGCCACCTTGTTGAGGTACTCGTGGATGTTCAGGAACAGACTGGCATGGATGTTGGGCTGCCAGGTCATGAACCAGTCGGTGGAGAACGGCAGCTGGCCCTTGCTCGGGCTCTTGCCCGCCACTTCCTTGTACAGGCGCAGCAGACGCTCGTAGCTCAGGTCGGTCTCGCTTTCCAGCACCTGCAGCCGCGCACCCAGGCGGATCAGCTCCACCGCGGTCTCGATCTGCTTGGCTTCGGTCAGGATGCTCTTGGCTCGCATGTCGTTCTCCGAAATTCTTGTGGCGGCGCGACTCAGCTCACGCGGCCTCTTGATGGCGACCGGCCATCAGGATGGAGGCGTGCAAGCGGGAAACGGCGTCATTGGCGGCGGCCTTGCCGTGGCTGGTGAGCAGGCTCCACACCAGGTCGTCGTCGCAGCGCATGCGGCACAGCAGCGTGTTGCCCGAGGCGATCTTCATCATCTGCGCAGGGGTCAGCGTGCCGATCAGGGTGGCGGTCTCCTCGCTCACGCCCAGGCGGAACAGCGCCTGCTCGCGGTCGGCGCGGATGAGGCTCTGGGCCAGCATCAGGTACGACAGGTTGGCTTCGCGAATTTCAGCAAGGATCTGGTCGGCGTTCATGGCGGGGGGCTCCGGGAGAGGTTACGAAGTACTGCTGGCGTGAAACGAACTGTAGAGATCGGAACAAGCCGGCAACATCAGCCCATTTCGCGTTCTGGAGTCCCGGTTTTTCCGGGCCGCGTGTCAGACGGATTCCTACAAGCCGTGTAGGCGCGCGAAACCCGTTCACGCGAAATTCAGCGCATCCGCACCCCAGTGGCTGCTGGGTCTGGGGTTGCGGCGGCGCCACCCACGCCACCTCGCAGCCGCGCCAGCAACGCCCGTTCATCCATGGCCGCGCCATATAGAAAGCCCTGCGCATAGTGACAGCCGAGCGACACGACTGCGTCGTGTTGCGCCTGCGACTCGACCCCCTCGGCCACGACGTGCATCCCCAGTGCCGTCGCCACAGACACCGCTGCCTGCACGATCGCCGTGTCACCCGGATCCGTTGGAAGACCCGAAACGAAACTGCGGTCGATCTTCAGCCGCCCGACCGGCAGGCGCTTGAGATACGCCAGCGACGAAAGCCCGGTTCCGAAGTCGTCGATGGCGATCCCAACCCCTCGCTGACGCAGGGTTTCGAGGAGCTTGAGGTTGTCCTCGATGTCCTCGACCAGGGTATGTTCGGTCAGTTCGATGTCCAGCTTTGCAAGATCGCAACCGGAATCCGCAGTCGCCGCCTGTATCTGCCGCATCAGTTGCCCACCACGCAATTGCCTGGCAGACACATTCACCGATAGCCTGAGCCCAGCCAGATCACCGAGGCCGGCACTGAGGCCCTCGTCATCTCCCTGCCAAGCCCGCAACCGGCGGGCGGCCTCGCCCAAGACCCAGCCTCCCACATCCACGATGAGCTGACTGCGCTCGGCAACCGGAATGAACTGAGACGGCGGGACCAGCCCTTTTTTTGGGTGCTGCCAGCGCAGCAACGCTTCGGCGCCGACCACTCGCAGGGTCTTCAACTCCACGATGGGTTGATAGACGAGAAACAGATGGTCTTCCCGCAGTCCACGCCGCAGGTCGCTCTCGAGTTGGAGGCGGCGCTCGTTGAGGTCACGAAGTCCGCCATGAAACACGACCGTTTGGTTCTTGCCGGCAGACTTGGCTTCGTACATGGCCATGTCCGACGCCAGCAGCACGTCTTCCGGCGTCAAACCATCCATCGGGTAGCGGGCCACGCCGACGCTACCGCCCAGTTGTGCATCGAGGCCTTCCTCGGCAAGCGCCGCCCCGATGGCACGGCGCATCGCTTCGCCGTACCGCGAGGGGTCGCGGAACCCGTCTGCATTCGGACAAACCACCACGAACTCGTCGCCCCCGAACCTGTAGGCATGGGCTCCGTCGGGCACCGTGTGTCGCACGCGATCGGCGACATGACGCAAGACCCTGTCACCGATGTGATGCCCCAGCGTGTCGTTGACGTGCTTGAAGTCATCGAGGTCAACGGTCACGACCGTGAACCCCTGCCCCGTACGCTGAGCTCGCGCAATGAATCGCGCCAAGTGATCGCCCGCGGCATGCCGGTTGAACAGCCCGGTCACCGGGTCAATGTGGGCCAGTTCGTCCAATCTTCGGCCGATGGTATCGACCTCACGGCGCACCCCAGTGGCGAGGGCATAGGACAGTGCCATGGCAATGCCAGCTGCCGCAAGGCTGAGTGCCGCGAAGGTCCAGGCTCGCCGGTCCAGTGGTGCGCGGGGAACCTCCAGACGAATGCGTCCGCGCTCGGCTCCATCGTGCACGATCGCCTCGGTGACGACGAGCAGGCCCTGGTGGAACTCGTAACCCGGCTCGAACGTCCCCCCCAGCATCGTCATGGCGTCACTCGGTCCACCCGGGCGCTGATAGTCGGCAAAGATGGCACCTCGCGCGCCCATGACAGTCGCACGCTGGACCCCGGGAATGCGCTGCATGCTCGCCAAAGTCTCGGTCGCGGCGGCGGTGTCGCCGAACATCACAGCTGCACTGAGATTGGCGGCAATCAGCCTGGCCTGTGCGCGTGTCTCGTCGATCAGCGCATCTCGTGATTGCCACCATACCGCCGCGTTGAGCACGGTACCGGTAACGAGCAGGGCGATGGCGGTCGCCGTCAGCGTCAACCGCATCAGCCGCGCTCCCACGTGACGCGCGGCCTCCCCGTGCCACCGATCGGGACTCTGCACGTCGCTCATTCGCGGACCACCCGAGCCAGCCGCAACACCTTGGAACTGAGCGTCAGCCCCTGCGCACGCGCCGCACTCAGATCGACATCGAATCCGATCCGCCCATCGATCGGTCGCAGCGCGATCACGACTCCGGGTTCGTCCGCTCGACGCCCATCGCCGATTGTCAACCCTGAGAGTGCCACGCCTCGGCGCGCAGGGCGATCCTCCAACAACGTTGCGTGGCAAAGCTGGGCCACGCCGCCATCGTCAGGCACAAACTCGCGGAGCTCGAGTCGAAATCGACGCACAGGCCTGGACTGCAATGCACGCAGATGAGGCCATAGCGGACCGCCGGCGTCGGCACACAGGGTCAGGGCGCTGTTCGGCCCCATCCTGTCCTCGTCAGGCCACTGCACGAACAACAGCAGGTTGTAGACGATCGCCGCCTTCAGCGGCAGCTCGTCGAGCGCCTGCACGGGCGCCGGCGCGTTCAACACCAGCGCCCAAACCAGCCCGAGAACCCGGAGATGCCGCAATTCGTGACCCCGTCGTACGCTTCGTCAACGGCCGATGGGCCATTCCAGCTCCACACCCCACGTTCGACCGGACAGGGGAATGGTCGGTTGGCCTATCGTATCGGCGCCCGGATCCGTCCGCCCTCTCCCCAAGGCATCGCGCACGGACACGACGGCGCGCGCGCCACCGGGCAACCCCGGTGCCGTCATCGTGATGTTCAGCACTGTTCGACCGGCCGAAGCCCCACGGCGATCCAGAGCCTCCGCCTCGAGCCCAAGCCACCAAGGCTCGCCGGACCCAGCGGCGGTCACCGGACCGACCACAGTGGTCTTGAGCATGCGGCGCGGAAAAACGTCCCCCAGCGGGCTGGTTTCCGGCTGCGCGCTATTGGAGTTCCAGTTCGCGTTCAGACGCGCGCGCCACTCATCGCGTGCGTACTCCAGTTCAAGTTCAAGTCCGCGCGCAGTGAATCGACCGACATTGTCGAACCGGTACCGATCCGCGTCCACGTCGTAGCCGAGAATCACGAGGCGGCGGGCGCGATTTCGGTATGCGGCGGCTGACATGCGCCATGCTCCAGACGGCTGCCACTCCACTGCCCACTCATCGCCGACGACGCGCTCGCTTTGCAGCGCATCGTTGCGGCGGTAGCCGGCAGGCGCGTCCACTTCATAGTAGGCCTCATACGCGTTGGGGGTACGGAAAGCACGGCCGTGCACCGCCTTGAAAACCCAGTCGTGCGAGGGCCGCCAAAGCACCGCAACACGTGGACTCACATCGCTGCCGCTGCCTTGTGCGACGTCGACTCGCCCACCCAGGTGCATCGTCCAGTGATCGCCCAGCGTAATCTGGTCTTCCGCGAACAGTGCGCCACGCTGCGAACGGGTGTGGCTGGCCAGGTAGTCGACGGCCTCGGGCGCCACATCGAAGTTCTGCTGCTCCAGGTCGGCTGCACGCTGCCACTCCATGCCAAGCACGAGACGATGACCCGAAAACCGCGTGCTGGTCACTCTGGCGTCTAGGCCCCACCATCGGCCCCGCGCGATGTCCCGGTTGTGAGTGATGGGCGGATAGTCCACTGCGTAGTCACCGATGAATCGGTACGCCCCCGCATACAGCCTCACAGTGCCTTGTTCGGCTGGGCCCACCGCATGTTGGAACTGGACGCTGGCCAGCGTGAGATCATCCCAATATCGATTCAACGGGTGGCCGAAGACAACACCCTGGCCCAGCGGCACGGCCTTGTCGCGACTGCCATGCATCAAACTGGCCCGCCACGGGCCATGATCCCAACGGCCGAAGAGCGCGCTTCGCCGCATTCCGTCGACACCACTTGCACCAACGGGACCACCATCCGCTGCCGAGTTCGGCACGTCATCGCCGGTCGCCGTCGTTCGAGAGTACATCAGAGACCAGCCGCCCATCGGGTCCGGCGCACGCAGCGACACGCTCGCCCGTCGTTCACCAAAGCTGCCCAGGCCAAGCGCGATCGTGTGCTCCTGGCGAACACCGGCACCACGGGTGATGACATTGATGACGCCGAACAGCGCATTCGGCCCGTAGACCGCCGAGCCTTGCCCGGGGACGAACTCCACCCGATCGATTTCCGCCACATCGAGCGGGAACTCGCTGCCAAGGAACGCCTGGTCGTACAGGCTGTCGTTCACACGATTGCCGTCCACGAGCAGCAGCACCCGTGTGTTGTAGTCTCCAGCCGCGAAGAAGCCACGCACACCGGCGTAAGCGTACACACGGTCGCTGGCCAGCATGAGCCCGCGGACGCTGCGCAGCACGTCGGCCAGAGTGCGATGGCCCAGGGCGCGGATCTCGGCACGCGTGATCACCGTGACCGTTGCGGCCGCCTCGCTGCGACGGGTCGGAAACCGCGATGCCCCGCTGATTTCCATGTCGAGCAGTGTCGTGAGCGGAAGGTCGGCAAGCTGCTGAACCGGCTGTGCCGCCGACACACACGCCGCCAGCCCAAGGGCGACGCTGGTCAGGACACGCAACCTGCACCTGCCCGCCGCGAGGATCGACGACATCGAAGCCTCGCGGGCAGACGATCCACTGAATTCGGCATCCATTGCACATCCTCATTTCCAGTGCCAGGCCCGCGCACGGTGCCTGCCCAATCTATATCAATCGTCCGGATCAACCAGAACTTGAGGTATGCCTGCGCACTGCCTGCTGCCACGAGTCCGGCGCGAACCGGCCTGAACCGCGCCATGGCGCCGGGCAATTGCCGATGCGCCCGGCCCTGGCGCCGCTGGCACAATGGCCGGGCCGCGTCGTCCCAGCGGCCCGCCACGGGCAGCGCCCCCGCAAGGACCGATCGATGTTCGAACAGCTGCACGACACGCTCAACGTCTACCTGATCCCCTTCGTGATCGCGGTGCCGATCGCGATCGTGCTGCTGCTGGCCGCCCGCCGCGAGGAGCAACCGGCCGAGCCGAGCGCCCCTGTGCGGGCGCCAGTCCCCCAACCAGGCTCGGCGCGGGTTCTGGTGGTAGACGATTCAGCGGTGGCCCGTGCCAAGCTGCGCAAGCTCTTCGAGGGCGCCGGCTATCTGGTCGAGACTGCCACCGACGGCAACGAGGCACTCGATGTGCTCAATCGCACTCGCTTCGAGGTGCTGGTCACCGATCTCGAGATGCCCAACATGAATGGCATCGAACTGATTGCCGCGGTGCAGGGCAACATGGACACCGAAGACCTGCCCATCGTCGCCATCACCGGGCACGATGAATTGCACGCGCGGGTGCACGACTGCCAGGGCCTGTACGGCATCTTCAAGAAACCCTGGAACGACCGCGAGTTGCTCAAGCGCATCGAGGCGCTGGCTGCGTTGCGGGCCGCTCGCGCGGCCTGAGCGCTCGGCGCCGATCCGGCGCGCCGTGTGGCCCAAAGGGGCCTGGGCGGCAAGTCTGTTCCGAAATTGAACGCCAGTTGCATGCAGCTTGTCACGGGCTGCGCCGAAACCGTCGTTGACATCGGAGCGAAAAGGCACCCCAAACACCCTCAAGTTCCGCAGATCGCGGGCCGATACCACTCCCAACGGGCGGTCGAGAGACCCCCGCGGTCCGGTTAGCCGGCCAAGGGACAGCAGCAGCAGCCCTGCAGCGGTTTCCTGAGGCGACTAGCGCGGGCGGGTCGGCGGCAAGGCATCGCGCCTTGCAACCGGCCGGCAACGGTAGCGTGCGGTGCCCGCCGAGCTTCGGCAGACCCTGCACGGTGCCCGAGTGACGTCGGCGCTTTTGCCGGGATATCTGGAAACTGAAGGAGTTCATCATGCCCCAGTCCATCAACACCAATGTGGTGTCTATCAATGCCCAGCGCGCGCTGAGCACGTCTCAGAACTCGCTGGCCACCTCGATGGCGCGCTTGTCTTCGGGCCTGCGCGTCAACTCCGCCAAGGACGACGCTGCCGGCCTGGCCATTGCCAACCGCATGGATGCGCAGGTGCGCGGCATCAACGTCGCCATCCGCAACGCCAACGACGGCATCTCGCTGGCGCAGACGGCCGAAGGCGCGCTGGCCACCATCACCGACGCGCTGCAGCGCATGCGGGAACTGGCGGTGCAGTCGGCCAACGGCACGAACGGAGCGGGCGACCGCACCAATCTCGACGCCGAATACCAGCAGCTGTCGGCCGAGATCACGCGCATCGCCACGCAGACCAAGTTCAACGGCCTGGCCATCATCGACGCGGATGCCGGGGTGCAGACCTTCCAGGTGGGCGCCAACAACGGCGACACGCTGGATGTGACGACGGCAGCCGTGACCACCGTGGCGGGTGACCTGCTGACGGCCGGCACGGCCAACACCGCGATCACCGACATCGACACCAAGCTCGACGCGATCAACACCGACCGCGCCACCTACGGTGCTGCAATGAGCCGCCTGGGCTTCGCGATCTCGAACCTGCAGATCGCCGGCGAGAACCAGACCGCTGCCCGCGGTCGGATCATGGACGCCGACTTCGCGGCCGAGACGGCCAACCTGTCGCGTGCCCAGATCCTGCAGCAGGCCGGCAACGCGATGGTCGCCCAGGCCAACCAGCTGCCGCAGGGTGTGCTGGCCCTGCTGCGCTGATGTTCTGACGAGAGGCTGCCGGGCGAAGCCGCCCGACAGCCGCACGCGCCAGCCGCTCCACGCGCCGTCCCGCACCGGGGGCGGCGCGTTTTCGTTTGGTCGAGAGCAGCCGGAAACTAGGGGCAGTTAGTGCCTCATTTCGGGGCATCGCCCCACGCGCCGATGACGAAAATCCAACCATGTCGTCATCACAGGCGTGGTGGCGGGGCCGGAAGGATTGCCAGGCACGGCAAGCACTTGCGGAAGTCATCGACCCTCGTGGAGTGATCCAACATGCCGCAGACCATCAACACCAACGTTGCCTCGCTCAATGCGCAGCGCAACCTGAACACGTCGCAGACTTCTCTGTCGACGTCGATGCAGCGCCTGTCTTCCGGCCTGCGTGTGAACTCGGCCAAGGACGACGCCGCCGGCCTGGCCATTGCCGAGCGCATGAATGCGCAGATCCGGGGCATGAATGTCGCGATCCGAAACGCCAACGACGGCATCTCGCTGGCGCAGACGGCTGAAGGCGCGCTGGCCACCATCACCGATGCACTGCAGCGCATGCGCGAACTGGCGGTGCAATCGATCAACGGTTCCAACGGGGCTGGCGATCGCGCCAATCTCGACGCCGAGTACCAGCAACTGTCCTCGGAAATCACCCGCATTGCCACGCAGACCAAGTTCAACGGTCTGGCCATCATCGACGCCGACGCCGGCTTGCAGACCTTCCAGGTCGGCGCGAACGCCGGCGACACGCTGGACGTGACGACGGTCGCCGTGACCACGGTTGCCGGCGACCTGCTCTCGGCCGGCACCGCCAACACGGCGCTTTCGGACATCGACGCCAAGCTCGACACCATCAACACCGACCGCGCCGCCTACGGCGCCGCGATGAGCCGCTTCTCCTTCGCAATCGCGAACCTGCAGATCGGCTCCGAGAACCAATCGGCCGCTCGTGGCCGCATCATGGACGCCGACTTCGCCGCGGAGACAGCCAACCTGTCGCGCGCCCAGATCCTGCAGCAGGCTGGCAATGCGATGGTGGCCCAGGCCAATGCCATGCCACAGCAGGTGCTCAAGCTGCTCCAGGGCTGAGCCCGCCCGACCCGTTCGACTGTGCCAGGGGCCATTCGGCGACGAATGGCCCCGTTTTCGTTGATCCGCGCGCTCAAGTTCCGTCGGACCGCTGCCGATAACCCGTAGGCGTAGAAAGGCCCGAACCATGACCACATCGATTTCCTCTGTCGGAAGCCTCAGTTCGGCCGGTCTGGGCAGCGGCCTGGACGTGAGTGCGATCATCTCGTCGCTGATGGCGATCGAGTCGCGCCCGCTGGATCTGCTCAAACAGCAGGCGACCAGCCTGAACACCCAGATCAGCACCTACGGCAAGTTGCAGAACTACTTCTCCACGATGCGCGACAAGGCCAACGCGCTGACCTCGAGCACGCTTTGGGACGGCACCACCGCCAGCGTGTCGGACACCTCTGCGGTCAAGGTCACGACCAGCACCGGCAGCACCGCTGGCAGCTACAGCGTCAACGTGCAGAGCCTGGCTGCCGCGCAGACCGTGGTGAGCAACACGTTTGCCGATAGCGGAACCGCCCTGGGCGCCGGCAGCCTCGTCATCGAGCTGGGCACCTGGACCGGCGACCCCGGCGACCCGTTCACGCCCAAGAGTGGCGCGGCGGCCGTGACGGTCGACATCGTCGACGGCCAGAGCAGTCTGGCCGAGGTGCGTGACGCGATCAATGCAGCCGACGCCGGCGTGGTGGCCAGCATCGTGAACGATGTCAACGGCGCGCGCCTGTCGATCCGCTCGAAGGAGACCGGCGCGGAGAACGCGTTTCGCATCACCGCCACCGAAACAGTCGACGACGGCGATCCTGCCACCGGCTTGTCGGCCCTGTCGTTCGATCTGGGCGGTGGACCATCGGAACTCACTCGCAAGCAGACGGCCGCCAATTCACTGGTCCAGATCAACGGCATCGATGTCGAGTCCGCGACCAACACGCTGGACAACGTGGTCGACGGCCTGAGCATGACCCTGCTCAAGCCGACGGCCACAGCGGTGGATGTGACGGTCGCCGCGGATACCGAGACCATCAAGACCAAGCTCAACGAGTTCGTCACCGCGTACAACGAGCTCAACAACTACCTGCGCACGCAAACGGCCTACAACGCCAGCACCAAGACGGGCGGTGCACTTCAGGGTGACCAGTCCGCCGTGAGCCTGCAGAACCAGCTGCGGCTGGTGCTCAACCAAGCCAGCACCGCGTCGGCGTCCTGGTCGCAACTGTCGCAGGTGGGCATCACGATGGCCAAGGACGGCACGCTGTCGGTCAACAGTACCCAACTCGACGCGGCGCTGGTCAACCTGCCGGAGCTCGAGAAGCTGTTCGCCGGTGATGGCGCGGACACCGGAAGTTCGGGCTTCATCCGGCGCTACAAGGAAATGGCCGACGCTGCGCTCAGCATCGACGGCACGTTCACCATGCGCAAGGACGGCCTGCAGAGCAAGCTCGACCGCAATGGCAAGAGCCAAGACGCTCTCGAGGTTCGCCTGGCGCAGGTCGAGGCCCGTCTGCGGCGCCAGTACACGGCACTCGACCAGTCGATGGCCTCGCTCAACGGCCTGAGCAACTACGTGTCGCAGCAGATGGCCATGCTGGCCAAGACCAGCAGCAGCGACAGCTGACAGCGGCGCGGCACTGCCGCGGTTCCGCCCACACCCCGGCGCCCGCCGCCCGGCCCGCTGCCCCACGCAGTGCCTGCGCCGCGCCGCGCCAGCGCGCCGGGTCGACAGCTCGGTCGCGTTCCCATTGCTGCGGCGTGTCAGGCACGCCCGGGAGCCAGCACTCGCAGGCCAGGTCGATACACAGGAAACACGGTGCAAACCCCGCCTGTCCCGACTCAAGTGCCGGGGGGGCGCTCCGATAACCCTCATACACCCCTCGCACTCACCCCCAACGCCTCCACACCATGTCATTCGCAGCCGTAGCCTCTTCCACGCCACGCACCCAGCGCTTTGCAGGTGCGTACCAGCAGGTGGGCGTGCAGACCGTCGTGGCCGACGCCTCGGCGCACCGCCTGATCGAACTGCTGTTCGAGGGCTATTTCGCGGACATTGCGCGAGCCCGCGGCGCCCTGCGCTCGGGGGACGTGGCCACCAAGGGGCAGGCCATCGGGCACGCGGCCCGTATTGTCGAAGAAGGCCTGAAGGCCGCGCTCGATCCGGTCGGCGGTGGGCGCCTCGCAGCCGATCTGGCCGACCTCTATGCCTACATCGGCATCCGGCTGACGCAGGCGAACCTCAGCAACGACGAACGCATCCTGGACGAGTGCGCGCGACTGGTGGCGCCGCTGCGCGACGCCTGGGTCGCCATCGGACCACAGGCCGCAACCCGCAACTGAAGACCTCAACGGCAGCAACACGATATGCACACCATGAGCACCAACCTCCTGACGTACTACGAGGCCATCGAGAAGGCCAGCGCCGACATGCTCGACGCCGCCCGTGCCGGCAATTGGGAACACGTGATCAAGCTCGAAGGCGCCTGCGTGCTGCTGATCAGCCAGCTCAAGAACGCTGCCCGCGGCAACGCGCTCAGCGTGGAGGAGAGCCAGCTCAAGTCGCGCATCATGAAGCGCATCCTGGTCAACGACGCCGAGATCCGCCACCTGGCCGAGCCATGGCTCGAGGACCTGGACCACATGATGGCCGGCAAGCCCAAGACGCTGCACTGATGGGCGCAGTACGATAGGGCCTGCTGCCCGCGCCACCCATCCACGAGGGCCACGCCATGTCGTTCATGGACACCCAGCCAGCGCCGCTGCACGGCGGCGACGGGCTCGATCCGTTCTCTGCCTTTCGAATCGAGTCGCCGCGCGAGATCGCGATGCTGATGCGCCAGGTGATGGACGGCGCAATTCCGGTACACCTGAGTTCACCCGAAGGCGGTAGCCTGACGACCACCATCTGGACTGTCGACAGTGCTTCAGGCCGCCTGGCACTGCAGGTCGAGGCCCAGACGCCGCAATTGCAGGGACTCATCGAGTCCGACGAGGTCACCGCGGTGAGCTATCTCGACGCGGTGAAGCTGCAATTCGACCTGAACCAGCTCATGCTGGTGCACGGCGCGCACAGCTGCGCGCTGCAAGCGGCCATGCCGCGTGCCGTATACCGCTTCCAGCGGCGGCAGGCCTATCGGGTGCGCACGCTGGAGCGCCACTCACCCGTGGCCCTGCTGCGCCACCCTGCCCTGCCCGACATCCAGCTCTCGCTGCGTGTGATCGACGTCAGCATCGGTGGCTGCGCGCTGCTGATGCCCGACGACATGCCGCCGCTCGAGCCGGGCCTCACGCTGCACGGCGTGCGCCTGGAACTCGATGCCGACACCCGCTTCGAAACGACCCTGCATGTGCATCACATCTCGGCCATCCTGCCCAACGCCCATGGCGCTCGCCTGGGCTGTGAGCTCGTCCGGCTGAACCCGGCCAGCGAGCGCGCGCTGCAGCGCTACATCGACCACACGCAGAAGCGGCGTCGGATGATGTCGCTGGGTTGAGTCGATCGCCGCGGCTCTTGGGCCTGCCAGCGACCGCAGCGTCGCTCAGGACTACCCTCCGCCCTGCGGGCTGCGGGGGTTCGCGCTTGGGAGCGGCCCGGCGCGCTCACACCTGCATGTTCATGATCTCGGAGTAGGCCTGCACGAGCCGGTTGCGCACCGACACGGCGGCCGTGAAGCCCAGGCGGGCCTTTTCCGAAGCGATCATGGTTTCCTCGAGGCTGACCGAGGAATTGCCGAGCTGGAACTCGCGCTGCAGCGCGCTGGCCTCGTTCTGCGCATTGCTCACCTCGCGCAATGCCTGCGTCATGGCCGACTGGAAACTGGCCGGCGCGCCCGCGGCCGATGCCGCCGTCGCGCCGCTGCGGGCTGCTGCGGCACCGGACAGTGGCGTGCCATCGGTGCGCAGACCGGCGCGCGCCACCGCCTGCGCGAAGTCAAAGGGCTTGAGCTTGAGATCCATGGCGGGCACCCCGGCATCCGGCGGTTGTCGACAGCCCACACTGTAGGGAAGCCCCCTCGGCGTCGATGGCGGGAACTGAAGCCCGAAATGCAGGCTGTTCACCACATGGTTCGCGGCCCGGGTACCCAACAATCTGCGTCATTCCCCGTAGCGGCGGGCCCATGTGCGGCCAGCCCCGGACACCCAGCCCCGACCCATGGACGCGAACGTCACACCGATCACGCCGACCAACGCCGCGGCAGAACGCGCGGCCGCCGAGGCCGCCGGCGGGCCGCTCAGCCGCCTCGCGCTGATGCCGCTGCGAGCCCGCATGATGCTGGGTATGGGCATGGCCGGCCTGACGGCCGTGCTGGTGGGACTGCTGCTGTGGAACGGCAACGGCAACCTCGCGCCGCTGTACCCGAATCTCTCGGACAAGGACGCGGCCGCCGTGATGACGCAACTGGCCGCATTGAAAGTGCCCTACAAGGCCGCGGGCGACGGCACGATGTTGCTGGTACCGGCCGCACAGGTGCCGGAGTTGCGCCTGAAACTCGCGCAGGCCGGGCTGCCCAAGGGCACGACCGCCGGCTTCGAGCTGCTGGACAACGCCCGCTTCGGCCAGTCCCAACTGCAGGAACGCACCAACCTGCAGCGCGCGCTCGAGGGCGAGCTGGTGCGCTCCATCACCTCGATCGCCGCGGTGCAGTCGGCGCGGGTGCACCTGGCCCTGCCGCAGCAGAACGGCTTCTTCCGCGAACAGCAGAAGCCCAGCGCATCGGTGCTCGTTACCTTGCACGCGGGTCGCGCGCTCGAACGGTCCCAGGTTGCCGGAATCGTGCATCTGGTTTCGTCGTCGGTGCCCGAACTCGCCGTCAAGTCCGTCAGCGTGATCGACCAGAACGGCGCATTGCTGTCGAGCCCGCCCGAGGCCAACCACCAGGGCCTGGACACGCAGCAACTTCAGTACCTGCAGCAGGTGGAATCCGGCCTTCACCAGCGCGTGGTGGGGATTCTGGAGCCGGTGCTCGGGCGCGACAACCTGCGCGCCACGGTCACCGCAGAGCTCGACTTCACGCAGGTGGAGTCGACCTCGGAGGCCTACAAGCCGAATCAGACCGGCGAGGCCACGGTGCGCAGCCAGCGCAGCAGCGAAGCCACCAATGCCACCACCAACACCCCTGCAGGTGTTCCCGGTGCCGCCAGCAACCAGCCGGGGCAGCCTGCCACGGCCCCATTGCAGGCCAACGGTGCCGCACCGCTGCAAGCCGCCCAGCCCAGTGGCGCTGGCGGCGGCGCGCGCAAAGAGAACACCGTCAATTACGAGGTCGACAAGACGGTGAGCATGCGCCGCCAGGCCATCGGCACGGTCAAGCGGCTGAACGCGGCGGTGCTGGTGAACCATCGAAGCACCACCGATGCCAAGGGCAAGACGACGACCACGCCGCTGTCGACCGAAGAACTGGACAAGCTCACCGCGCTGGTGCAGGAGAGCATCGGCTACAGCAAGGACCGCGGTGACTCGGTGCGCGTGGTGAACATCCCGTTCCGAGTCGAGGCGCCGGCCAAGCTCGAGGAAGTGCCTTTGTGGCAACAGACCTGGGTGACCGACCTGGTGCGTGCCGGCGCCGTCCCCATCGGAGCCGCCTTCGTCGCGTTGATGCTCGTCTTCGGTGCCATCCGCCCGGCACTCAAGCGCATCCAACCGCCGCCCGCGCCGCCGAAGCTCGATGCGGTGGTCGGCGATGCCGAGAGACTGCCGGCACCTGTGGAAGCGGTGCCCGCCCAGCCCGTTGAACCCGCCAAGGCCCAACTGCAGCTCGAGGGAGCACGCGGCCTGGCGCGCCAGAACCCGGCAGCGGTGGCCAACATCGTGCGCGGCTGGGTTTCCGGCGAAGTGGCCTGAGGTTGGAGTAAGCCCAGATGGACGACCAGGGTCTCGAGAACGCGGCCATCTTGCTGATGTCGCTGGGCGAGGAAGAAGCCAGCGAGGTCTTCAAGCATTTGTCGCCCAAGGAAGTGCAGCGCCTGGGCGAGACCATCGCGAAGCTGAAGGTCGTCTCCAAGGACAAGCTCGAAGGCGTGCTGGACAAGTTCGCCGACATGGCCTCGCAGCAGCACATGCTGGTGGCCGACACCGACGAGTACGTCAAGTCGGTGCTGAAGAAGGCTCTGGGCGACGACAAAGCCAATTTGCTGATCGACCGCATCCTGCAGGGCAGCGACATCACCGGCATCGAGAGCCTGAAGTGGATGGATGCGGGCAGCGTGGCTGAGCTGCTGCGCAACGAGCACCCGCAGATCGTCGCTGCCATCCTGGTGCACCTGGACTTCGACCAGAGCAGCGCCATCATCAAGGCCTTCAGCGAGCGCCAGCGCAACGAGGTGATGGTTCGCATCGCCACGCTCGACGGCATCCAGCCCTCGGCGCTGAAGGATCTCAACGAGGTGATGAGCAAGGTGCTCGCCGGTGGCGACAAGCTGAAGAAGGCGTCGTTGGGTGGCGTCAAGACCGCCGCCGAGATCATCAACTTGCTGGGCGGATCGGTCGAGACCGCGGTGCTCGACTTCATCCGCGAGGCCGACAACGACCTGGCCCAGCGCATCATGGACAACATGTTCACCTTCGACGACCTGAACAAGCTCGACGACAAGGGCATCCAGGCGTTGCTCAAGGAGGTTCAGAGCGAGTCGCTGGTCATCGCGCTCAAGGGCGCCACGCCCGAACTGCGCGAAAAGGTGTTCCGCAACATGTCCACCCGCGCAGCCGAGACGTTGCGCGAAGACCTGGAGTCGCGCGGCCCGGTGCGCGTCTCCGAGGTCGAGGCCGAGCAGAAGGAAATGCTCAAGACCGTGCGCCGACTGGTCGACGAAGGACAGATCGTGATCGCCAGCGGAGGCGCCGATGAGTTCGTCTAAGCCGACGGGCCCGCGGCAGGTGCCGCCGCCGCCGAACTCGCGCGCCGGCAACTCGTATACGCGCTTCATCCCGCGCGAGGAATTGCAGGGTTTCGCCAGCTGGACCCCCACCACGTTCGGCGAGGGCATCGAGGCCGCCCCGGTGCCGCCGGGCGTATCCCGGCCGCAGCCGGAGGCGCCGGCCGAGCCACCACCCGAGCAGGTGCAGGCACTTGTGGCTGCCTCACGGCAGGAAGGCTACCGCGACGGCTACCGCGACGGGCTGGTGGCGCTGGAGAGCTTCAAGCAAAGCTTCGCGCAGCAGATGGCAGCCCAGGTCGGCCAGGTCGTGCAGGGATTCGACCGCGAGATGGGCGCCCTGGAGCAGCACATGGCCGCCAGCGTGGCACGCATCGCCACGCAGCTGGCCCGGCAGATCGTGCGCAGCGAACTGGCCACCCGTGCCGATCTGGTGGTGCAGGTTGCGCACGACGCGATCAACGCCGTGCTGATGAGCGCCAAGCAGATCACCGTCTACGTTCATCCGGACGACCAGCCGATGATCGCCCAGGGCGCCGGCGAACTGCTGGCGGCACGTGGCGCGCGGCTGGTGGGTCAGCCCACCATCGCGCGCGGCGGCTGCCTGATCGAGAGCGACGCCGGCACCGTCGACGCCCGCATCGAGAGCCGCTGGCAACAGGCCGTGCAGGCGCTGGGCACCGACGTGGACTGGCCGCTGGCCGACGGCGCGGCCGAGGCTTGAAGGCGGTATCAGGTTAGCCACGAAGTCGAGCGGCTTTTGGCGCTCTATTCCCGCGGACGCCCAACGCCATCCGGGTCAACATTGGTTGACGCCTGTGCCCCGATCCGGGGCGCCGGCCCGCCGAGAACCTGACCCATGTCCGCCTACAGCCTGGAAGAAGTCGCCGCCGTCGACATCGACACCGCCATCTCGGCGCGCACCCAGCGCTGGATGCACTACCTGCGCGACCTGGAGCAGTACGCCTCGTTGCGCACGCCGTTGCAGAACCAGGGCACGCTGGTGCGCGTGACCGGCCTGGTGCTCGAGGCTGCCGGCGTGCGTGCGCCGGTGGGCTCGGTGTGCGAGGTACATGGCGAGGCCCGCGAGCCGGTGCTGGCCGAGGTCGTCGGCTTCAACGGTGACCGCGCCTTCCTGATGCCCACGGGCGAAGTGCACGGCCTGACCAGCGGCGCACGGGTGAGCCCGCGGGCCGTGCCGCATGCGCCGCCGCTGCTGGGCCGCGACAACCAGCTCTGGCGGCGCACCGAAGACCGCGGCCTGCACCTGCCCATGGGTGACGGCCTGCTCGGCCGCGTGGTGGATGCGCAGGGCCAGCCGATGGACCGCAGGGGGCCGCTGGCGCATGTGCGCAATGAGCCGATGGCCCGCCGCCCGATCAACGCCATGGACCGCGACCCCGTGCGCAATCCGCTGGACACCGGCGTGCGCGCCATCAACGCCATGCTCACCATCGGCCGCGGTCAGCGCATCGGCCTGTTCGCGGGTACCGGCGTGGGCAAGTCGGTGCTGCTGGGCATGATGGCGCGCTACACCGCGGCCGACGTGATCGTGGTCGGCCTCATCGGTGAACGCGGCCGCGAGGTGAAGGAATTCATCGAGGACATCCTCGGTGAGGATGGTCTGGCGCGCAGCGTGGTGGTGGCCGCACCGGCCGACGCACCGCCGCTGGTGCGCATGCAAGGTGCCACGTATGCCACCGCCATCGCCGAGCACTTCCGCGACGAGGGTCGCCACGTGCTGCTGCTGATGGACAGCCTCACCCGCTTTGCCATGGCGCAGCGCGAGATTGCGCTGGCCATCGGCGAGCCACCTGCCACCAAGGGCTACCCACCGTCGTGCTTCGCCAAGCTGCCCCAGCTGGTGGAGCGCTCGGGCAACGGGCTCAACGGCATCGGCTCGATCACCGCCATCTACACCGTGCTCAGCGAAGGCGACGACCAACAGGATCCGATCGCCGATGCGGCACGCGGCATCCTCGATGGCCACATCGTGCTGTCACGCGAGCTCGCCGAGAGCGGCCACTTCCCGGCCATCGACGTGGAGCGATCGATCTCGCGCGTGATGACCAGCGTGGCCCCACGGGAGCAGCTCGAGGCAGCGCGGCGCGTGCGCGGCCTGCTGTCGCGCTTGACCAAGGCACGCGACCTGATCCAGCTGGGCGCCTACCAACCTGGTGCTGACCCCGAGCTGGATGTGGCCGTGCGCCTGCAACCGCAGTTGCTGGCCCTGCTGCAGCAGGACATGCACGACCGCGCGCCGATGGAGCCCAGCCGCCACCAGCTGTGCCGACTCGTCGGTGGTTGAACCGACGACGCCCGCGCCCGCTACCGAGAGCGAACCCACCCCGATCTGAACCGGACCCGACATGCAATCCCTGGCCACCCTGCAGACCCTGCTCCAGCAAGCCGAAGCCGAGCGCGATGCCGCCCAGGCGCTGCTGGCCCAGCTCGAACGCGCGCGTGCCCAAGCCGAAGCCCAGGCCGAGCAGCTCACCCAGTACCGTGAGCAATACCAGCAGCGCTGGTCGGCGCAATTCCGCCGCTCGGGCGCCATCGAGCTGCTGCAGTGCTACCAGGGATTTTCCGGCCGGCTCGACCAGGCGTGCAGCATGCAAGGGCAGGCGGCCGATCAGGCCCTGGTGCGGGTCGACCAGGCGCGCGCCGAGCTCATCGCCCGCGAGCAGCGCGTGGCCGCCGTGCGAAAACTGATCGAACGCAGGCAGGCCGAGCAGCATCGGCGTGCCGAGCGGCGCGAGCAGGCCGCCAGCGACGAAGCCGCTGCGCGCAGCTTCAGCGCGTCGCGTCCGAGCGCGCTTCTGATCTGAAGCCCGTCGGCGAACCTGCACCCAATCCAGCCGCGATGACAACCGCCCGGGAGATGCCATGGCCCTGCTGAATCTGCTCCAACCGACGGCACCGATGGCCGCCGCCGAAGTCAAGGCCGGCAGCCCCCGAACCGACGACGAAGCGGCGTCCATGCCCTTCGCCAGGGCCCTCGAGCGCAGTCGCGCCGAAGGCGACCCTCACGCACCGGCGTCGCCTGCCGCGCCGGATGGGCCGAATGTCTCCCCGCGTGCAGGGCGCAATGCGCGGACGAACCACGCGCAGGTCACGCACACGCCTTCGCGAGATCGACGCGAGCAACCGGCGTCGTCCGAGGGCATACATCGCCTTCCCGCCAGCGATCCCACCGACGGCACCACCCGGCCACGATCGCGGCGCACCAGCGACGCATCGCCACAGGAAGTCTGGAGCGCCGATCCGATGGCCGCACAGGCTCTGGTGGCGCACCTGACGATGCACGCCGATGCCGGCACCACAGCCGTTGCACCGCCCATGGCGCCCGCCGCCCCGGTGGAGACCACCACAACGCCAGACGCCGGCTGCGGCAACTGCGCTGCGCAAGCGTTGGCAACGGGCGAGCCAGTACCGGCGTCCGCGTTCGCGCCTGCAACGCCGTTGAACCCGGCCACGTTGCCGCCGGTGACGACAGCGACAGCTGCGTCGGCGGCGCTCCCGGGTGCTGCATCGTTGCAGCCAGCGCAGACCGCCACAACGGCGCCGGCGACTCCACGACTGGGGCCCATGGCAGCCACGCCACTGGCTGGCGAGCCCGTTTCGATGCCTGCCCGTACACCCGATCCGGGCGAAGACCCGCGTGCGATGAGCGGCGCCGAGACCGGCGCGACGGCAGGCA
>JABWBN010000274.1 GCA_013360485.1 Burkholderiaceae bacterium | reverse complement strand
ACCGGCCGCTGGGCACGCACGGCCGTTGCCGCGGGTGCAGCCGCGGCCACCGGCGCTTCGGGCTCGACGACGTCCAGGCCCAGGCTGGCATCGATCCAGCACTCGCGCACGGCGCTTTGCTGCACCTTGCGGATCGTGGCCGGGTCGTCGATGACGAACTTCGTGCGCCAGAAGGGATGGTCGAGCCATGCCCCTTCGAGCGCATGCAGGTGCATGCCCACTCGGAGCTGGCTGACCGGGATCTTCTTGAGCTGTGTACTGCCGCTTCGCACGCTGGACCTCTGCGAGCGTTATCGGCAGCGCGGTGGACGGTCTTGAGCCGCCCGCCATGGCACCGGCGCAGGCGCCGGCGGCGCCCCGCCCTTCAGCGGCGGCCGGGCTGCGGCACGGTCTTGACCTCGCCCGGCAGCGCGGCGATGTAGGCAGCCACTTGCTTGAGCTCGGCCGGCGTGAAGGTGGGCTTCGGCCGGCCGTTGTCGTCCTGAACCAGTTGCGAGCGCATCACGGCATTCGAGCGCCCGAGGACGGCCCGGCCATCGATCACGTAGGAACGCAAGGCCGCATGCAGGTAGTCGGCATGCTGGCCGGCCAGCCGCGGCGTGTTCGCGTCGATCGGCTTGCTGAAGTTCACGCCGTGACAGGCAGTACAGGCCGTCATGCGGTCCTTCAGCGCATCGGGCAGGGCGGCGGGCTGGTCGGGCACCGGTGCGCCGCCGCGCCCATGCTGTTCGTAGTAGACCGACAGGTCGGCGATGTCCTGCTCGGTCAATGACCCGGCGATGGCCCGCATCGACGGATGCTTGCGATCACCCCTCTGATAGGCCACGAGCGCCTGGCCGATGTACGCTGCACTCTGGCCGGAGATCATCGGCACGCGGTAGACCTCGGGAAAGGACGCCCGGTAGCCCACGATGCCGTGGCAGCCGATGCACATGGCGGCCTTGCCAGCGCCGCGGGAGGCATCGCCCGCGCTCGCTTGCTGGGCCTGAACCAGGGTGCAGACGCCGGCCAGCGCCAGCAGCGTGAGAATCGGAGCTTTCATCGTGTCGCGGTCTGAGTCGTCGGGCAGTCGGGTGCCGCAAGGCCCCGGGCGTATCGCCGCGAATTATAGGGCCGGCTTATATACTGGCTCGCGCCACTTCTTGCTTTGATCTAACCCATGAAATTCCAAGGTTCCGACCAATACGTGGCCACCCAGGATCTGATGCTGGCCGTCAACGCCGCGATCACCCTGAAACGGCCCCTGCTCGTCAAGGGCGAACCCGGCACCGGCAAGACCATGCTGGCCGAAGAGGTGGCGCGCGCGCTGAACATGCCCCTGCTGCAGTGGCACATCAAGAGCACCACCAAGGCCCAGCAGGGCCTGTACGAGTATGACGCGGTGAGCCGGCTGCGCGACAGCCAACTCGCCGACGACGCCAGTGTCGAGAAGGTGCGCGACATCCGCAACTACATCGTGCGCGGCACGCTGTGGCAGGCCTTCACGTCGGAGCAGCCCGTGGCGCTGCTGATCGACGAAATCGACAAGGCCGACATCGAGTTCCCCAACGACTTGCTGCGCGAACTCGACCGCATGGAGTTCTACGTCTACGAGACGCGCGAACTGGTGCGGGCGCGGCACCGGCCGGTGGTGTTCATCACCTCGAACAACGAGAAGGAGTTGCCCGACGCCTTCCTGCGGCGCTGCTTCTTCCACTACATCAAGTTCCCCGACGCCGACACGATGCAGAAGATCGTGGACGTGCACTTCCCAGGTTTGAAGCAGGAGCTGCTCGGCGCGGCGATGAAGACCTTCTACGACGTGCGCAACCTGCCCGGGTTGAAGAAGAAGCCCTCCACCAGCGAGCTGCTTGACTGGCTCAAGCTGCTGGTGGCCGAGGACATTCCGCCCGAGGTGCTGCACAGCAAGGACGAAAAGGTGAGCGTGCCGCCGCTGGTGGGCGCGCTGCTGAAGAACGAGCAGGACGTGACGCTGTTCGAGAAGCTCGTCTTCATGCAACGCCACAACCGCTGAGGACGGGCCACGCGATGCGTCCTGTCGAACCCATCGTTCTCGAGCGCGCACCTGTGCGACTGGTGCCGCTGGGGCTGGAGCACGAAGCGGGGCTGCGCGCGGCAGCGTGCGATGGCGAGCTGTGGAACCTGCGGGTCACCTCGGTGCCCGAGCCCACGCAGACCCGCACCTACATCGAGACCGCACTGCGCATGCGAGCCGAAGGCCACCGACTGGCCTTTGCCGTGCTCGACAGCACCAGCGGCGAGGTGATCGGCAGCACCAGCTACCACGACATCGTGCCGGCAGTCGAGCGGCTCGAGATCGGGTGGACCTGGTATGCCGCCAGCCGCCAGCGCAGCGCGGCCAACACCACCGCCAAGCTGCTGCTGATGGCGCATGCGTTCGACACCCTGGGCGCCCGGCTGGTGGGCTGGCGCACCGACAACTACAACTTCGCCAGCCAGCGCGCGATCGAGCGACTGGGGGCACGACGCGACGGCGTGCTGCGCCACCACGCCCTGCGCCGCGACGGCACCGTGCGCGACACCGTGATGTACAGCCTCATGGCCGGCGAATGGCCTGAGGTCCGCGCGCATCTCGAGTACCAGCTCGCCCGACCTCGCTGAACGCGGCCCTGCAACCCGGACGGATCGATTCCATGGCCAAGTCACGCAAACCCATCACCGTCGAGGACCTCTGGCGCATGCAGCGCGTGGGCACGCCCAGCCTCAGCCCTGATGGCGCCCAGGCGGTGGTGGCCGTGGGTCGCTACGCCATGGAGGACAACAAGGGCCACAGCTCGCTGTGGCTGCTGTCGACGCTCGGCGGCGCGGCGCGCGAGCTCACCCAATGCGGAGACAAGGACAGCCAGCCGCACTTCTCGCCTCGTGGCGACCGCATCGGCTTCATCGCGCGGCGCGAGCAGCAGGGCCGCAAGGACGACGAAGCCCAGTTCTATGTCATTGCCCCGGACGGCGGCGAGGCACAGCGCGTGGGCGAGGTGGCCACCGGGGTCGAGGCCTACAAGTGGTGCCCGGACGGACGCCGCATCGTCTTCGTGTCCTGGGTCTGGCCGGGGATCAAGGGCGACAAGGCGCAGGCCAAGGCACTCAAGGCGCACAAGGAGCGCAAAGAGACCGCCTATGCCACCGACGAGGCGCTCTACCGGCACTGGGACCACTTCGTGCCGATGGACCGGGTGCCCCACTTGCACCTGATGGACGTGGCCACTGGGCGCGTACGCGACCTGTTCGAAGGCACACCCTACGAACTGACCCGTACCGAGCCGGATTCGGCCTGCTTCGACATATCTCCGGACGGACGCAAGGTCGTCTTTGCCTACGATCCGGCGCCTGAAAAGCGCAGTGACGGCCGCTACGCGCTGGCCGAGGTCGACCTGCGGTCGGGCCGGGTGCAGCCGATCGTGCACGACCCCGACTGGGATTTCGGCGCACCGCGCTACAGCCCGGACGGCACCCGCATCGCGTTCATCGCCAGCCATCAGGGCCGCAAGCACACCATGCCCACCCAGCTGGCGGTGTGGGAGCGTGGCCAGGGGCATGAGGTGGTCAGTGCCGAGTGGGACCACGAGGTCCACGCCCCGCTGGTGTGGGAAGACGATGGCCAGGCGCTGCTGTTCGCCACCGAGCAGAAGGCCCGCCGCCACCTGTGGCGCTTCGACCTGCCCGACCGCCGCGCCGAGTTGGTGGTGCAAGGCGGCTGGGTACACGGCTTCGACAAGGCCGCCGGCACCGTGGTGACGTTGATGGACGCGGCCGATCACCCCGGCCGCGTTCACGTGCATCTGCCGGGGCGTGCGCCGCGCCGCATCGAAACGTTCAACGACCGACTGATGGCCACCCTGGACATCGGCCGGCACGAGGAAACCTGGATCGAGGGCGCCCAGGGCGACCCGGTTCAGGTGTGGTTGTTCTACCCGCCGGGCTTCGACCCGAAGAAGAAGTACCCGCTGCTGCAGGTCATCCATGGGGGCCCGCACACCGCGGTGGGCGACAACTGGCACTACCGCTGGAACAACCCCACCTTCGCCGCCCAGGGCTATGTGGTGGCCGTGGTGAACTACCACGGCTCGTCCAGCTTCGGACAGGCCTTCAAGGACAGCATCACCCACCGCTGGGGTGAGCTCGAACTGCAGGACGTGGAAGCCGCGACGGACGCCTTGCTGAAGAAGCGCTGGATCGACCGCAGGCGCGTGTTCGCCACCGGCGGCAGCTATGGCGGCTACATGGTGGCCTGGATGAACGGCCATGTGCAGCCCGGGCGCTATGCCGCCTATGTGTGCCACGCCGGCTGCTACGACTGGACGGCCATGTTCGCCGACGACGCCTGGGCCTGGCATGCACGGGAACTGGGCGCCTGGTACTGGGAGGACATGGCGCGCGTGCATGCGCAAAGCCCTCATGCCTTCGCCGGCCACATGAGCACGCCGACGCTGGTGGTGCATGGCGCGCTGGACTACCGGGTGCCCGACCAGCAGGGGCTGGCCTACTACAACACGCTCAAGGCGCGCGGCGTGCCGGCGCGGCTCTTGTGGTTCCCCGACGAGAACCACTGGATCCTCAAGCCGCGCAACAGCCGCCTGTGGTACCGCGAGTTCTTCGACTGGCTGCGCCGGCACGACCCGGCGCACCGATGATCAGCCCGCTATCAGAGGGTCAGAGGGCGTCGGGCTCGGTGGCGGCGGTGCGGTCGCCGCCGGAGCCACTGGCTGGCCCGCCGCTGTCCGGCCAGCTCGAATCGGTGCGTTTCGGTGCGGTGCCGGGGCCGGCCTGCCGAGCCGGTGAGC